>JBOHFC010000461.1:0-3709 GCA_050701375.1 Pseudonocardiaceae bacterium
TCAGCTCACGGTTTTCTTTCTCCAGCTCCCGGAGACGTGCCCTATCGGTGATCGACAACGGCGGCTCCTCGCCGGCGTGGTCGACTCGATATTTCGCTACCCAATTCCCCAGGGTTCCCTCGTGCACACCGATCTCCCGAGCGACCTCAGCGATCGGACGTGAGGTTTCGATCACCATCCTTGCCGCTTCGTCCTTGAATTCCGGCGTGTACTTCCTGCGCCGTTCTGGCATTTATCTCCCTCCATTCCGGAAGGAACCTTATAAGGTCCCGTGTCCGGAATCTGGGAGGCGCGCCAGTCGGGGTTCGTGCAGCGCTTGCAGACCTCTGGCGGGGTGGTGTATTTCCTGCATGAGCATCGGGGCATGCCGATCGCCTCGCCGGCGGTGTTTGAGCAGATCGGTGCCCGGTTCCGGGAGGGGATGCGGCGATACGCCGAGGCCAACCACATCCCGGTGGTGCGGTTTCGACGCGGCGACCGCAAGGTCGAGGTGATGCGGCCGCACCTGGATCGGGCGGCCCGCGGCGGTCGTTCGCAGGTCGCCGCGGTCGGGGTGGCTCAGGAGTTCGCGGTGGTGTGGACCGCCCGCAAGCGTGACACCGACCCGGCCAAGGCCCCGCAGTTCTCCTTCACCAAGGAGCAGTGGCGGGTCACGGTCTTCTACGTGTATGTGTGGGACGAGGACTTCGGCCCGGCGTTTATCAAGATCTGCTCCTACTTCCCCTACCCGATCAAGGTATGGGTCAACGGGCATGAATGGGCCAAGCGGCAGGCCACCCAGGCCGGGATCGGTTTCACCGAGCTGTCCAACGGGTTCGCCAGCTGTGATGATCCCGCTGCCCTGCAAGCGGTCTGCGACCGATTGGGCCCTGGTGCGATCCGGGTGTTCTTCCAACGCTGGACCTCACGACTGCCGCTGCCCTTGACCACCGTCGACCGCGACGCCGGGTTCTGGTGGGACCTGACCATGCGCCAGGTCGAAACCTCCCGCACCATCGTGTTCCAGGCCCCCCGCCACGCCCGGTCGTTCTTCGAAGCCCTGGTAGCCGACAACCTCGACCCGGGCCGACCCGACAGCGTCGAGATCATCTTCGGGCGCCACCGGGGCCGCAAGGCCGGTGGGGTGTTCAAGACCGCGATCGACCGCCACACCCACGGCGTCACCCTCAACGTGTTCTACAAACACTCCCGCACCAAGCAGTACCTCAAAGACGGCCGCGCCCTGCGCATCGAAACTGTGATCAACGACGCCTATGAACCGCCCCGGCTTTCATGGAGGCTCTGAAGCCACGGGAGAGTGGATCAGTGCCAGTACCGAGGAAGTACCCCGCTGAGTTGCGGGAGCGGGCGACGCGGTTGGTCGCCGAGGCCCGCGAGGAAGATCCGTCCCTGTCGTTTAACGCGGTGGTGGAGCGGGTCGGGCATCGGGTGGGGGTCAACCCGGCCACCCTGCGCGGCTGGTGCAAGCAGTCCGCCATCGACACCGGGAAGGCGCCAGGGACCACCACCGCGGACGTCAAGAAGATCAAGGAGTTGGAGCGGGAGAACCGGGAGCTCAAGCGCGCCAACGAGATCCTGTTGGCGGCCTCGAGTTTCTTCGCGCGGGAGCTCGACCCGCGACTGCCCTGGTAGTGGCCTTCATCCAGGCCCATCGGGATCGCTTCGGGGTCGAGCCGATCTGCCGCGTGCTCACCGAGCACGGAGTCAAGATCGCCCCGAGCACCTACTACGCCGCCCGTAACCGGCCTCCTTCGGCGCGGAGGGTCCGCGACGAGGCAGTCCTGGCCGAGATCACACGGGTGCACTCCGATCCCGACATCGGCCGGGGCCTGTACGGGGCCCGGAAGGTATGGCATCAGCTGCGCCGGGAGGACGGCGTGGATGGAGCGCCGGTGCCACGCTGCGCCGTGGAGCGGCTCATGCGCAAGGCCGGTCTGCGCGGGGTACGGCGAGGCCGCCAGTTCGTCACCACCAAGCCCGACCCGGCCGCCGTCCGGCCACCGGACCTGGTCAAACGTGACTTCAGCGCCACCGCGCCGAATCAGTTGTGGGTGGTCGACTTTACCTACGCGCCGACCTGGTCGGGCATGGCGTTCACCGCGTTCGTCTCCGACGTGCTCTCCCGGCGCATCGTCGGGTGGCGCACCTGCGCGAGCATGCCCACCGAACTGCCCCTCGACGCTCTGGAGATGGCGTTGTGGACCCGCGCGCGGGCCGGGCAGACCGTGGACGGGATGATCCACCACAGCGACGCCGGCAGCCAGTACACCGCGATCCGCTACACCAACCGGCTACTCGACGCCGGCGCCCTAACCTCCATCGGCACCGTCGCCGACTCCTACGACAACGCCCTGGCCGAGAGCGTGATTGGCCTGTACAAGACCGAATGCGTGCACCGTGAAGGACCTTGGCGTGGTGTGGATGATCTGGAACTGGCCACGCTGAGCTGGGTGCATTGGTTCAATACCACCAGGCTGCACAGCAGCATCGGCCACGTTCCGCCGGTCGAGTACGAAGCCGCCCACCACGCGGGTGATCCCGTTGCGTGACGACATCGTGACGACATCACCCTGCCCGGTCTGCGGCACCGGGTTCCTGCCCGTGCGCCGGCAGCGGTTCTGCAGCCCGGCCTGCCGGCAAACCGCCTACCGCCGCCGACACCCGATCGAGCCCACGGTCCCGATCCCAGACGGCCGGCCCCGTCGGGAGATCACCGTCTACACCTGCCCCGAATGCGACCAGCGCTACCTGGCCCAGCAGTGGTGCCACGACTGCAACCGGCCCTGCACCCGCATCGGCTACGGCGGCCCATGCCCCCACTGCGAAGAGCCCGTCACTGTTGACGATCTCCTCCCCGAGCCACCACGATGACCTCACCGGCCCCCCAGTCCGGGAGAACTCAGCCTCCATGAAAGCCGGGGCGGTTCACTACGACATCGGCCGCCAACGCCTGCTACCCAACCTCGACGCCCTTCAGGTCAAGGCCCGTGCCATCAACCAGCGATTGCTGGACACTGAACGGGTCGGCCAGGGCACGGTCCTTGCGAGTCCAGCCTTCGAGCGGATCGCAGCGCCCACCGTCACCGACCAGGGCAGGAGGACCCCAGCCCTGCGGTTCGGCGACCCTCGGGTCCAAGCCCTGGCCGGCGCCCTGGCCAACACGCTGTTCGCCGTCACCGACATCACCAACAAGAGCCTCCGCGCCGTGATGACCGGACTACTCGGCACCCCCTACAGCCTCAACCAGGCCAGCTACGACCTCGCCCGGCTCCGCCACAACGGCCTCATCACCCGCGTCCCCGACCACCACCGCTACACCCCGACCCCCGACGGCACCCAATTCGCGATCTTCTACACCAAAGTCCACGACCGGGTCCTCAAACCCCTCCTCGCCACCCACAGCCAACCCCACGCGCCACCCGAACCACGCGCCGCGCTACGAACCATCAACCAGGCCATCGACCAACGCCTGGCCCACGCCCGACTACGCACGGCAGCCTGACCCCACCACACACCCGCTTCCAGAAGGATCTCCGCACGCACCGAAACTCAGGACAAACGTCAGAACCTCGCAACCAACGGGGCGCTAGGTGGCTGGTGTTTTTCGCGTGTCGGTGACTCGGTGGCGCGGACCGCTCTGGAATGATGATCATGTGACGTTGGGTCGGGCGCCGAGACAGCGAGACTTGTTGCGGTCGACGGTGGAGTT
>JBOHFC010000462.1:0-4448 GCA_050701375.1 Pseudonocardiaceae bacterium
GCCCGGCGCGTGATCTTGTCGGGGATCCAGGTTAGGGTGGCGCATGGCTTCGCTGCAGACGTTGGAACGCCGTATCGCCGCGCTTGAGGCTCGCCTGGCCGACGTCGAGGGAGGCTACGGCGACACCCTTTACAAGCTGCATCGCGCGAGCGTCAAGGCCGACCTGAGAACGGCACGGATCCTGGAGCGTCTGGAGGTCGAGGACGTATCCGATGAGGATGTCGATCTGGCGCTCGACGAGCAATAGATAGGAAGGGCGTCTCAAGGAAGGTCCCTATTCTGACGCCGCTATGACGGCCTGGCGGGCGCGGATGCGGCGCAGCAGCTCGGCGACGAGCTCGTCGTTGGCGGCGTGGTCGCCGCGGTCGGCGTTGGTCAGGAAGTGATCACAAAGCGCCTGGGCCGCGGAAGCTGGGTGCATGATCGCTGGGTTGGGATCCGGCTGGCCGCCAGGAGCGTCGGGGGTGCTCGACCGGCGGCCAGCCGGAAGCTTGGTGGGCAACTGGGGTTCAGGCATCGGCGAGGTGCCAGGGCGCCGCCGGCGCATCGGGTTGGCGCAGCAGCCAGTAGCTCGCTCTGAGGTGGATCCGGCAGGGTCGGCGCCGCGGGCTGATCATCGCGCCGCAGCGCCGGCAGGACCGGCAGCGGCCCCGCTGGTCCAGGGGATGGTCGAGCAGCAGGGTGTACAACGCGGCAGCAGCCCGGTACCGGATCGAGTCGATCCCGCTGGCGGCGTTGGGGCCGGCCTGCAGAGCCTGGCGCAGTGCATCGCAGACGAGGCGGTAACTGATCTGCTCGATGGTCCACCCCATCCCGGTCACCACTGCCACCCGCTCACACAGCCACGGCATAGGCGGGGCAGGCGGTGGAGCGTTTCGGCGTTAGCATGAGCACGTTCCTCCCGGCAGGCACGACGTCACATGGTTTGAAACGTTTCACAAAAACTGGAACATAGTCCATTGAGAGGCGACATGTCCAGCCGGGGTGACGTCGATTCAGGTCCCCGCTGGCTTCGGTGAGGAGGGGGAGATGGCAGGTGGCTCCGGCCCGACGGTCCGGGCACGGCGGTTGCGCCGGGAGCTCAAGCGGCTGCGCAACAACGCCGGGCTGAACGTGGACGACGCCGGTCGGCAAGCCGGCATGTCCGGACCGACGATCAGCCGCATCGAGAGCGGCAAGCGCGGCATGACCGTCGATGAGGTGGAGAAGCTGCTCGACACCTACCAGGTGCCGGTGCCCCAGCAGCGGGAGTACCTGGAGATGGCCGAGCGCGCCGCCGACCGGGGCTGGTGGCAGGCCTACGGCTCGGCGCTGACCGATGCCACCCAGACCCAGATCGCGCTGGAGGAGGACGCCACCACGATCACCAACTTCGAGCCCGTCGTCGTACCGGGACTGCTGCAGACCGCCGCCTACGCGCGGGCGGTCATCAGCACCGTCGGGCTGGACGTCACGCCGAGGCAGGTCGAGGCCATGGTCGCCGCTCGGATGGCCCGGCAGGCGATCCTCACCAGGCCCGACCCGCCGCAGCTGATCACCGTCCTGGACGAGGGGGTGCTGCACCGCGAGGTCGGCGGGCGCGCGGTGATGGCCCGCCAGCTGCGGCAGCTGATCGAGGCCGCCACCAGCCAGCCCAACGTGACGGTTCAGGTGATCCCGTTCACCGCCGGCGCCCACGCCGCGGTCGAAGGCTCGTTCGCGGTCATCGAGTTCGGCATGGAACCGGGTGCGGTGCTGCTGGAAGGCAAGACCGCCGACCTGTTCCTGGAAGAGCCCGACGAGATCGCCACCTACCAGGACATTGCGAGTAGACTCCAGCAATCGGCCCTGGAGGCCGACGATACGGTCGCACTGATCGAGCAGATGCTCAGGGAGATGACATGAATCCCGACACACGCCCGGGCCCGGGCGTGCACCCCGCGCCGGCCGGATGGCGCAAGAGCAGCCGCAGCGCCGCCAACGCCAACTGCGTCGAGGTCAACCTCAGCCACCCCGGCTTCGTCCACATCCGGGACAGCAAGGACCGCAGGACCGGTCCGACGCTCACCGTGGCCCCCCGACAGTGGGCCGCACTGATCGACCAGATCGCCGCCACGCCGTAGCGCGCGCCCGCTGCCGAAGTCCCCGTCGCCGCTTGGCGACATGCTCGGGCACACCGAGGCCGGCCAGGATCTCGGCAGCTTCCGCACGTAGCGGCCGGTCGAGCTGGTCGATGTCGCTGCCCTCGCCGACCACCCACAGGTACCGGACGATCGCGAACAAGAGCGCGAACTGCCCGCTGCGCGGGTCGAACACCCGCCTCGCGCGCAGGCGCCGGGCCGTGGGCGGGTGGAGCACGCTGTTGCAGTAGAGGGTGGCCGTGTCGTAGCCGGCGGGCGCTGGCCGCCAGCTTTCCCGGTCGAGGATGCACGGCTGCGGGCCGCGCAGGTTGCCCCAGTGAAGATCTGCGTGGGCGGTGGTCCACTCCAGGTCCGCGAACATCTCCGAGGGCAGCTCGACATCGAAGTGCGCCTGTACCCCGTTGACCGTGTACTGCACCGCGCGCAGCTCGTTGCCCATGTTGACCGGGTGCGCCGCGAGCGCTTCCAGCGCCGCGTCGAGATCACTCCACCAGGATTCGGGTAGCTGTGGGTCGTCGTGAAGCACGTTGTCCGGTGCAATGGTCGACCCCGGAGCCAGCGTCATCACCTCGCCGCGGAGTCGACGACCTTCCAGGTAGCTGCCGGTGTTCGTCCAGTCCGCCCACCGCAGCACCCGGGGTTTCGGGACACCGCGGATCGAGTTGGCCGCCACGTTGCCGTCCCAGCGGCAGGCCGGCTGGTAGTCAGGGTCTTCGACCACGACGCGCATCCACACGTCGTGCTCACCCTCGCGCGCCCTCCGCCCTAGTGTCGCCGAGCATCACCAGCGCCGCCCGTTTCGCCCTGCACAGCGAACCCTGTTTCACGGTCGACTCAGTCACTGACGCATGTTTCCGGCACCCCGCCGTCGTTCGCAGATCGGGCAAATCCGGTGCTGGTCGTTGTCTCGGCTCATCTGGAACCACCCGCCACGGCCACGGCATAATGCACACATGTCGCAAAGTTATGCGACACTCCGCACTGCTGTACAGTCTGTCGTATAACTGTGCGTAGCCATGTCCGGAGGAGTCGAGGATGGCCGCATCTGGCGAGTCTGAGACTCCGGAGAGTCAGGTGCGCGCCTGGATCGCCGCGGGCGAGCGCTATGACGTCGAGTTCAAGGGGGAGCTTCGCGCTCAGCTGAATGATCGTGAACTCAGCGAGACCTGAAGATCGTTGAGTTGCATCTCCGACTGCATCGTCAGCCACTCCTCCAAGGCAGCCATGCCGGGCGAGGTCCGTGACATGCTCATGATCGCCACTCGATTGCGGTCACCAAACGGCACGACGTAGCTGGGTTCGAGGAGGACGGTGCCCTGCTGGCTGGGTTCGAGACGGCCGACCACGCCGCTGCCGTTGTCGAGCAGGGTGTCAGGCCACTCCGAGCGATTCCGAACCCATCCGATGTAGAAGTACGGCCGGGCCGGCTGCACCGAGACACGATGCTCGCCGAAGATCCTCCGGCCTCTGATCACCTCTTCACGTTGCTCCGGTTCCCGACCTTCGACGGTTTCCGCCAGCAGCTTCCAGAAGCCTGGCTCCACTTCCTGACCGCGCAGCTCGTCGTCCCGCAGTACGCGAAGATCGTAAAACCGCACTACTCTGCTGCTCACGCTGCACCTACTCGGTGATGATCGGCAGACAACACTGGCCGAGCCTGCCAGCGGAGAGTAGTCGAACCCCCTACCGGTCGTTACCCGGGCGGGCTTGCTCGCTACTTAAAGCTACCGGCAGGGGTAGGTACGCGGATATGAGGATCGCTACTGCTGGCAGTGGGGAAAGGACTGTTGCAGCGCGCGGACGTGCCCCTGACGGCAACTTTTCGCCCAAAGTTGCCACCTCTGGCACCTCCGTAACAGGTCCACCCCCTTCTCCGTGGGGCAAGAGTGGCTGAAGGGACGAGGGTGCCGGATGTGGTGGTCACCCGGGTCGGCGGCCCGGAGGACCGGCTGATGGCGGCGGATGTTCTGCTCGCGGTCGAGATCGTGTCGCCGGGTTCCCGAAATGTCGACCTCCACCTCAAACCGTTTGAGTACGCGGACGCCGGGATCCCCCATTACTGGGTCGTCGACCTCGATCCGCCGGCCCCTTCGATCACAGTGTTCCATCTGGGCGCACCGGGTGATGGCTATATCGAGAGCCCAGCGACGACGGGTCAGCTCGACACGACTGTGCCTTTCAAGCTACGCATCGACATCCCCGCCCTCCTCGCCCCGCGAGGAGCCTCACCTCAACAGCAGAGTGCGGTTGGTCGAAGGCTCACTGAGTAGTGATCACCATGAACAGTCGGGTGTTGATCCGCTCCATCAGTTCGCCAGGCAACTCCCC
>JBOHFC010000463.1:0-2705 GCA_050701375.1 Pseudonocardiaceae bacterium
GCTGCACCGTCAGGGTCCGGGTGGTGACCGCGCCGAACCGCTCCAGCGGCACGAACCGGGAGATCGGGCTCATCCCATAAGGCACCAGACCGGGGTCGGAGGCACCGTAGCCGAGCAGACTGGAGGAGGTGACCAGCCGGTTGCGCAGGCGGATGTCGCCTAGCCAGACCTCGCTCACCGGTCCTCCTCTCGGTAGGAAAGAAATCACTACTGGACATCCAGTAGTAGGATAGCTCGCATGGCCATCGCGAAGGTGTCGGTCAGCGTTGATGCCGATCTGCTCGCCGAGGCTCGCGAGCTGGCTGGCCGGCGCGGGCTCTCGGCATTGATCAACGATGCACTGCGGGTCAGGCTCCAGCATGCCCGAGTCGACCGGCTCCTCGATGAGATGGACACCGAGTTCGGCCCGGTGCCCACAAAGATCGAAGAGGAGGTCCGCAGGCAATGGCCGCAAACCGGTCGGCCAGATCACTTCCCCAGCGCCTGATCCTCGACTCCGGCGCGGTCATCAACTGGTCGAAAGGCGACGCACGGACGCGGGCCATCCTGCGTGAGGCGATTAACCGCCGCATCGAGCTCCGGGTCCCAGTGGTGGTGCTTGCTGAAACGCTTCGCGGAGGTGCGCGAGACGCACCGGTGAACCGGGTACTCAAGGCCGTTGGCACAGCCGCGACAGCGCCGGACACGGGCCGAGAAGCCGGCCGGCTTCTCGGCCGGACCGGCGGCTGCAATACCGCGGACGCTCTGATTGCTGCTGAAGCCCTCGCGATACCGGGCTCCACAGTCTTGACCAGTGATCCGAATGACCTGCGTGCGCTTCTCGGCGATCAGGACCGGACCGGGATACAGGCCGTCTGATGCGTAAAAGCGCCAATCCCACGTCGGAGCGCCGCTCACCCGCTGGCGCAAGGATGGCGTGTCAGGGGGTGTGGTGAAGGTCCATCGGGGGCTTGGTCGCCGGGCCAGGCAATGAAGGCGATCACTTTGGCGATGCCCTGCCCGGTGTTGCTGTCCTGGATGGGCTGATCTGGTCGGTGGGTCATGGCGTGCCCGGCGCCGACCACGATCGGCGATACCGCCCCGGTGAGGTCGGTGGAGGAGTACCGCCGAGCTGGTAGGTGACACTGCCCTGAGTGGTCAGCACGGTTTCTGAGCCAGGGTGTTGGTGGGCCGCGCCGCGGGCCTCCGGGTTGGATGTCGACCAGCGCAAGCTGGAAGTGGTAGGGACCCGGCGCGGTGAGGTCGGTGAGGTCGCGCGAGGCGTACAGCGACGTCGCCCCGGAGATGAGCGGTCCTTGGGTGCGCTCAGCACTGGGTCGTAGGCAGAACGCGTCCGCAGCGACTGGTGGCGGCGATCTCGGATAACGAACCCACCAACCGGCTGGACGCCCGGTCCGCGCCGAACATCAGCTCCAGCAGCAGGTCACCCCCACTGTGACCGGACCGGGCTAGCCGGCGATGCGTTTCAGTTGTGCTGAGAGGTGCGGCTTCAGGTGTAGACCGCGCAACGCACGCTCCTCGGCGTAGGCCAGCTCACCGTTTTCGAGGATGCCGTAGAGCCGGGCGGCCGCGGTAGTGTCCCTGGCGGTGTCGGTCCGGGTGATGGCGTCGCACAAGAGCTCCCACGACGTCTCGCTGGTACGCCCACCGTAGTAAATCTCGCAGATGCCGAACATGTGCGCGAGCACCAGTTCGATGGTCTCCTCCTCGTCCATCCGCCACCACCCGACCTCACGGGCCGCAGGGCGCAACACCTCCCCGGAGGAGTTCAGCAGCCACGCTCGTGCCTCGTAGACCAGAAACGGCCTGCCGTCGTGGGAAAAGGTGATCTGCTGGCCGTAGCGGAACTGGCCGAGCAGCGATGGGTACTGCGCCAGACCCTCACCGCGCCACACTCCCAGCAGTGGCGCCAGCGGCTGGCATTGCTCGTGCAGGTCGAGGTCCTGCCCCGGCGTGACGGAGTCCATGTCGATCGGCAGGTCGTCAAACCAGGGCAGGTGGCCCTTCGTGGCACCGTGGCGCGCGTCGGCATCTGAGCTGGTGTGGGACACATCGCTGTTCACCCCTGAATCGGATCACGAACTGGCGTTCTGCGCTAGGCAACCGATCGGCCCCATCCGCGTCTAACGGGCGTACTTTCGGGGGATTCACCCGGGAGGCACCGCCCGCGGCTGAAGCTGACGGGTGGGCGCGTCGGGCCCGGCCGGAACCGGACACCCTCCCCCCGCTCGGGGCCGGCCGGGTCCCGCGTAATTGGTGAATAACGCACTACGGCGGACTGCTGCGGAGCTGTAGGCTTATGCCCAGTTACCGAGGGGGTCTCTTGATGCGCTTCTTTCGCCATGCCGTGATATCACTCACCATTGCCGCCGGCTGCGCGGTGTTCATTCCCGCGGTGGCCGCCGCCCAGTCGGCCGGCGCACCGTGCGGGGCGACTGCGGCTGCCTGTATCAGTCTCACCAGCCATCAAGCTTGGCTGATGAGCGGCGGTCAGGTCACTTACGGGCCGACCCCGATCACCTCCGGCAAGCCGGGTCAACGCACACCACCTGGCGTGTTCCGGGTGTTGTGGAAGGACAAGAACCACCGTAGTTCGGAATTCCACAACGCCCCTATGCCCTACTCGGTGTTTTTCACCAACACCGGTATCGCGTTTCATGAGGGCAGCCTCAGCAGGGCATCAGCGGGGTGTATCCATCTAAACC
>JBOHFC010000464.1:0-7325 GCA_050701375.1 Pseudonocardiaceae bacterium
GGGGAGTTGCCTGGCGAACTGATGGAGCGGATCAACACCCGACTGTTCATGGTGATCACTACTCAGTGAGCCTTCGACCAACCGCACTCTGCTGTTGAGGTGAGGCTCCTCGCGGGGCGAGGAGGGCAGGGATATCGATGCGAAGCGTGAATGGCACAATCGTGTCGAACTGCCCCGCGGTCACCAAGAAGTGAGTATGGACACCGAGGACATCGAGAAGGCCGTCGAAGAACGCCGCGTCTGGCTCCAGGGCCGGCTCGAAGCGGCCGCGCCGAGGTTCAGCGTCGATCTGGTCGGCGATGTCGTGAACACCTACGACATGCGCTCAGCCGGCGCGCGGGCACGCGAGGGCGACCACGACGTTGCTTCACGACGACCCACAGCTACCCGAATCCTGGTGGAGTAATCTCGACGCGGCGCTGGGAGCGCTCGCGGCGCACCCGGTCAACATGGGCACGAGCTGGGCGCGGTGCAGTACACGGTCAACGGGGTACAGGAGCACTTCGATGTTGAGCTGCCCTCGGAGATGTTCGCGGACCTGGAGTGGACCACCGCCCACGCAGATCTTCACTGGGGCAACCTGCGCGGCCCGCAGCTGTGCATCCTCGACTGGGAAAGCTGGCGGCCAGCGCCCGCCGGCTACGACATGGCCACCCTCTACTGGAACAGCTGTGGGTGGTCGGCGAGGGCAGCGACATCGACCAGCCCGACCGCCCGCTTCGTGCGGAAGCTGTCGAGATCCTAGCCGGCCTCGGTGTGCCCGAGCACGCCGCCACGCGGTGACGGGGACTTCGGCAGAGGGCGCGCGCTACAGCGTGGTGGTGGCGATCTGGTTGAGGAGCGTGGCCCACTGGCGGTGGGTCACGGCGATCGTCGGGCCGGTCCCGCGGTCCTTGCTGTCCCGGATGTGGACGAGGTCGGGGTGGGTGAGGTTGATCTCGACGCAGTTGGCGTTGGCGGCGCTGCGGCTGCTCTTTCGCCATCCGGCCGGCGCGGGGTTCACGCCCGGGCCCGGGCGTGTGTCGCGGTTCATGTCATCTCCCTGAGCACCTGCTCGATCAGCGCGACCGTATCGTCGGTCCCAAGAGCTGATCGCTTAAGTCTACTCGCGGTGTCCTGGTAGGCGACGATCTCGTCCGGCTCCTCCAGGAACAGGTCGGCGGTCTTGCCCTCCAGCAGCACCGCACCCGGTTCCATGCCGAACTCGATGACCGCGAACGAGCCCTCCACCGCGGCGTGGGCGCCGGCGCTGAACGGGATCACCAGCACCGTCACATTGGGCTGGGTGGTGGCGGCCTCGACCAGTTGCCGCAGTTGGCGGGCCATCACCGCGCGCCCGCCGACCTCGCGGTGCAGCACCCCCTCGTCCAGGATGGTGATCAGCTGCGGCGGGTCGGGCTTGGTGAGGATCGCCTGCCGGGCCATCCGAGCGGCGACCTTGGCCTCGACCTGCCTGGGCGTGACGTCCAGCCCGACGGTGCTGATCACCGCCCGCGCGTAGGCGGCGGTCTGCAGCAGGCCCGGCACGACGACGGGCTCGAAGTTGGTGATCGTGGTGGCGTCTTCCTCCAGCGCGATCTGGGTCTGGGTGGCGTCGGTCAGCGCCGAACCGTAGGCCTGCCACCAGCCCCGCTCGGCGGCGCGCTCGGCCATCTCCAGGTACTCCCGCTGCTGGGGCACCGGCACCTGGTAGGTGTCGAGCAGTTTCTCCACCTCATCGACGGTCATGCCACGCTTCCCGCTCTCGATGCGGCTGACCGTCGGACCGGACAGCCCGGCTCGCCGGCCGGCGTCGTCGACGTTCAGCCCGGCGTTGTTGCGCAGCCGCTTGAGCTCCCGGCGCAACCGCCGCGCCCGGACCGTCGGGCCACCTGCCATCTCCGCCACTCCTTGCCGGATCCAGTAGTGATCTGAATCGACGTCACCCCGGCTGGACGCGCTACATCTTCATGAGCTACGTTCCATCTTGTATGAAACGTTTCAGGCGATGCGACACCGTGTCTGTCAGGAGGAACCTGCTGATGCTAACGCGGAGACCCTTCACCGCCTGTCCCGCCTGTGACGTCGCCGGGTGAGCGGGTGGCTGTGGTGACCGGGATGAGGTGGACCATCGAGCAGACCAGGCATCGGCTCATCTGTGACGTACTGCGCCAGGCCGTGGCGGCCGGGCCCGGCGCCGCCGGCGGAATCGACTCGATCCGCTACCGGGCCGCTGCCGTGTTGTACACCCTGCTGCTGGACCACCCCCTCGACCGGCGGGACCGCTGCCGGTCCTGCCGGCGCTCCGGAGCGCTGATCGGACCGCGACGCCGACCCTGCCGGATCCACCTCAGGGCGAGCTACTGGCTGCTGAGCCAACCCGATGCGACCGCGGCGCCCCGGCACCTCGCCGATGCCTGAACCCGAGTTGCCCACCAAGCTTCCGGCTGGCCGCCGGTCGAGCACCCCCGACGCTCCTGGCGGCCAGCCGGATCCCAACCCAGTGATCATGCACCCAGCTTCCGCCGCCCAGGCACTCTGTGATCACTTCCTGACCAACGCCGACCGCGGCGACCACGCCGCCAACGACGACCTCGTCGCCGAGCTGCTGCGCCGCATCCGCGCCCGCCAGGCCGCCATAGCGGCGTCAGAACAGGTCTTTGCAACAACAGCGATCACCCAGGCGGACGGACACCGATCTGGTGGGCAGGGTACGTCCGTTCGACCTACACAGCGCCCGTAGGGCGGTATGACGTGAGCCGCGGTGTTAAGCCATGGCATTTTGCCAGAGCGAGCTGGCGCGTCGCGCAACCCTGTCTGGGTAAGGTGCCAAACTGGGGACGGATGGGGGATAATCCCTTCTGATCGGTGGATAAGCACCGAGTGCCTGTGGGCAACCTGGGTGATCTCGTCGATGGAGCGGAGGTCTCGTGATCTTGGATGAGCAGCGGCTGGCTGTCACCCGAGATACGGCCACTCGCATCACCGGTTTGTCGCGGAGACGACTGGATTACTGGGCACGTACCGACTTCCTCGCTCCTTCCACTGACGATCAGCTGACACCAAGGCGCCGGATCCGGCTCTACGACTTCTTGGACCTACTCGGGCTGATGGTTGCCGCACGGCTCATCGAGCGTGGAGTATCGCTGCCACATATCCGACAGATCGTGAGCCATCTGCGGGCTCGGGGCTACGAGCAACCTCTGGCGCAGCTGACCTGGGCTACTCACGGCAAACGCGTCTACTTCCAGCACCCGGATGGCAGCTGGGAAGGCGACCTACGACCCCGGCAGACAGTTCTGTCGCAGGTGCTGAACCTTGAGCTTCTCCGTGCGGAGATTCGAGATAAGGCACGCCGGCCAAGAACACTGGCTGGAACAATCGAGCGCCGCCGCGGCGCACTCGGCAACAAGCAGGTACTCGCTGGTACACGGGTGCCTGTTGAGACAGTTCGTCGATACCTGGATCACGGCAAGTCCACCGCCGAGATACTGCGGTCTTTCCCCGTGCTAAGTGAGGAAGACATTGAAGCCGTGAGGAACATCTCGGTCGCCTAGCCCGTGCGATTCCTCTGTGATCAGAACGTCGACACCGACGTCGCCGCTACCCTGCGGGAACTGGGTCATGAGGCATGGACTGCGGCCGAAGCTGGGCTCAGTGATGTCGTTGACGATGAGCTGACGGTCTACGCGTACAATATGAAAGCTGCACTCATTACTCACGACGTCGAGTTCTCCCGGCGGCGATCCCGAGCTGTCGTCGGCTAGCACATCTGGCTCAGGTGTACTGAACTCGAAGCCGCAGAGCTGCTGCGAACGCACATCGACGTTGTGGTCAGCCTCCTGGATCACGGCCGTGATGTCTGGATGAAAGTTTCTCAGGACGGACTCACTTTGTCTCGTCGATGGGTGTGAGAGTACAGGTGTCCTGCATCCGCCGCCGCCAGATCGGGCTCCGGCACGTCGTTCTCATGAAACTGCGGTGCGAGGCCCGTTTACAATCCGCGACCTTGGCGTCGCGGTAGTAACAAGCGATGGAATATGGGGCCACGCAGCAGCAGATCTCGTGCAGCGTCAGAACAGGGAACCTTCAGGCTCGACCGACCCGGTGGTTCGGGGGCGCTGGGCGATGTTGCTGCGCTTGGGCTTCTTCTTGGCGTGCAAGCCTTGGCGTACCTCCTCGGCGTAGCGCTCGTGGTTGAGTTGCAGCAGCCGGTCCAGCACCTCGACCTGAACGTCGGGCGCGATGGTGAACCGGCGGCCCTGGCGGGTGACGTGGAACCCGTGCCCGAGGTCGAGATCGCCCCACCCGTACGCCTCGGCGGTGGCCTGGTCGATCTCGATGTGGATCTCCCGCAGCCGCTGAATCTCCTCATCGGTGACGGCCCGATCGTGTACCAGGTTATACAGCTTGGTCAGCCCCAACTGCCGCCCGAGCATCACCGACTGGCGGACCGAGTCCAGCTCCTTGCCCACCCGATCCATCCGTTCGGTCAGTTCGGGCTGCGGGAATGTCTCGAACCCATCCGACGGGGTGTATCGCGCATCGGCTCGTAGCGTCGACTCGCCCTTGGTCGTCCACCACGTGAAGTGCAGATTGCTCGACAGCAACGTCAGGTACGCATCCCGATCCACCGCGAAAACGCCGAGTGCATGCGACTGGACCTGTCGAGCTGCCACCCACACCGGGAGACCCGTCTTGCTGACAAGCGCAATCACCAGGACACGATCAAGATCGGACTTTGCTCTCCTCAAAGCAGGCTGTCGTTCGGCAAATTGCCACCAGCGTTCGCGATAAACTTTGCGGTTGCTAAGCTGACGCACAGACTTGACTTCATTTTCCACGATCGCGAAGCAGTCGACATAACCACCAGCCTCCTCAATCGATCTTTCATTAAAATCGATTATCCAGCGGCTTGCTGAGGAATCTGGTCGTGAGTTCAGATCCTCGCCATTGAGATACGTGAACAGTACGTCCTTGTTCTTGGGATCTGCTTGAATGAGTTGTTGAGCGTGATCGGGCTCCAGTACGAAACCCATTCCGAGTACGACGCAACCTTGGAAGGATTGATACGCGTTTGCTTCAAGCCGGTGGGGATTACCTGACACGCGGGATCTGGCATTAAGCGACGAGGTAATAGCTTCAACTTCGCGGCCGTCGAGCGTTCGAGATTCTCCGTCCTGAGCGTGGCCGATCCATACCAGTGAGACTTCCAGTGAAGCCGTGCCGGGCCATGGTTGCGACTTCACCGCACGGTAGACGCTGACGCCTTCACTCACCGCTTGATCGAGGCCAACCTCGCGAGTATCGCCCTGGGCGATGGTGTTTGTCGCGATGATGCCAACTCGGCCCCTCCAGGTGATGTCCAGATCTCGTAGGAGGAAGTAGGAGCATAGGTCGGCGTTTCCCGGCTTGTCCCGGGCGATATAAGTCTTGAGATATTCGCGCACGTCCTTGCCGACCGCGCCGCTGACGCGCTTACCACCGATGAACGGAGGGTTGCCGACTACGGCGTCGAAGCCGCCTCGGCGCATGACTTCGGGGAACTCCAGTGGCCAGTGCAGCGGCCGGATCGTGTCGTCGCGTCCGCCGCGTAGCCAGCCGTCGACCGTCTCCCGCAAGCGTTCCTCCAGGGAGGGGTCGGCGGCGTCGCGCATGAGCAGGTCGACGTCGTCGGCGATGGCGGTCAACCGGTCGTCGAGACCCTCCTCGTGGTCGGCGTCCCGGTCGTACCACGGCGCGTGCCGGACCGCGGTGCTCAGGGCGGCGCCGACCACGGCGTCGGCGGCCAGCCGGAGTTTGCGGGTCCGCCACTGCGCATCGTGGAGCAGTTCGGCCTTCTCCGCGGCGTGGCGGGCGTCGCGCACGACGGTGCGCTCGATCTCTTCCCGCAGCTCGGCGACGTCGGTGAGCACCGCGCCGATCCGCTCGTTCAGGGTGCGGAACAGATCAGTGCCGACCGACCAGCCACGGTCGACGTCGAGGTGGAACGCGGCGACCTGGCGCTCGGAGACCAAGCCGACCAGCGAATCGCCGCAACGCAGCGCGTGATCGAGGAACCCGAACGGCTTGTTCTTGGCCAGGGTGACCAGCCACAACGACAGCTTGGCCAACTCGACGGCCATATCGTCACGGTCCACCCCGTACAGGCACCGGGCGGCGACCAGGCGGCGCGCGACCAGCGCCAACTCCTCCCGGTCGCCGTCGGCACCCGCCAGTTCGGCGACCTCGTCGGGCACGCCGTCCCGATTCCAGGCATCCACCACGCGGTCGGCCAGGTAGCGGCAGGCCGACACCAGGAACGCACCGGACCCCATCGCCGGGTCCACGACCTTCAACGCCAGTAGCTCACCGGCCGTTTTGGCCCGCCAGACGCCTCGGGCAGCGCCCTGGGCCGGGCCGGGCGCGAAGCACAACGGGGCCAGGGTGTGCTCCACCACCTCCTCGGCCAGTTCCCGCGGGGTGTAATGGGTTCCGGTCGACCGGCGGTCGCCGACCTGGGTGAACAGCACCGACCCGGCGGGGAACACCGTCGGCAGCCCGCGCAGGTCGGTGCGCAGCAGACCCCAGAACGGGAGGATCCGCTGCGCCAGCGCGGCATCGTTGTCGCACGCGGCGTGCAGCACGGCCCGCTGGTGCGGGGACGGGCCGGCCGCCAGCCACTTGTCCACCTGCTTCTCGGTGGCGACACAGTTGGACTGCAACCACTGCGGGAGTTCGCCGCGGGCGGCAACGGATTCCAGCTGGGCCAGTGCCCGCTCGGGTTCGGCTTTGCCGGCCAGACCCACGAAGGGCTCGGAGACCTTGCGGCAGGAGAACTCCAGCAGGCCCTCGTACACGTGCCCGATCTGCTCCACCCCGAGCCGGGCGTAACTGAGCCGCTCGGCGGCCTTGCCCTTGTGCCGCAGCACGAGCAGCGCGTCGAGCATCTCCCGGATCACCCGGTCGGTGACCGCGGCATCCACCAGCCACGGGTAGCCGGCCGGGTCGAACAGCGAGCCGCCATAGGCCGGCAGCCGCAGGTCCGGGTGCTCGCAACCGCCATGGATGGCGCCGAACAGGGCGAGTAACCGGGGCCAGGCCGCCGCCCGCCGATCAGCCACCTCGTCGCCATAGAGGTTGCGGTCTGCGTCAAGCTGCTCGTACAGCGTGGACACCGCGTAGCCGTCCGCGTAGATCGGGTCGGTCACCGGCAGCAGCCGCTGCTCCTCGGCGAACAGCAGGAACACCAGGCGCAGCAACGTGGTCAGCGCGCCCCGGTAGAGAGCCCGTTCGGAAACCTCAGCCAGCAGCGCGCCGCCCGCTTCGCGGTCCAGCCGGGCCAGCTCGGCGACGAACAGCTCGAC
>JBOHFC010000465.1:0-5450 GCA_050701375.1 Pseudonocardiaceae bacterium
GTCCGGCGACGTCTTCGTAGTGATCAGCTCCGACGTCGCCGGCCAGGGCGGCATCGGCCCGCTCGTCGCGACGGTCTCGCGGTTGTTGGGGACCGCGACCCCGCTGCGCGGCCAGGTGATCCGGCTGTCGGCGGCGATCGGGGTGGCTGTGCCCGACGCCTCGACCCGCGGCGCGCAGGATCTGATGCGCTTCGCCGACGCGGCCGTGTTCGAGGCCAAGCGGACCGACACCGGGCAGTTTGCGATGGCCAACCCGGCGCTGATCGCATCAGCCGATCAGCAGGTGGAGCTGGAGTGTGAGCTTCGCGAGGCGCTCGCCCACGACGAACTGCAGTTGCACTACCAGCCGGTGGTCAATCCGGACGGCGTGATCCTCTCCGCCGAGGCGCTGATCCGCTGGCCGCACCCGGAACGCGGAATGCTCAGCCCGGCGGTGTTCCTGCCGGTGGCCGAGCGAGGCGGCCTGATGCGTGAGCTGGACCGGTGGGTGCTGCGCACCGCCCTGCGTGAGGCACGGGACTGGGTGGCGTGGGATGGACGCCCGGTCGCCGTTGCGGTCAACCTCGCCGACCCCGCCGACGGCGACTTCGTGGCGACCGTTGCCACCGCGGTGGCCGAGAGCGAGTTGCCCTGGGATCGGCTGGTGCTGGAATTGGTGGAAACCGTCCTGGTCGACCTGCCGGACGCGACCCGCAAGGCGATGGCTGAACTGGTCGAGCGGGGGGCGCGCTTCGCGGTGGACGACTTCGGTACCGGCTACTCCTCGCTGGCTCGGCTGAAGGAGTTGCCCGCACAGATCGTCAAGCTGGACCGCCAATTCGTCTCCGGGGTAGGTGTCGACCAGTCGGACTTCGCGGTGGTCCGCGCGGTGGTCGACATGGTCCGCGCGCTGGGCCGCGTCTGTGTCGCCGAGGGTGTTGAGACCGCAGCTCAGTTCCAGGTGCTCCGGGGCCTCGGCGTGGACGCCTACCAGGGCTGGCTATTCTCCCGCTCGGTCCCGGCACCGGAGTTTCGTGAGCTGCTCAGGAGCGGCCCACTGCTGCGGTGAGGCCGCGACGCTGGCGGCCTCACTCGGTACGGGCGAAGCGGGCCACGGCGGCCGCGAGGAGCATGGCGCAGAAGGCGACGACGAGCACGACCTGCAACCCCAGCGGCACTGACCAACCGCCCCAGGAGATGCCGGGGTCGAACGTTGCCCGGGTGGCGGGGTCGACCGCCAGGTGGTCGAAGACCACCGAACGCATCGGCTCCACCGCGTAGGTCATCGGGTTGAGGTGGGTGACCACGGTGAGCCAGGCCGGCAGCCGGGACAGCGGGAACAGCGCGCCGGAGAGAAACATCAGCGGCGTGATGATCAGCTGCACCATCGGCATCGCGGACTGCACCTGCTTGACCCGGGCGGCGAGCGCCAGACCGAGCGCGGTGATCATGAACGCCATCAGGAACAGCAGGCCTACCAGGGCCAGCATCATCGACGGCGAGTAGGGCACACCCACCAGCCCGGCCAGCGCCAGCAGGACCAGGCTCTGCGACGTCGCGACGGTCGCCCCGCCGATGCACTTGCCGGTCAGGATGGCCGTCGTGCTTACCGGTGCCACGAGCATCTCGCGCAGAAAGCCGAACTCCCGGTCCCAGACCATCGAGATGCCGGAGAACGCCGCGGTGAACAGCACGGAGATCGCGAGCACGCCAGGGAACAGGAAGGTCTTGAAGTCCACCGACCCGGTGCCGGCGCTGACAATCGAGGACAGGCCGCCGCCGAGCACGAACAAGAACAGCGCGGGCTGTACCAGCGTGGAGACGATGCGGGCCCGGTCCTTGCTGAAGCGGATCATCTCGCGCTGCCACACCACGAACGCCGCCCGGGCTTGATGGCTCAGGTCGGCGGCCGGTACCCGCACGGCGGGCACGCTTGCGGTCGGCATCTCGCTCACCGCCCTCTCGCCAGGAGGGCCATCGGGTGCATCGTGCCACTCGGCTGCTCCGCGTCGCGGATCGTCGAGCCGGTGTGGGCGAGGAAGACGTCGTCCAAGCTGGGTCGGCTGACCGTCACCGATCGGATGGGGACGCTGAGCCCGGCGAACAGTCGCGGCACGAACGCTGCCCCGTCGGCCACCGCCATGCTCACCACGCCCTCGTGCACCGCCGCCTGGAGCCCGAAGTGCTCGCGCAGTGCAGCGATCGCGGCCTCGTCGTCCTCGGTGGTGATCTGCACCCGGTCCTCGCCGACGGCTGCCTTGAGCCGGTCGGGCGTGTCCAGCGCGACGATCCGGCCCTCGTTCATGATCGCGACCCGGTCACAGTTCTCGGCCTCGTCCATGTAGTGCGTGGTGACGAAGACGGTGATCTTCTCGCGGCGATGCAGGTCGCGCAGGTACTCCCAGATCGAGGTCCGGGTCTGCGGGTCGAGACCGATCGTGGGCTCGTCGAGGAAGAGCACAGCCGGCGAGTGCAGCAGTCCGCGGGCGATCTCGAGTCGGCGGCGCATGCCTCCGGAGTAGGTCTGGACGGCGTCGCTCCGCCGTTGCCACAGGCCGACCATCCGCAGGACCTCCTCGCGCCGTGCCGCGGCGGTCGAGCGGTCGACGCCGTAGAGCTCACCGTGAAAGCGCAGGTTCTGCTCGCCGGTCAGGTAGGTGTCCAACGTCGGCTCCTGGAACACCAGCCCGATATGCCGGCGCACCGCGTCGCGTTGCGTCGCCACGTCGAAGCCGGCCACCTGCGCGGTGCCGCTGCTTGCGTCCGCGAGCGTGCAGAGGATCTTGATGGTCGTCGACTTGCCGGCCCCGTTTGGCCCGAGAAAGCCGAATGTCTCGCCCGCTGCCACGTCGAGGTCGATACCACGCACGGCCTCGACCTCCTTGTAGCGCTTGACCAGCCCGCGCACGCGGATCGCCGGTGCCGGCCCGGGGCCCGCCACGACGTCGGAAAGTTCGGTCTGTGCACCGCTTGTGCCCAAGTTCACCCTCATCTCTCCAACGATGTTCGAGACGCGGCGCGGCCGGCCACGGTCGCACCGAGCACGCCGAGACCGGCCAGCATCGCGAGCAGCACGGGCAGTGCGTGCGCGGGCGAGCCCAGCAGCGCCAGCAGCGCTCCACCCGTGCCAATCAGGGTCGCGGTGGTGAGCTGGTCGGACATCTGTGTTGCGGAGGAGTGGAACCCCACCTCGCCGGCGCCGGACTGCTGCAGCAGCAGGAACGACACCGAGGAGAAACCCAGCCCCGTCCCGATTCCCGCGATCCCCCACAGTGGTAAGGCCAGCCACGGTGTACCCCAGGTAGGTGCGACCAGCAGCAGTCCGGCGTCGCCCGCGGTGAGCAGGACGAACCCGATCCGCAGTAGCCGGTGCCTGGGCAGGTCCGGGTGGTGACCTTGCCATGCTGAGGCCGCTGACCAGCCCAGTGAGCCGATCGCCAGCGGGATCCCGGCGGCGGCGAGAGTCCAGTGGTGGGTACTGGTCAGGATCAGGGGCAAGTAGGAGTTGGCGGTGAAGAACATTCCGGCGAGCAGTCCCCGGGCAGCCACCACGGTCGCCACGCCGCGGCGCGCCCGGAACACCCCATCGGGCAGCAACCGGCGCGTCGACGCCAGCAGTGCCACCAGCGCCGCGCCGGCCACCGCGGCAGCCGACGCGCTGGGACGCTGGCTGGCCCAGCTCAGCGCGGAGACCCCCGCTGCGGCGCCGAGGGCGGCCAGTACCAGCCCGGGCCGTCGCGCGGTTGGGCTCCGGCCGGGATCCGGCGGGCCGAGCAGGCGCACCGTGGGCACCACCAGCCCGACCGCGAGCACCACCACCGGCACCAGCCCGAGGAACACCCAGTGCCAGGACAGCCGTTCGGTCACCACCCCGGCAATCGGCGGTCCGATCAGCGACGGCAGCACCCACGCCGAGGACATCAGCCCGAAGACGGCCGGACGGGTCCGCTCGGGATAGACCACCGCTATGAGCACGTAGACCCCGACCGTCAGGGAGCCGGCGCCCAACCCCTGAAGCACCCGCCCGACCAGCAGCTGCGGCATGCCGGCCGCGGTGCCAGCCACCAGCAGACCCGCTCCGAACAGCACCGGAGCCGCCACCAGGGGAATCCTCGGGCCGGCTAGGTCGCACCACCTACCGCCGAGCACGGTCCCGAACACCCCGGCGGCCATGAACGCGACGAACGGCCATGCGTACAGCGACAGCGCGCCGATGTCGGCCACCAGGGCCGGCATGGCCGTGCCCACCCCCATTGCCTCGAACGCCACCATGCTGACCAGCAGGAGCACGCCGATCGTGGTCGCGCGGCGACTCGGGCCGAACAACTCCGACTGAACCGTAGCGACAGATCCGACCTCAGGCAGCGCGCTCACACCGACCAACTCATGGCCACCAGCCTGCAACCTCGACCAGGGTCCAGGTCAAGCCCATTGTGGATAACCCGTGAGTGGCAATGCGAGCTATAGACCACATCAGCACTCACGGGTGGCTCACGAGAAGCTCTGCGCCGACCTCGGCGAGGATCCCGCCAACATCGGGCTGGCCTGGCTGCTGCACCAGCCAGGGGTGACCGCGCCGATCGTCGGCCCGCGGACCATCGCGCAACTGGACAGCTCGCTGCGAGCCGTCGCGATCACCCTGGACTCCGATGTGCTGGCCCGGCTCGATGAGCAGTTCCCGGCGCCCGCGCCCAACGGCGCCAAACCCGCCCCGGAGGGCCTATGCGTGGTAGCGCTAGCTAGAGGTCGTCCGGGTCGTCGGCGTCGTCCCGGGCGAGGTAGGTGGCCAGCCGCTCGATGGCGTCCTCGAATTCCGGGTGTTCATCGACGAACGCCCGGAGGCGGGCGGCCAGCCACTCGACACTGAGCTGCTCGCCGCCACGCCGGTCTTCGAGTTCCTCAATGCCTCGGTCGGTGAAGTACACGGGTCACCCGCCCAGGGCGGCGGCGATGAGTTCGCGCTGCTCGACGTCGTGGACCTTGGCCGACCCCGCGGACGGGGCCGCCATGGCACGCCGGGAGATCCGCCGCAGCCCGCGCAGTCGCTCGGGCATCAACTCGGGCAGGCTCAGTCCGTAGAACGGCCAGGTGCCCTGGTTGGCGGGTTCCTCCTGCACCCAGCACACCTCGGTGGCCTTGGGGTAGCGGTCCAGCGCCGCGGCCAGCCGCCGCTGGGGCACTGGGTAGAGCTGCTCGACGCGCACGATCGCGACGTGCTCGATGCCACGCTGCTGGCGTGCCGCGTGGAGTTCGTAGCTGATCTTGCCGGTGCACAGCAGGACCCGGCGCACCGCTGAGCGATCGGTCACCAGCGGGTCATCGAGCACCGATGCGAACCTGCCCGAGGTGAAGTCGTGTACCGGGCTCACCGCCGCCTTCAGACGCAGCATCGACTTCGGTGTGAACACGACCAATGGCCGGTGCACGCCGTCGAGGGCATGCCGGCGCAGCAGGTGGAAATAGTTCGCCGG
>JBOHFC010000466.1:0-3305 GCA_050701375.1 Pseudonocardiaceae bacterium
GGTCCCGGCGTAGCCATCCAGGAACTCATGCGCCGCCGCCTCGTCGTCGGTGACGATCGTGGCGGCCAGCCCGGAGGTCTCCTGGTTGGCGAGCTGGGCGGCGTGCGCGGGACCGTCTACCCGGCTCACGGTGAGCGTCGCCTCCCGGCCGGTGTCCAGGGCCCATTCGTGCCCCAGGGGATGCTCGTGCGGGGGCAGCGACAGCGTGACCCCACGCTCGCGGGCCGCGTCCAGCAACGCCTGGTGTACCTGGTCGGGGACGGTGCCGGCCACCAGCAGCAGGTTGACTCGGTTGCAGACCCCCAGCCGGTCCAACCCGGCCAGGAGCAGCTCGACGGCCAGCGCAGGGTCGGCGGCGGTGTCGACGTAGAGCACTCCCCCGCCGTCGGCATGAGCCAGCACGCGGACCCCGTGGCGAGCACCCTCGGTGGCCAGCTTCCGGGTCGTCTCCCCGCTACCCCGCACGATGACCAGCGGAATCACATCAGGTTGCTGCACGAGGGCGAGGGCGCTGTCCCGGCGTGGGTCAGGTACCAGCTGCACAACGTCCGGGTCCAGCCCAGCCGCTGCCAGGGCCGGCGCGATGACCTGATCACGCAGCGCCAGCGCGGAGCGCAACGCGGCGGCACCAGTCCGCAACACCCCGGCGTTGCTGGACTTCACCAGCTGCGAGGCGACGTCGACAGTGACGTTGGGTCGGGCCTCGAAGGTGGCGCCCACGACACCGACCGGGCGGCGGCACTCGATCAGCCGCAGCCCATCCGGACGATCTTCCAGCACCCGGTCCCGGGCCGGGAACGGCACCCGGGCAAGCAGGGCGAGCTGGCCGGCCATCTCAGCGAGGCGCTCCTCGCCCAGACACAGCCGGTCGATCAGTGCCTTGGTCATCCCGGACTGCTCAGCTGCGGCGATGTCGGCGGCGTTGGCGGCGAGCACCTCAGCGGCGACGCCGGTCATCCGCTGCGCCATGGCATCCAGCGCGGCATCGATGGCCTGATCGGACGCGGTTGCCAGAGTCGGAGCGGCACGCTGCGCCTGCCGCGCGCACGCAGCGACGACTTCAGCGCCGGACGCAGCAGGGGCTTCGGGGTCGGTTCGCAGCTGCACGATTGTCGACCATACTGCTTACAGCGGCACCAGGTCGTCGGCGTGCACGACTTCGCGGCGCAGTTCGGCAGGCAGGTCACGGGTCGAGCGGCCGATCAACTCGGGCAGCTCGACCGCGTCGAACCCGACCATTCCCCTGGCGACGACGACGCCCCGCCCGTCGATCAGCTCCACCACGTCGCCGGCCTCGAAGTCACCTTCGACACCGGTGATGCCGGCGGCAAGCAGGGAACGCCGGCGGTGCACCACCGCGCTCACCGCCCCGTCGTCGAGCCGTAGCCGGCCAACCGCACCCGCCGCGTGGCCCAGCCAGAACCGGCGGGCCGATAACCGCGCCCCGGTAGGCGCGAATGCGGTTCCGACGTCGGCCGCACCCAAGGCCCGCCCGACCTGTGTCGCGGCGGCGAGCAGCACCGGCACCCCGGACTGCGAGGCCAGCGTCGCGGCGCCGAGCTTGGAGGCCATTCCCCCGGTTCCCAGCGCACCACCGGTACCGACCTGCACACCGTGCAGGTCAGCCGGTCCAGTCACCTCCGCAACCAGCCGGGCGGCACCGAGCCGGGGGTCGCTGTCGTAGAGCCCACCGACGTCGGAGAGCAACACCAGCCCCTCCGCACCGACCAGGTGGGCGACCAGGGCAGCGAGCCGGTCGTTGTCCCCGAAGCGGATCTCGTCGGTGACCACAGTGTCGTTCTCGTTGACCACCGGTACCACCCCGAGGCCGCGCAGCCGGGCGAAGGTGCGCTGCGCATTGCGATAGTGCGCGCGGCGAACCATATCGTCTGAGGTCAGCAGCACCTGGCCGACGGTGCCGCCATGCCGCGCCCAGGATTGGGCGTAAGCGTACCCGAGCGCCAGCTGCCCAACGCTGGCTGCGGCCTGCTGGGTGGCTAGATCGCGGGGCCGGCGACGTAGTCCCAGCGGAGCCAAACCGGCCGCGATGGCGCCCGAGGACACCAGGACCAGATGGGTGCCGGCCGCGAAGCGGGCGGCCAGCACGTCCACCAGGGTGTCCAACCTGGCCCGATCCAGCCCACCGGCGGCCGTGGTGAGCGAAGACGAGCCGACCTTGACCACCAGGTGCCGCGCCTGCGCGACGGCCTGCCGGGTCGGGGTCACTCCTGCGGAACCTCACCGGCGGCGCTTGGGTCACGCCTGACGCGTCGGGTTGCCTTGCGCTGGCCTGCGCCGATGCGCTCGTCAGGAGCCAACCGCCAGTCCGTGCCCCGACCGCCCAGCCGAATCGCGCCTCCGCCGGCCGGGGTCGCGGGTTCCCAGTCGAAGGTGACGTGGCCGATCGTGACCGGGCAGCCGGCGCGAGCCCCCGCCCCGGCCAAACCATCCTCGACGCCGAGCCGGGCCAGCCGATCAGCCAGGTAGCCGACAGCCTCGGCGTTGTCGAAGTTCGTCTGCCGGATCCACCGCTCCGGGCGCCCGCCCCGGACGATGAAACCTTCGGGCCGCTCCGGATCGGCTGTGACTTCGAAACCCTGTTCGTCGACCGCCGTCGGCCGCAGCACCACCCGGGTCGGCTCGGCGCGGGGCAGCGCCTCGCGGTGCTGGCGCACGGCCGCACCGAGAGCGAACCGCAGTTCCCGCAGACCCTCGGTGCTCACCGTGGACACGCGATGCACCGGCAGCCCGCGCGCCTCGAGCTCGACACGCACCATCTCGGCCAGCTCACGCGCATCCGGAACGTCGATCTTGTTAAGCACCACCAGCCGGGGACGAGACGCCAGTTCACCGCCCAGCGACGGAGTGTAAGCGGCGAGCTCGCGCTCCAGAGCGTCCACATCGGACAGCGGGTCGCGGCCGGGGTCCATGGTCGCGCAGTCCACGACGTGCACCAGCACGGCGCACCGTTCGATGTGCCGCAGGAACTCCAGCCCGAGTCCCTTGCCCTGGCTGGCGCCGGGGATCAGGCCGGGGACGTCGGCGACGGTGAACACCGTCTCCCCCGCGGTCACCACACCGAGGTTCGGCACCAGGGTGGTAAACGGGTAGTCGGCAATTTTGGGACGGGCCGCGGAGAGCACCGAGACCAGGGAGGACTTGCCCGCTGAGGGGAACCCGACGAGCCCGGCATCGGCCACCGACTTCAGCTCCAACACCAGGTCCCGGACCTGTCCCGGCTCACCTAGCAGAGCGAAGCCCGGTGCCTTGCGGGTCCGGGAAACCAGTGCCGCGTTACCCAGGCC
>JBOHFC010000467.1:0-20898 GCA_050701375.1 Pseudonocardiaceae bacterium
CACCAGGTCGTGGTCATCGCCGGGGAGACCGGGTCCGGCAAGACCACCCAGATCCCCAAGATCTGCCTGGAGCTGGGTCGCGGGGTCCGCGGCACCATCGGGCACACCCAGCCGCGCCGGCTCGCCGCGCGCACGGTCGCCGAGCGCATCGCCGAGGAACTGGATGTCCCGATCGGTGGCGCGGTCGGTTGGAAAGTGCGGTTCACCGATCGGGTATCCGAGGACACCCTGGTCAAGCTGATGACCGACGGCATTCTCCTCGCCGAGATCCAGTCCGATCCCCAGTTGCGGCAGTACGACACGTTGATCATCGATGAGGCACACGAGCGCTCGCTGAACATTGATTTCATCTTGGGTTACCTCAAGCAGCTGCTGCCCCGCCGTCCCGACCTGCGGGTGGTCATCACCTCGGCGACCATCTACCCCGAGCGGTTCTCCCGGTACTTCGACGGCGCGCCGGTGGTCGAGGTCTCCGGTCGTAGCTACCCGGTGGAGATTCGCTACCACCCCTATGGCCCAGACTCCCAGGACAGCCCCGATGACCGCGACCAGACCCAGGCGATCTGCGACGCGATGGCGGAGCTGCAATGCGAGGGCCCAGGGGACATCCTGGTCTTTCTCTCCGGTGAGCGGGAGATCCGCGACACCCGGGATGCGTTGCATGCGCTGGAGCTGCCGGACACCGAGATCCTGCCGTTGTATGCGCGGCTGTCGGCGGCCGAGCAGCACCGGGTCTTCCAGCCGCACCGGATGCGCCGGATCGTGCTGGCCACCAACATCGCCGAGACGTCGCTGACCGTGCCGGGGATCCGGTACGTGATCGACCCGGGTACGGCCCGGATCTCCCGTTACAGCCGACGACTGAAGGTGCAGCGGCTGCCGATCGAACCCGTCTCGCAGGCCTCGGCCACCCAGCGCGCCGGGCGGTGCGGGCGCACTAGCGACGGCATCTGCGTCCGGCTGTACTCGGCGCAGGACTTCGAGTCGCGACCGGAGTTCACCGATCCGGAGATCGTGCGCACCCACCTGGCGTCGGTGATCCTGCAGATGGCGGCCCTGAACCTGGGCGACGTGGCCGCGTTCGGCTTCATCGACCCCCCGGACCGTCGGCAGATCTCCGACGGCGTCGCGCTGCTGCTCGAGTTGGGTGCTCTTCAAGGCCCCCCAACCGAGGGTTCTGCGGGCCCTGAAGAGCACTCAACCATGCGGCTCACCCGGATCGGGCGCACGTTGGCGCAGCTGCCGCTGGACCCCGGTTGGCTCGGATGGTGGTGGCGGCCAACGAAAGCGGTTGCCTGCGTGACGTCTTGGTGATCGTCGCGGCGCTGTCCATCCAAGATCCACGGGAGCGCCCGACTGACGCCGAGGCGGCCACCGACGCCCAGCACGCCAGGTTCGTCAATAAGGATTCCGATTTCCTGAGTTTCCTCAATCTCTGGCGCCACCTCGACGAGCAGCAGCGGGCGCTGTCGTCCAACCAGTTCCGCAAGCTGTGCAAAACCGAGTTCCTGCATTACCTGCGGGTGCGGGAGTGGCAAGATCTGCATGGGCAGCTGCGCCGGATCACCGGCGACCTCGGCATGACCACGGGGACGACGGCGAACACCGTTGACCCGCAGCGGGTGCACATCGCGATAATAGCCGGGTTGCTTTCCCATATCGGGCTGCTCGATTCAGAAACACGCGACTATCTCGGCGCCCGGGGCGCGCGGTTTGCCGTCTTTCCCGGATCGGCGTTGTTTCGCAAACCGCCGCGTTGGGTGATGGCCGCCGAGCTGGTGGAGACTTCCCGGCTGTGGGGCCGGATCGCCGCACGGATCGAGCCGCAGTGGGTGGAACCGCTGGCCGGGCACTTGGTCAAGCGCAGTTACAGCGAGCCGCACTGGGAACGTAAGCGCGGCGCGGTGGTGGCCTACGAGAAGGTCACCCTGTACGGCATTCCGATCGTCGCATCCCGCAAGGTCGATTACGGGAAAATCGACCCGGAGCTGTCCCGAGAACTGTTCCTGCGGCTCGCTCTGGTCGAGGGTGACTGGGAGACCCGGCACGCCTTCTTCCAGACCAATCGGGCATTGCTCGACGAAGTCGGGGAACTCGAGGCGCGGGCCCGCCGGCGCAGCATTCTGATCGACGACGAGACCTTGTTCGACTTCTACGACCAGCGGATTCCGGCCGAGGTCGTCTCCGCCCGGCATTTCGACAGCTGGTGGCGCAAAGTCAGTAAGGTCGCGCCTGACCTGCTCGACTTCAAGCCCGCGATGCTGATCAGCGGAGACGCCGTCAGCAATGCAGACCACCCAGATTCGTGGCCGCTCGGCTCGCTCACACTCGATCTGTCCTACCAGTTCGAGCCGGGGGCCGACGCTGACGGGGTGACCGTGCACGTGCCGCTGCCGGTGCTCAACCAGCTCACCGCCGCACCCTTCAGCTGGCAGGTCCCTGGATTGCGCGAAGAGCTGGTCGTCGCGTTGCTCAGATCACTGCCCAAGCCGCTGCGCCGCCAGCTGGTACCGGTGCCCGATCACGCTAAGGCCCTGCTGGCCCGGCTGACCCCCTACCGGGAAGCGTTGCTCGACGCGCTGGAACGCGAGCTTGCCGGGGCGGGCGTGCCGGTGCACCGCGAGGACTGGCACCTCGACCAGATACCTGACCATCTGAAGATCACCTTCCAGGTGTTCGACGGCGATTGCACCCTGGCCCAGGGCAAGGATCTCGGGACGTTGACCCACGAGTTGGCGCCGCAGTTGCGAACCACGCTGTCCGCCGCGGGGGTCGGACTGCGACGGCGCGGACTGCGCAGCTGGGATATCGGGACTCTGCCGCGGACTCACCAGCAGGAGCAGTCCGGCCACCTGGTCACCGGCTACCCGGCGCTGGTGGACGAGGGCGGCACCGTTGCCGTCGCGCTGCTGCCGACCGAGGGAGAGCAGCAGCGCGCCATGTGGGCGGGCACCCGCCGGCTACTGCTGCTGGCGGTTCCAGGGCTGAGCAAGTCGGTGCAGCGCGGCCTCGACCGGCAGGCCAGGCTGGTGCTGGCCCGCAATCCGGACGGCAGTACCGAGGCATTGCTGGCCGACTGCATCGACTGTGCCGCCGACGCGCTGCTCGCCGCCTGCGGCGGGCCGCCCCGCGACGAGGACGGCTTCGCCCGGCTACGGGACCGGGCCCACGGTGAGCTCGCCGACGCGACGCGCGCCGTGCTCGCCCACGTCCAGCGCAGCCTAGCTGTCCTGCACGCCATCGAGGCGCGGCTGACCGAGCTCACGGTGCCGGTGCTGGCGCCGGCGGTCGCCGACGTCCGCGCACAGCTGGCCGGGCTGCTCGGGCCCGGCTTCGTCACCGCGACCTGCGCGAGCCGGCTTGCCGACCTGACCCGTTACCTGCAGGCGATCGCCCGCCGGCTGGACAAGCTTCCCCGAGATCCGGACCGCGACCGGGACTGGATGCACCGGGTCCAGACCGTCGCGCAGGCCTACCAGCAGATGCCCCGGCTACCGGGCAGCGACGTGGGTGACGAAAGCCCGGAGCTGCAGCGGATCCGCTGGATGATCGAGGAGCTGCGGGTCAGCTACTTCGCACAGGAGCTGCGCACCCCGTACCCGGTGTCGGACAAGCGGATCTACCAGGCAATGGACGCGCTGGCCGGGCGCTGACCCATGGTGCTGCTGATCTCGTACATGCCGCAACGGAGCAACCTCGGTCAGCCCCGAAGGTCGACCGCCTGCCAAGGCGCACCCGGGACGAGCAGCTCCGGGTCCCCGGTCCACGGCTGCCCGTCGTGCGCAACGGCGGTGGCCGCGCCGCGACAGATTCGGCCTGCGTCCGGCGACGGAGCAGGATGTACAGCACCTCACCGAGATTGATCCAGCTCATCACCGGACGATCAGCCAAAGCCTGCTCCACCCGCGTCGCGCCTGGCTCCTCGCCCTGCGCGAGTTTAGTCCGTTTGTTCTGGTGTGAAGGTGACGAGTTTCTGCTCGGGGTTATCAGCCACCTGCGGGACGCCCGGCGGATCTCCAGCAACTGGAGGAGGTGGCGCCACGGGCGGCGTGGACGGGCGATCGGCAGTCCTTCGCCGCGCACCACACAACGCGGACGCCGGCATGAGCAGAACCGTCGGCTGATTACCGCAGGTGCATGTGTAGCCGGACGGTCGTTCCGGCGCCGATCTGGCCGGTGGGTATCTCGACCAGATCGCACAGGGAGTTGACCAACATCAACCCGCGGCCGTGCGACTCTCCCTCGTCGGGCGGCATCCGGCCGACGAGCCGGTCGTGCAGCTGCCCGCTGTCAGTGATCTCGCAAATCAGGCTGTCGGTGTCAGGGTCCTGCCAGACCGACAGGACACCGGACGCGTGGGTGTGCTCCAGGGTGTTGGTGGCGACCTCGTTGACCGCTAAGCACAGATCGGACACCCGGTGCGCTGGCAGCCCCGCTCGCCAAGCCAGATCGTGCACGAACAACCGTAGTTCCCGCAGCTCGGTAAGCGACGAGAAGACCCGCATGTCACCCCACCACTCCGGTGGATCGGGCAACGACCGGAGGCTCGCGTCAGCGACGGCCCGGGGATCCCGGTAGTCAGCGCTGATCTCCCGGCGGTCCTGCTCGATCAGCACCGGATGGGCCTGCCGGGCTTGGGCCAGCGTTTCGGTGTCCAGCCCGTATCGGTCGTATGGGCACAGGATGGTCGCCTCATGGTCCACCAGGGCGATGTTGATCAAGGCCTCGTGTTGCAGCGCGGCGCGACACTCCGCTGCGGACCGACCCGGCCAGATCGGTTCGTCGACGATGCGCACCCGGCGCGCCGGATGCTCCCGGACGAACGCGTGCAGCACGGTGCGGATAATCCGGCCCGGATTGCGACCAACCTCGGTCATATCGACGAACTGGACGCTCTCCGCGTCGGTTCCGAGCGCCGACCGCACCAGATCGATATGCGGGCGTGGGACCGCTACCAGCGCCGGTTGGGCCAGCTCGAAGCTCTCCCGAAGGAAATTCGTGATAGCGAAGGCGTAGTCGTCGGTGTCGCGGTAGAACATCGCCTCGTGCGCTAGGCCGGTATCTCGGGGTAGTGCTGCGCTCGGAGCCTGGCCCCGTCGAGCATCGTCCGGCAGCACCGCGCATCACCTCTTAGGCTGGTCTTCGTCCGCCTTGGTCGCAGAGAATACAACGCAAGTGACTGCACCACACCTCGACCGAGTGGCGAGCAGGCGGCGTGGCCCGCCAGGGGAGGAATCGTCAGATGCGCCGTCGATTGTTCGACGCCGAGCATGAGGCCTTCCGCGAGAGCGTTCGCGCCTTCTTGACCAAGGAGGTCACGCCGCACCTGGAGGAGTGGGACGCCGAGGGCATCGTGCCCAGGCAGCTGTTCACCACCGCCGGTGCGGCTGGCTTTCTCGGGATGGCGATCCCGGTCGAGTTCGGTGGCGGCGGGGTGGCCGACTTCCGGTTCAACACAGTGCTGGACGAGGAGATCATGCGTGCCGGGGCCGCTGGCGCGGGCCTCGGGCTGAGCCTGCACAACGACATCTGCCTGCCGTACTTTCTGGACCTCGCCACCGAGGAGCAGCAGCGGCGATGGTTGCCGGGGATCGCATCCGGCGAGTTGATCACAGCCATCGCGATGACCGAGCCGGGGATGGGCTCGGACCTGGCCGGCATGACCACCACAGCGCATCGCCAGGCTGACTATTTCCTGGTCAACGGATCGAAGACGTTCATCACCAATGGCATCAACGCCGATCTGGTCATCACCGCGGTGAAGACCGACCCGCAGCAGCGGCATCAGGGGATGAGCCTGCTCGTGCTGGAGCGTGGGATGGCGGGCTTCGAGCGCGGTCGCAAACTCGTCAAGCTGGGTCAGCACGCCCAGGACACCGCCGAGTTGTTCTTCCGTGATGTGCAGGTGCCGGTCGGCAATCTGCTCGGTACGCAGGGCCGCGGGTTCGCCCACCTGGTGGATCGGCTTCCTCAGGAGCGCTTGTCGATGGCCGTCGCGGGGGTGGCTGCGGCACGATCCGCGCTAGAGCTGACGCTGGCCTACGTTAAGGACCGCAAGGCGTTCAGCCAGCCGATCGGATCCTTCCAGAACACCAGATTCCGGTTGGCTGAGATGGCCACCGAGATCGACATCGCGCAGACCTTCACCGACCGCTGCATCGAGGCCCTCAACGAGGGTGAGCTGACCGTGGCCGACGCCGCCATGGCCAAGTGGTGGTGCACCGAGCTGCAGGGCCGGGTGGTCGACGGCTGCCTGCAGCTGCACGGCGGCTACGGCTACATGCTCGAATACCCCATCGCCCGGGCCTTCGCCGACGCCCGGGTCACCCGGATCTACGGCGGCACCACCGAGATCATGAAGGAAGTAGTCGGCCGGTCACTGGGCCTATGATCCACAAAACCGGCACCTGAATCCGGTAACCCGTATGCCCCACCCCAGTACATCAGTTGGGGTGAATGTGGCGGACCAGTGGTACGTACAGACCCACTTCGACGATGTTCTCAGTGAGCACATCAACTTCCGACTGATCAGCTCAGAGATCAGACTGCGGCCCGACTCGGAGCGCGTCAGGTCGGAACCAGCGCGGAGAGGCGGCCCAGCATGACGAACTACGGTGGCGAGGCGGTTGCCCACGACATGTTCGCGCTGCTGCATGAGGCCGCGGCGCCCGTGGTGACGCGCTGGAACTACTGCACCGATGACCCCTTCGCCGTGACCGTCGAGATCCAGACCCGCGGCAACCGCTTCGTGGACTGGGTGCTGGCCCGGGACCTGCTGGTCGCCGGGCTCAGTGCCCCGGCCGGGATCGGCGACGTCCGGGTGCGCCCCGCCAACATGGGGGACTGGGAGGTGACGTTGGTCGAGATCCGGTCACCCGACGGCCACGCCGTGCTGGAGGTGGACCGCGACCTGCTGGCGCAATTCGTCCAGGCCACGATCGACGCCGTCCCGCTGGGCAGCGAAAGTCTGGCCGTCGACATCGACGCTGAGATCGAGAAGATCACCCGGAGCTGCGCGGACTGAGCTCCGGCGCAGCGGAGCCGGCAGCTCCCTGGTCCGGTTGGCGACTTTGGTCACCCGGCCGGCCAGCACCGTCCTCGACGCCAGGCGCTGATCACGCTGCCGCGTCCAGTGGTGGGCACGGTGATGGAGGTCGAGCAGACGACTGGAATGTTTGTCGCACACGACGGGTGCGGACGCGGGGGAGGTTATCCCCGGCCGGTTGTCACGGCGAATGGCGAAGTGTGTACGCGGAGTGCTATTCGGCAGCCCCGATTGTGCCGGCTCACTGCCGGAGTGGGTTGTGCAATGGTCTGCGGTGGGGGTCGAGAATGGCGGGCGGTTGGAACTCGACAAGGTTTCCGCGGATGGTGATGTCCCATCCGGTGGCGTGCACCCATCGGTGGTGGGTTGGGCAGAGCAGAACGCAATTTTTCACTTCCGTGTGGCCGTGGTAATTCCACTGCCGGACGTGGTGAGCGTGGCACAATGCGGGCGCACGATCACAACCCGGGAAAGTACATCCGCGGTCTCGGGCAACTAGTGCCCGGCGGATACCCAGGGGCACCGTGCGCTGGGCGCGGGCCGACATCGAGTGGTTCGCTGTCGCCTCCCATCACCACCGGGATGATCTTGCAGTCGCACGCCGCCAGCCTGGTCTGGGCCGCAGAAAGCCGCTGGCCGTAGTCCAGCGTGGCCTCCGACAGTTGTTTGATCAGGGTGTCGTAGTCCACAGTGACCGTGACGTGCGGAGGTTCCCCACCCGCAGTCGACATCTGGTCATGTCCGCGAGCCAGGTCGCAGATCTCGACCAGCGCGTCGGCGTTGCGCTGGGCCGCGGTGCGCGGGTCGGGGATGTCCTCGGCCAGTGGGCGGGGCTTGGCGAGTTGTTCGATCAGCCCGCGAAACGCGGTGCCGTGCAGGGCGTCGAGCCAGCCTTGCAGGCTGATCCCGCCGTCGCGGCGATCCCGGATGTGCAACTCACCGGCCGCAGGGCAGGGGTCATCGGGCTCGGCAGGTACTGGTCCGTCGGGATCGAGCGGGTCGACGACGCGCCGTGCGATCACCTTCAGCCGATGCGGGTCGAAGTTCTGGGCGTGCTCGGCCAGCGTCGCCTCGGCCCAGTCACGATCGTCATGGCTGATCGTGGAGGGCAGCGCCGCCATGGTCTGGATGATCACCTTCAGCTGCCCGGTGCCGATCGCGCCGGACGCCAGCGTCGCCGCGGTGGCCGGTAAGTGGGCCGGGAGCACCTCGCCGGTCAGGGTGCGCCGGGTGGCGAGTTGATCGGCGTCGCGTACCCGGGCTCGGGCCTGGCCGGCACTGAGATCCAGCATCGCCGAAAGCAGTCGCCACGTGGTAACGAATCCCTGCTCTGGCGCCACTTTCGTGGCGTCCAGTCCGGCGACGAGTTCCAGCATTGCGGCGTGGGTCTTGCGGGTCAGTACTTCGATACCGCATACCGCATACCGCGTCGAGTAATTCTTGCCCACGCAGCGAAGGGACCGATTCGCGTAGTGCGTCGACGCCGGCCAGTGCCGCCTGCAACTCGTCGCAACCACCCGGCCTCATGCCCCGATTCTCTCAGACACCCCTGACAATAACGCCGACTACGGGAACCGCGAAGAACAACGATGCGACAAACGGTCGACATGCGGCGTCCCGCACAACACCCGGCCGTCGACCGTCCCGGACGGGACCGGGCTCACTTCCTCGACCTGAGGGGCATCGGCCTCTTGAGGAGGTCGTGCGCCGACCGCCAGCCGCAAGCGGTGCCGAGATCAATCCCCAGCGCAGCGGCGGTGATCCCTCGCCCAGTATCCGACGCCGACAAACCAGAGTGTCCTCATCGAGCCGAAAGGCCAGTTCATGGTGCTCCAGCCCCCGTAGGTCGGTGGCAAGGTTGTTGGCCGACATCAAAGTGTCGGGGTGATCCCGCAGTAGCTCGGAGGTGTGGCTCAAGAAAGCCCGTCGCGGCTGCCGCACGGTGCACTGCATGCCACCCACCAGTCACGGATGGGTGGCGGCTGAATCAGGCGTCGAGTGACTGCCTCAGCTGCTCTGAGCGACCGTGAGTCCTCGGGTTCGGAGCACCCGGCGTTCCAGGGGAGCGAAGACGAGCAGCTCGATGGCGATTCCGACCACCAGGATCAGGAAGATCGAGGCGATCACCAGGTCCATCGCGTTGAGTTCCCGGCCGATGTTGAGCTGCTGACCGAGTCCGATGCCCAACGCGGGCGAGTAGGTGATGAGCTCGGCGGCCATCAGCGAGCGCCAGGAGAACGCCCAGCCCTGCTTGAGGCCGGCTAGGTTGGGGGGCAGCGCCGCCGGCAGCAGCACGTGCCGGATCCGCCTGACATTGCCCAGCCCCAGCACCCTGCCCACCTTGTCGAGCAACGGCGGCACCTGGTCGAAACCGGCGAGCAGCCCGTTGGCAATGGAGGGGACGGCGCCGAGCAGCACCACCGCGTAGATGGCGGCGTCGGACAGGCCGAACCAGATGATCGCCGCAGGGACCCACGCGACTGACGGCAGGCTCTGCAACCCGCTGACGAAAGGACCGAGAGCGGCCCGAAGCCACCGGCTCCACCACATCGCCAGCCCGAGTACGGTGCCGGCGGCTAAGGACGCCAGGAACCCTAACGCGCCGCGGGATACGCTGATCGAGATAGCGTCCCAAGCCCGGCCGTCGCGGACCGTCTGGTCGAAGGTGCGGAGCACGTCAAGCGGGCTGGGCAGTGCGTAGCTCGGTTTGAGGCCGGTGCTGCAGGCCAGCTGCCACAGAGCGATGAACGCGACCACCGCGACCATGGGGGGCAGCACCGAGCGCACGAAGACCGCCCCCGGTCCGGGTCGGGGTGGCAGCGCTGGGGCCTCCAAGGCGTCCAGTCCGGCTTCGAAGGCCCGGTTGTCGTCGGCGGTCAGTGTCGTGTCGTCAACAGGCATGGCGGCTGATCTCCGCTCGGAGGTGCTGGGTGATCTCGGTAGCCAGCACGCTGACGCCAGGGGACTCGATCGCCCTGGGCTGGCTCATCTCGACCTGCCACTCCCGCACGATCCGGCCCGGTCGGGAGCTCATCAGCAGTACCCGCTGCCCCAGCCGGACGGCTTCGCGCACGTTGTGGGTGACGAACACAACGGACAGCCCCTGCTCCGACCAGAGCCGGATGAGTTCCTCGTGCAGCGCGTCGCGGGTGATGGCGTCGAGTGCGGCGAACGGCTCGTCCATCAACAGCAGCTTGCTGTCCTGGGCCAGCGCGCGGGCCAACGCCACTCGCTGGCGCATCCCACCGGAGAGTTCGTGCACCCGCCTGCGGCCCTGCTCAGCCAGGTTCACCAACTCCAGCAGCCGCTCGGCCTCGGCGCGGCGCTCACGCCGGCCCACGCCTCGCGCCTTGAGCGCCAGCTCGACGTTGCCGGCCGCGGTCAGCCACGGCAGCAGGGCAGGTTCCTGGAACATCAACGCCGGTCGGCCCACCGTGACTTCGATGCTGCCGGAAGTGGGGGTGCTGAGGCCGGCGATGAGCGACAGCAGAGTTGACTTGCCGCACCCCGAAGCGCCGAGCAGGCAGACGAACTCGCCCGGCGCGACGTCGAAGTCGATCCGGTCGAGCACCGGCGGGCGGTCCCGCTCGAAGACTTGGGCGAGTTGTGTCACGCGGACGCTGGAGACGGGGGTCGCCGTCTGCTCGCCCACCGCAGGTGGCTGGCTCGTGTGTGTAGGCGCAAGGGTCGGACGTGCCGGTGCCATCTTCGCTACTCTTTTCCGAGCCCGCTGGCCGACACGGTCGGCAGGCCCCGTTGGGTCAGGATCCGGTTGAGTGTCGACAGGTCGTAGATGCCGTGCAGGTCGGCTTGCTTGGTGGCCAGCCCGGCCGCCACCGCGTTCTCCGCGCTGCGATGCAGGGACGCCGCGATCGGATCGTCGGTCACGGTCAGGTTCTGCCAGGCGCGGTCGACCACTTCCGGTTTCAATGGTTTGCCGGTGAGCGCGCTGATGGCGTTGTTCACGACGGTTTTGGCCTCGGCGGAGTTCTGGCTCACCCATTGCACCGCGTCGACGTGCCCCCGCAGCAACGCTTCCACCGTCTGTGGATGGCGCTGCAGATAGTCGGTGCGGACAATCAGGTGAGTCGTGACGAACTGGCCGCCTGGCCACAGGTCTCGTTCGTTGACCAACACCTTGCCGCCCGCTTCCAGCACCAACCTCGACGCCCACGGCTCCGGCACCCACGCGCCGTCGAGCTTGCCTGACTTGAACAGCTGGAGCGTGTCGGCATTCTTGGTGGGCACGACGGTGACGTCCCCGCCGCCCTGCACGCTGTTGCGCAGGCCATGGCTGGTTAGCCAGGCACGAAGCGCCACGTCCTGGGTATTGCCGAGCTCCGGACTGGCCAGTGTCTTGCCCCGCAGATCCGGTGGCGCGTTGATGCCCTGACGGACGACCAGCTGCACGCCACCGGACGTGGCTCCGGCGATGATCCGGACGGCCTCGCCATCGCTGCGCAGGAAAGCGTTGATCGCCGGGCTCGGTCCGATGTACGCCGCGTCAAGGCCGCCGCCGAACAACGCTTCGACCGCGGCCGGCCCGGCATCGAAGATCTGCGGTTCCAACTTGGTGGCGCCGAGCTCGTGGGTGAACAGGCGGCGGTTGAGGCCCACGACGGCGGCGGCGTGCGTGACGTTGGCGAAGTAGCCCAGGCGCAGGCTAGGCGCTGGACCCGGTGCGCTACCTGCGCCGCGGTCACTGTTTGCGCACCCGGCCGCGAGGAGGAGAGCCCAGACAGCGATGACGAGGGTTGCCAGAGTTGCTGTGCTCGGTCTTCGAGTGGCGATGCGACGATCCGGCATGACGGGCGGGTCCTCGGCGTGCTGGGGTGCGCGAGGTGGCGTCGCAGCAGAGGCAGCGCTGGGACGGCACGACCACACGCCCGGCGGATGGAGAGGTCGGGCAGGGTCAGGCCGACATACAGATCATGCTGCGGGTGCGCCCATAGTCGACGTGGCGACGAGCCACCAGCTTCAGCGACAGGGCAGGCACACAAGTCACATTACACACCCCAGCCTCGCTGGAAACCGCGAAAAGGTTCCAATAGACGACGAGAGCGGCCTCTGAACAGCGAATAGGTTTCACTAGGCGGGATCGGGGTGGCGCTAGGCGCGCCGGGCCAGGGCGGTTCGGACTGTGCGTACCATGCGCCACTGGTCCCGGAGTAGCGCTGCGGTCACGGGCGCGCGGGACCGCATCAAGATCGACAACCGGGTCAACGCGGACGATCCAACAGCAAGTCCATGGCCATCCGATATGGCTACTGAGAGTGACCAGTGTCGCCTGATCGCATGCGTTGTGTAACGAAACGCGGTGTTTTTAGGGTATCAATGGTGCAATCCCCGAGCATCGGGGCTGAACCAGCGCTGGGAGAGGGTCCGATGCAGGTCGTGCGCACCATAGCTGGGGCAGCTCCCACATCTGCGCCGATCGGGGTCTTGGAGCGTTGGCGTGTCGCCTGGCATGGCCGGCGCGATGCGCAGCATCAGCCGGCTGAACCAGATCGCCCGCACCCTTACCTGGACTCGTTGCGGGCGCACGCAGAAATCGGCCAGCGAACCGTCAGCGAATGGCTGCACAGCAAGATCGATCCGATCGACCGCGAGGCGGTGCAGGTGCTCATTCTGCTCGACCAGCACCGCCGCGATCCGATGATCGCGCCGGAAGCGGCCGCGATGAAGCCGCCAGCCGAGGGGGACTTGCCACCGCTGTCCAGCATTCCGCCGCGAGTAACCAAGGCTCGGGAGGCGGCCGCGGCACAACAGGCGTACCAGCGATGGCTACATGAGCAGGAAAAAGCCGAGCAGCGGCTGGGCGAACTCGGTAGCACCCGCCACCACCTGATTGAAGTCGCCCGATCAGCTGCCCACGCTCAGATTGCACGTTACCAACATTTGGTGGGGCTCTATAACGTCGCGCTTCTTCGGCGCGATCCAGATCGTTATCGGGCCGGCGCGGCGGCGCCCGCGGTCAGCCCTGAGCCGTGGCTTTATGGCGACCTGCCGCTGGTCTGCCTCGAGATCGACGGCGCGCTCGCGGAGAAGTATCGCTGGCGACTTAAGGACTTCGCCAGTCGAACATCAGCGGTATCGGTACCGGTCGGCGATGTCGGCTCGAACCGGAATTAAGGACAGAGGAGTGATGGCGGTGCCGCTGCGCAGGAAGCGACCGAAGCCTGATCCGAGCGACGACGTGGTCCACGTCGTCGAGGGCCCTGACCCCGGTGTGGAAGTCGATGAGGCCTCGTTGCGGGATTTCGTCGAGTCTGAGGCGATCAAGGACGCGGCCAGCGATATGTACGATGTGAATCTCGGCGCGCACGGTCACCCACTGATCATGGAGAATAAGATCGCTCGGTGGAATCATCGCTGGTCGGCCGAGACGGAGATCCGGCAGCACAAGGACCGGAGAACCGCTCAGTTGCTCCACCGAGCCGCGATCCGCAAGCGCGCCGCGGGTGAGCAGGCTGTGCACCACCTCGAACAGGATCTGCAGGATGCCTGCTCCTATCGCGAGCGCATGCAGAATGTCGTCGACGGCGCCGAACCCGGCGAAGACGGGGGATACTGGCCCGCGCAGAGCCGGATCGATGAGAGCCGGCGTGGAGAATGCATCAAGGACTGGCTGATCTACCTGGGCGCGGCAATCGCCGAGGTCGGCTTGAACTACACCGCGTTTCAACTGATGGGTAATTCCCTGAAGGAGACGATGGTGTTGTCGGCATCGATTATCCTGGTGAACGTCTTACTTCCCAAGCAGCTCGGCGAGCTGGTCACTCGAGTACGCCGAGGGCGGCAGGGCCGCGGTGTTCTGGTCGCCGGCCTGCTGACCGGATCGTTGCTGTGGGTGGGCGTGTCATTGTTTGTGGCACAGATTCGCACGGCCTACCTGCTGCGGCAGGTCAGCGACGCGCAGCCCGGCGAGACGTCGCTGCTCGAACGCGCCGGCATCGGGTGGACCACCCTCACTATCGGTTGGCTGCTGGTGGTGCTCGCAATCGGAACAGTCGTGCTGATTCGCAGCGCCACCAGGTACAACCCGTATTTGAAGAACCTGCGGGCGGCTCGACGCCGGGTGGATGCCCTCCGGGCCGAGCTGGTGACCAGGCACACTGACGTGGTGGTGGCGGGCTTCGACGTGGAACGCGCCCGTGAGTCAGAAGCCGATCTGGCCGAACAGTGGGCCGGCAAGCGGGCCGCGCAGGATGGATTCGCCGCCGAGCTCAAACATCACTACCAGCATCACCTTGTCCGCAATCTGGCCAATCCCACTGTGACAGATGGGGTTGAGATCGCTGCCGGCCGCACGTCGTTGCCCGGCCTTACCACGGGCCAAGGCCCGGGGAGCTGAACTGATGATGCATTCTCCGGTTTCTCCGGGAGCCAGACGCGGTCTGATCAGCAGCGCGGTCGTTCTCGGATTGCTCCTGTGCGCCGGGTGCGACAACAAACCCGCTGCTATACCGGGAGCGCTCGCCGTGATCGTCGGCGCGCATTCGAACATGGTGGCGCCCAGCCTGTTGGACAACGTCAAGTCGGAGCTCGACACCGCATCCGAACTGGGCTCGCCCGCTACCGTCATCGTGGATGACGGTAGCCCCACCGCGTCGTCCCCGGTGGCACTCAAGACCGCCAATGACAACCCGCTCTACCAGCAGGATCAGGTCAGCCGGCTCAAGACCCTGATCGGCAATACCCGCGCCGCCAACCCCGAGGTGAACCTGCTCGCCGCGATCGATCTCGCGAGCCGCTCAGTGAGCGACGCCGCCGGACCCAAAACCATCGTGGTGATCGACAGCGGTTTGCAGACAACCGGCGCCCTGCGATTCCAGGACCAGGGCGGAGCGCTGCTCAACGCGAGCCCCGATGAAGTGGTTGAGCAGCTGAAGCGCACCCAGCAACTGCCCAACCTCGCCGGAATGCGCGTCGTGTTCACCGGCCTGGGTGACACCGCGCCGCCCCAGCAGCCGCTCCCCGCGCCGGCCCGAACCGCGCTGGTAGCCCTCTGGACGAAAATAGTCGAATCGGCGGGCGGAAAGGCGGAGGTCAAGCAAGCCCCGCTACCCGGTACCCGGCCGCGCGACGGCCTGCCTCCGGTGACCATTGTGCCGGTTGCGGCGCGATCGATCGGCCCACTGCCAGCTGTCACCGTGCTTCGGGACGGCACGGTCGGCTTTGTACCCGACCAAGCTGTGTTGAAAGACCCCGCTGCGGCCCGCGCGGTTCTCGCCGACTACGCCAACGCGATCAAAAATGGCCGCCGGGCGTTGCTCACCGGAACCACCGCGTCCGACGGGACGCCAGAATACCGTCGCCAGTTGTCGGAAAAACGAGCTGGCGCTGTCCGCGATCTTTTAGTCGGCCTCGGCGCTCCGGCTGATCGGATCATTACCCGCGGGTTGGGCAGCGATTTCCCCGGGTATGTGCCGGACCGAGACGCCCAGGGCAATCTCGACCCTATCCCAGCGGCGCAGAACCGACAGGTGATCATCGAGCTGAGCTGACACTCGTTGGTGCAGGCGTACGCTCGCCGGTCGGTTACGCTCACGGACAGCAGAATCCACTCCAGAGGCCCGATGAGGAGACGCGGTGGCCACTCGAGTATCCAGGTCCAGCCGGACGTCGGCGCGGCGCGCGGCGGGGGAGCTTGAGGCAGAAGTCCTCGCCGCCCTGTGGGCTGCGGACGGGCCGGTCACCGCGGCCCGCGTGCGCGAGGCGGTCGGCGGTGAGCTGGCCTACAACACCGTGCAGACCATCCTGGTCCGACTGTATGAGAAGGGGCTGATCGGCCGGGTGGCCGACGGCCGTCGGCACGAGTACTTCGCGGTAAAGGGTGCCGAGGAGCTCGCCGCCGAGCAGATGCAGGCGTTGCTGAGCCGGGGCCGGGACCGTCAGGCCGTGCTGCAGCGGTTCGCCACCTCGTTATCGGTGGAGGATGCCCGGTTGCTGCAGGCGATGCTGCGGCGCCGCCCATGACCATCAGCGTGTATGTGCCGGCGGCGTTGTCGCTGCTGCTGGCGGCGATAAGCCGCATCGTCGTCGGTCGGATCGCGCCCACCCGAGCCGTGGTGTTCGTGGTTGCCGCGATGCTGTGCGCGGCTGCGGCGACCTGGGGTCTGGTTCTGCTGGCGGCCACCTTGCTGGGGGATACGACCCTGGTCGCCGACGAAGCCGTTGAGCGCGGGGTGCAGCTGCAGGATCCGGTTCCCCAGCTGATCGGGGTAACCGCCGTGGCCCTGCTGATCTCGGGTGTGGTCCGGGTTGTGCGGGTGCTGCGGGCCCGCCGGGCCACCACTCGCGAGCTGCGGGCGGTCTGCAGCTCATGCGGCACCGGTGAGCTGGCCGTGGTGGCTTTGGCCGCCCCCCACGCGTTCGCGGTGCCGGGCCGACCAGGGCGGATCCTCGTCACGCGGGGTCTGCTGTCAGTCCTCGACGGTGACGAGAGACGGGTGGTGCTGGCCCACGAGCGGGCGCACCTGGAGAGTAGGCACCATTGGCTGCGGGCTGCGGCCGAGGTGTGCGCGGCCGTCAACCCGGTGCTGATCCCGGTGCGCGAGGCGGTCGCCTTCCTGGTCGAGCGCAGCGCCGACGAGCACGCTGCAGCGGTGACCGGCAGCCGGGAGTTGGTCGCTCGGGCGCTCACCAAGGTGGCGTTGGCCGGTGGACCCGCCGGCGAGCTTCGCGCCTGGCCCGCCCTGCCCTTCGCCGGATGCGGGGTGTCGGCTAGGGTCGCCGCGTTGCAGTCGGATCCGCCCCGGCCTGAGCCGTTGGTGCCCAGCCGCGTGCTGGCGCTGGGGGTGGCCACTGCGATCGCCGCAGTGCAGGCCACTATCGCGTTCTACCAGCTCGTTTACTGGTTGTGGCCGACCTGACGGGCCGGCTTGCAACCGGTGACGGGTCACTCTCGGTGTTACTCCCGGGGGGGATCGTCACGCCGCGCGAGGTCCGCTAGTCTCTTACACGCTGTAGGAGACAGTCCTGACACGGCCAGGCAGCGCCTGGGATAGGTAGGGACCCAATGAGCGGACAAGCAGCGGGCACGCAAACCCGGGTGCTGGTGATCTCGGGCAGTGTCGGGGCAGGGCACGACGGTGCCGCCGACGAGTTGGTCAGCCGGCTGGCCAAGTTGGGCGTCGTGGCGGACCGCCGGGACTACCTCGACGCGCTGCCGCAGATGTTCCGTTACATGCTGCGGGATGGATACCGGTTGAGTGTCGGCTACGCGCCGGCGTTCTTCGACTGGTTGTTCGCCAACCTGGAGCGCACTGGTTGGGTGCAGAACGTCGCCATGTGGCTGTGCCGGCAGGCGCAACGTGAGGTGCTGCGCTGGGCTGGCGATAAGGACGTCGTCGTGTCCACGTACATGTTGGCAAGCCAGACGCTGGGCCAGCTCAAAGAAGCCGGGGCGGTGGACGCGACGCTGGTCACCTTCCTCACCGACCCTGCGGTGCACCGGACGTGGGTGCACTCCGCCGTTGATCACCATGTGACAGTGACCGAAGCGACGGCTCGGATGGGCCACCTGGTGTATAGCACCCCGATGCGTGCCGTCGGGGGGTTGGTGTCAACCCGGTTCGCCGAGCAACCTGATCCCGCCCATCGCTCCCGGTTGCGCGCCGAGCTCGGACTGTCCCCGGACGGCCTGGTGGTGCTGCTGGCGACCGGTTCACTCGGGATGGGAGATGTGCCCAATGTCGTGCGGTCGATCAGATCTTCCGGCGTGGCAGAGGTGGTGGTGCTCTGCGGGCGCAACGACCGGCTCCGCAAGCAGTTGTCAGCCCAGCCGGGAGTGGTCGCCTTGGGCTGGCGCGACGACGTCCCAGAGCTGATGGCCGCCGCTGACGTGCTGGTGCACAACGCCGGCGGCCTGTCGCTGACCGAGGCATTGACCGCGGGGCTGCCAGCGGTGACCTACCGACCAATCCCCGGGCATGGCATCGCCAACTCCCAGATTCTCGCCGACGCCGGGCTGGCACCATGGCCGCAGGATGAGACCGAATTGGTCGACGCGATTCGCCAGTACGCCGGTCGCCGGGGCGATCCCGGCCACGTCGTGTTCAGCCAGGACACCGCATCGGTCGTACTGGCTCTGCTGGCCGAGCGTCGTCAGCATGCTGTCCCCGGCCAGGATTCGCTACCTGCCTGAACTATTCGTCTGGGGCTCTATTGGGCTGGGGCCTTACTGGACGATGTGGTCTCGCAGGGGGCCGACCGTGCAGCCCAGCTGATCAGCCAGCACGGCCAGCCGGGGTAGCGCTGCCACGGTGGATCGCCAACTACCGGCCACCCGGGCGACGCAGTCCGAGTCGTGTAGTAGCACCGTGCCGCCGGGCCGCAGCTGACGCCCGATGGTTCCCGCTATCCGACCCGGGGTGCTCGCCTCCCAGTCCCGACCCCAGGCCGTCCACAACACCGGCCGCAGTCCGGCCCGGCGAGCAGCGATCAACGATCCCGTCGTGAGCACGCCATAGGGTGGCCGGAACCAGGTCGGCCACACCCCGGTCGCCGCCGCCACCGCCGCTGCGGCGCGCGTCACGTCCCGGTCGATGTCGGCCAGCCCGCGAACCAGGTGGTTGCGGTGGCTGAACCCATGCACTGCCACCTCATGTCCGGCGGTCACGACGGCGGCCGCCACCTCCGGATAGCGAGCAACCTGCCCGCCGAGCATGAAGAACGTCGCGGTCCAGCCAAGCCCATCCAGGGCGTCGAGCACCGCGGGGGTGCCCTCGGGGTCGGGTCCGTCGTCGAAGGTCAACGCCACGCTGTCCGGCCGACCCGCACCGGCCAGGTCCGGCCAGGCCGCGCCGCGCAGCACCCGAGCCCGCAGCGCCGCTGGACCTGCCCAGCCGGCGACCACGGCCGCAGTCGCCGCCACGCCGAGGGCTGTCACCGGTCTGATCATCGGACGAAGGTTAGCGCCTGGGTCCCGGCGTTTCTCTCCGGCGCAGGGGTCCGGCGTCGGTCGCATGATCGTCACAGGCTCCCCGGCGAGCCCGTTGCACACATATTGAAGGAGATTCCGTGGTGAGACGTAAGAAAGCCGCGCTTCTGACCGCCGCCGTCGCTCTGGCGGCGTCCGCTTGATTGGCTCCGCACCCGGAGTGCGGCGCTCGTTTGGTGGCAACAGTCGGCGGATCGTTGACCAAGCGCTCAACAGTCGAGTTGGCGCATCGCCGCGCGAACGGTCTCGGCGAACGGAACGCGGAGTTCTTCATAGATTTCAAGCGCTTTTCGCCAGAGTTCACAGGCTTGGCCGCGTTCTGCGGTATCGGTGGCGACGTGGCCCGACCCCCACAGTGCCTCGGCGACACCGCGCCGGTCACCGAGTTGCCGCGCGAGGGTCAGGGATTGGGTGTAGTACTCGCGGGCCTGCCTGTACTCGCCCACGAGCCGCTCAATCTCCCCCAACCCCCGCAGCGCCAAAACTTCACACGGCCGGTCACCGAGTTGCCGGGCCAGGGTCAAGGACTGGGTGTAGTACTCGCGGGCCTGCCCGTACTCGCCGACGAGCCGCTCAACGTGGCCCAGCCCGCGCAGCCCCTCGGCCTCCCCTCGCCGGTAACCAAGGTCCCGGGCTAGGGCTAGTGCCTGGGTGTGGTATTCGCGGGCCAGGTCGTACTCGGCGACGAGCCGCTCGACCTCGCCCAGCCCCCGAAGCACCAAGACTTCACCGAATCGGTAACCAAGTTGCCGGGCCAGGGTCAAGGCCTGGGTGTGGTATCCGCGGGCCAGGTCGTACTCGGCGACGAGCCGTTCAACCTGGGCCAGCCCCCACAGCGCGTCGACTTCAGCGCGCCGGTCACCGAGATGCCGGGCCAGGACCAGAGCCTGGGTGTGGTACTCACGGGCCTGGACGTACTCGCCCACGAGCCGCCCAACCTGGCCCAGCCCGCGCAGCGCCTCGGCTTCACCGAATCGGTAACCTAGTTGCTGGGCCAGGGTCAAGGCCTGGGTGTAGTACTCGCGGGCCAGGCCGTACTCGCCGACGAGCCGCTCAACCTGACCCAACCCCCACAGCGCGTCGACTTCAGCGCGCCGGTCACCGAGCTGCCGTGCCAGGACCAGAGCCTGGGTGTGATACTCGCGGGCCTGGCCGTACTCGCCGACGAGCCGCTCCACCTGGGCCAGCCCCAACAGCGCGTCGGCTTCCACGCGTCGGTAACCAAGATGCCGGGCCAGGACCAGGGCCTGGGTATGGTACTTGCGGGCCTGGTCGCACTCGGCGACGAGCCGCTCGACCTCGCCCAGCCCTCGCAGCGCCTCGGCCTCACCCGGCCGATAACTGAGGTGCCGGGCGAGGACCAAGGACTCGGTGTAGTACTTGCGGGCAAGGTCGTACTCGGCGACGATCCGCTCAACGTGGCCCAGACCCCACAGCGCGTCGGCTTCCGCGCGCCGGTCACCGAGCTGCCGGGCGAGGGTCAAGGCTTGCGAGTGGTATTCGCGGGCCTGGCCGTATTCGCCAACGATCCGCTCAACGTGACCCAGTCCCCGCAGTGCCAAGACTTCACCGAATCGGTAACCGAGTTTTCGGGCCAGGGTCAAGCCCTTGGTGTAATACTCGCGGGCTTGGCCGTACTCGCCAACGCGCCGCCCAACCTGGCCTAGCCCCCACAGCGCGTCGACTTCACCCCGCCGGTAACCGAGCTGCAGAGCGAGGGCTAAGGCCTGGGTGTGATACTCGCGGGCCTGACCATAATCACCAACGAGCCGCTCCACCTCGCCTAGTGTAGTGTCTCGTTATTGACTTTCCACTTGTTGGAGGGCGACCCGTCCGCGGGCGACCTTGGCGAGGATCTGTTCGGCGGTCGCGGTCCACACGAATGGTTTCGGGTTGTCGTTGTTGACTT
>JBOHFC010000468.1:0-6338 GCA_050701375.1 Pseudonocardiaceae bacterium
TCCCATCCGGTAGGTACTCCGACCAGCGCACCGGCTGCGCGACGCCACCGGGTGGGCCTTCGACCAAGCAGTCGATCACCTCCTCGGGCGGGGTGGTTTCGGGCGGTGGCGGCCACTCGCACAGGCCTGGACTAGTATCGAACACATGTTCGATACTAGTATCCGTGAGACTGCCAGGCAAGGTCCGGTCACGCGCCTTGGGCTTCCAGCGGCGCCCAACGGGTGGCTTTGGTGACGGTGCGATGCCGGTCACGTTCGCCGTCATGGCTCTTATCGCCGCTCGTTGCTCAAGGCAATGACCCGGGTGTCCAGCGACTCGTTCGTCCACCTGCATACGCACACCGAGTTCTCCATGCTCGACGGTGCGGCGCGGCTGGACGACCTGTTCGCCGAATGCGTCCGGATGGGAATGCCGGCCCTAGCGATGACCGACCACGGCAATGTCTTCGGAGCCTTCGAGTTCTGGAAGAAGGCCAACGCCCACGGAGTGAAGCCGATCATCGGCATGGAGGGCTATCTCTCGCCGGGCTCCCGGCATGAGCGCAAGCGGGTCGTCCTGGCCGGCAGCAGCAACGACGTCGACAACCCGGGTGAGATGTATACCCACATGACGCTGCTCGCAGAGAACACCGAGGGCATGCATAACCTGTTCCGGCTCTCCAGCTTGGCCAGCTTGGAAGGCTACTACTACAAACCGCGGATGGACCGTGAGCTGCTAGCGGCCTACGGCAAGGGGATCATCGCCACCACCGGCTGCCCGTCAGGCGAGGTGCAGCGGTTGTTGCAGCAGGACAAGTTCGGTGCCGCCTGCCAGGCCGCGGTCGACTATCGGGACATCTTCGGCCGGGAGAACTTCTTCTGCGAGCTGATGGACCACGGCGTCGAGATCGAACGCCGGGTTCGGGACGATCTCGTGCGCCTGAAGAAGACCCTTGACCTGCCCGGACTGGCCACCAACGATCTGCACTACACCTTCCCCGAGGACGCCAAGCCGCACGAGGTGCTGCTGTGCGTGCAAAGCGGCAAGACCACGTCGGATCCCAACCGGTTCAAGTTCGATGCCGAGGACTTCTACCTCAAGTCCCCAGCGCATATGCGCGAGCAGTGGGACGGTGAGTTCCCGGAGGCCTGCGACAACACCTTGCTCGTCGCCGAACGGGTGCACGTGGAGTTCGCCGATGGCCGCGACCTGATGCCCCGGTTCCCGGTGCCAGAGGGCGAGAGCGAGGCCAGCTGGCTGGTCAAGGAAGTCGAACGGGGCCTGCAGCAACGCTTCCCGGGCGGTTTGCCCGACACCCACCGTCGTCGGGCGGACTACGAGGTCGGCGTGATCTGCCAGATGGGCTTCCCGGGCTATTTCCTGGTCACCGCCGACCTGGTACGCCACGCCAAATCCAGCGGGATCCGGGTGGGGCCGGGCCGGGGTTCGGCGGCAGGCTGCCTGGTGGCCTACGCGATGGGTATCACTGATCTCGACCCTATCCGGCACAAGCTCATCTTTGAGCGGTTCCTCAATCCCGAGCGTATCTCGATGCCCGATATCGACATGGACTTCGACGAGCGCCGGCGCGGCGACATGATTCGCTACGTCACGGAGAAGTACGGCGAGGACCGCATCGCACAGATCATCACCTACTCAACGATCAAAGCGAAAGCCGCGATCAAGGACTCCGCGAGGGTGCTCTATGGCCAGCCTGGCTACTCGGTGGCCGACCGGATCAACAAGGCGATGCCAGCACCGGTGATGGGCAAGGATATCCCGCTGGCTGGGATCTTCGATCCCCAGCACAAGCGCTACGCCGAGGCAACCGAGGTCCGGGCAATGTACGACGCTGATCCTCAAGCCAAGGAGATCATCGACACGGCCCGCAGCCTGGAAGGTCTCAAGCGACAGTGGGGCGTGCACGCGGCCGGCGTGATCATGTCCAGCGAGCCTTTGATCGATATCATCCCGATCCAGCGCAGGGATTCCGACGGTGCGATCATCACGCAGTTCGATATGGGCGCCTGCGAGACGCTCGGATTGCTCAAGATGGACTTCCTGGGGCTGCGCAACCTCACGGTCATCGACGACGCGCTGCGCAACATCGAGCTCAATGGCAAGCCAGCGTTGGACCTGGAGAATCTGGAGCTCGACGACACCAAGGCCTATGAGCTACTTGCCAGCGGGGACACCCTCGGGGTGTTCCAGCTCGACGGGGGACCGATGCGCGACCTGCTCCGTCGCATGGTGCCGACCAGTTTCGAGGACATCTCCGCGGTCCTGGCCCTGTATCCGCCCGGGCCGATGGGCGCCAACGCGCACAACGACTACGCCGACCGGAAAAACGACCGCCAGGAAGTGCGACCGATCCATCCGGAATTGGCCGAACCCCTGGAAGACATCCTGGACGAAACCTTCGGGTTGATCGTCTACCAGGAGCAAGTCATGGCTATCGCCCAACGGGTGGCCGGGTACTCACTGGGCAAAGCCGACCTGCTGCGCCGGGCGATGGGCAAGAAGAATAAGGGGATCCTGGACAAGGAGTACGAGACATTCTCCGGTGGGATGCGTGACGCCGGTTACTCGGCGGCCGCGATCAAGACGCTGTGGGACATCCTGCTCCCGTTCTCCGATTATGCTTTCAACCGCGCACACACGGCAGGGTACGGGCTGGTCTCCTACTGGACTGCCTACCTGAAAGCAAACTATCGTTCAGAATACATGGCGGCGCTGCTGACCAGCGTGGGTGACGACAAAGACAAGGCCGCGATCTACCTCGCCGAGTGTCGCAAGATGGGCATCACGGTGCTGCCGCCGGACGTGAACTCCTCCGAGCGCGACTTCGTCGCCGTCGGCAAGGATATTCGGTTCGGGCTCGGCGCCATTCGCAACGTGGGTGGCAACGTCGTCGACGCGATCACCCGAGCTCGTACCGAGAAGGGTTCCTACACCGATTTCTCGGATTTCCTTCGCAAGGTCGACGCGGTGGCCTGCAACCGGAAGGTCGTCGAGTCGCTCGTCAAGGCTGGGGCGTTCGACTCGCTAGGACACCCTCGCAAGGGGTTGTACCTGGTTCACGCCGAGGCTATCGACGTGGTCATGGACTCCAAGCGAGCTGAGGCGATCGGGCAGTTCGACCTGTTCGGCGGCCAGCCCGGCACCGACGCCGGGCTGAACCTGTTCGACGTGCCGGTGCCCGCCGAGCAATGGGACACCAAGCACCAGCTCGCCCTGGAGCGGGAGATGCTCGGTCTGTACGTATCTGGGCACTCGCTGATCGCCAACGACCTTGTGGTTTCCGACCTCGCCCAGTTCGGTGGCGCGGCTGGTGCGGGCTGAAGCTCGATGACAGCCTGCGGGTGACCCCGAGCAGTGCGTTGATGGGCGATCTCAAGGCCCTGCTCGACCCCGGTTGTCTGAGCTGACGATCACGCGCGCGAGATGGCGTGTGAATCACTGCCGACACCAGTGATTCCTTCACATGGAAAGCCTGACGAACGCCACTTGCCGCACCCATGGCGTCGGTACGACTATTGCTTCATAGCGATGATCGGTCGGCAAGGGGGACACAATGGACAACGGTTACGAGGTGTACTGCATCGCGGATCCGTTGTTTTACGATTCGATGTCCGGGGCCAACCGGTTGGAGTCTTTCGATGCGGTGACACGTCCGGTCCCCGATGGGTGGGAACGGCGGTTTATCGAAAATTGGGTGGTCATGAACACGGTGGGCGCTTCGGTGCCCCAGCAGGGTTGGAAGGTCCACGCATCGGCGTGCCTCGATAACGCTGAACGCATTCTGGAAACGGTGTGGGCCTACTGTGTTCCGCGCCGGATCACCTTCAAGTTCCTCGCCGCACGAACCGCTGTTCACCTGCAGAACGCGAAGTACGCGCCTCGGGGATCCAGTGGCAAGTTCGTCACGATCTACCCGACCGGCATCGACGAGCTGGGCACAATCCTGCAGGACTTGGGCGCACTACTGACCGGCGAACCAGGCCCCTACATCCTCAGTGACCTGCGCTGGAACGAAGGCCCGCTCTACGTGCGCTACGGGGGTTTCGCGCTGCGGCACTGCCTGTCGGCACGAGGTGACCGGGTCCCGGCCATCGAGGACCCCAACGGAGCGCTGGTGCCCGACCGCAGGGACGCGGTGTTCTGCACGCCTCCGTGGGTGACCCTGCCGGACCTGCTCGTTCCGCAACTTGCCGCACGCAACGCCACCACTGTCACCGAACTGCCGTATCGCATCGAGCAGGTCCTGCACTTCTCCAATGGCGGGGGGCTCTACGAGGCGACCGACCAGCGCACCGGCGCACGGGTGGTCCTTAAAGAGGCCCGGCCCCATGCCGGCCTCGCCGCCGACGGCGCCGATGCGGTCGAGCGACTGCAGCGCGAACGGGAAACGCTCGAACGCCTGGCCGGAGTCGAGGGCGTGCCCGCTGTACACGATCACTTCGCCCTGGGCGACCACCACTTCCTCGCGCTGGAGTTCATCGAGGGAACGCCGCTGAACAAGGTTTTCGCGCAACGCTGGCCGATGAACGACCCCGCGGCTGGACCTGCCGAGTTCGCCGCCTACACCGAATGGGCGTTAGGGATGTGCGCCCAAGTGGAAGAGATCATCACGGCCATTCATGGTTGTGGGGTCATCCACGGCGATCTGCATCTGTTCAACGTCATCGTCCTGGACGATTGTCGGGCCACGCTGATTGACTACGAGGTCGCTGCGAGAATCGATGAGGCACGCCGGCCGACCCTGGGCAGCCCTGCATTCGCTGCCCCGCGAGATCGGACCGGATTCGACATCGACCGGTACTCCCTGGCCTGCCTGCGATTGGCCCTGTTCCTACCCCTGACCGCCATGATCCGGCTCGACACCGGAAAGCCGGAAGACTTTGCCGAGGTCATCGCCGAACATTTCCCAGTGCCGCCTGATTTCCTGGCGGAGGCCGTCCGGACGATCACCGGAGCCAGCGGAACCAGCGGAATTAACGCGGATGAACCCCGACGGCGCGCCCGAGCGCTGCCATCGGTACCTGACGGGATAAGCGGCTGGACAGCCGCCCGGGACTCGATCGTCGCCGGAATCCTGGCGAGTGCTACTCCGAAACGCACCGACCGGCTGTTTCCTGGCGACATCGCCCAGTTCAGCACCGGTGGCCTAAACATCGCCCACGGCGCCGCCGGTGTGCTCTACGCACTCGGGGTCACCCGGGCCACTCCCTACCCCGCAGGGGAGCACTGGCTACTGGAGCGGGCCGCCGCGGCGCCCCGCGGAACCCAGTTAGGCTTCTACGACGGGTTGCACGGCGTGGCGTACGTGCTCGCGGAGCTGGGATACCGGCAGTCGGCCCTCGACCTGATCGAGTTCTGCCTCACCGAGCACAGCGACCAGCTCGGCACAGACCTGTCCGGCGGCCTGGCCGGCGTCGCGCTCAATCTCGCCCACTTCGCCGGCATGGCCGGCGAGCCCACGCTGTTCGACCATGCGCTGCGTGCCGCCGACATCGTCGCCGACCGGCTGGGCACCGTCGAGAGCGTCGGTACGATCAGCGGCGGGGATCACCCTTACGCCGGGCTGATGCAAGGCTCGTCGGGGCCGGCGCTGATGTTCCTGCGGCTCTACGAGCACACCGGTGACCGCGGCTTCCTCGAACTGTCCGCGACTGCGCTGCGCCAGGATCTGCGTCGATGCGTGGTACGTGACGACGGCTCGATGCGCGTCAACGAGGGTTGGCGGGCGATGCCCTATCTTGACCGGGGCAGCGCGGGAATCGGCATGGTGCTCGACGAGTACCTCACGCACCGGGTCGATGACGAGTTCGTCAACGCGGCTGCCGCTATTCGCCGCGCCGCACTGTCCCGGTTCTACATCCAGCCGGGTTTGTTCAGCGGCCGCTCCGGAATGATTCTCTACCTCAGCCGGGCATACCCACCCGGGCACGCGGTCTGGCATGACGAGGTAGCTGCCCAGATCCGGCGCCTTGGCTGGCACCGCATCGACTACCAGGGCCATCTCGCTTTTCCCGGCGAACAGCTGCTCCGGCTGTCGATGGATCTGGCGAGCGGCGCCGCAGGCGTCCTGCTCGCACTGGGTGCGGCTGTACACGAGCACCCGGTCGGTCTCCCGTTCCTCTGTGAACCACGGCAGTTTCCGCCGCACGATGCCCCCGTGCCGGCGGTGCTGACCGGGAGGAACGGTTTGGTATCCGCTTCCACATACGAAGGGAGGTGAAAACAATGGTTCTTCTCGACCTGCAGGCTATGGAGCCGGCTGGCGGTTACGACGACTGCCACGACCGCCACCGCGAGCGCGACTGCGGAAGTGACATCAGCCTGCTGCTCTGCGGCT
>JBOHFC010000469.1:0-5315 GCA_050701375.1 Pseudonocardiaceae bacterium
CAGCAGGGAAGGCTTGACGTAGCGCAGGTAGCTACCGTTCCAGGCGATCTTGCACAGGGCGCCGCCGAGTAGCACCAGCAGGACGTTCTGGGTCTCTCGCCTCACCGCAGCACCAGGGTTCCGACGAGTACCGCGCAGCCGATCGCCACCACGAACGTCGCCGGGGCGAAGCGGCTGGCAAATCCGCGCCCGAACGCGCCCGCCTGCAGCGCCACCAGCTTGACGTCCACCGCGGGCCCCACCACGAGAAACACCAGCCGGGGCAGCAGCGGCACCGCCGAGAGCGACGCGGCGACGAACGCGTCGGCCTCGCTGCACAGCGCGAGCACCACCGCGAGCAGCGCCATCACCAGGATCCCGAGCAGCGCCTGCCCGGTCAGGGACGCCATCCAGGATGCGGGGACGAGCACGTTCAGTGCGGCGGTGGTGAGCCCACCGAGGACCAGGAACCCGCCTGAGGACACCAGGTCATGCCGGGCGGTGTCGGTGAATACGCCCCACGCACTGTGACCCGGCGGACGCTGACCCGGCGGACGCTGCGGGTGGCGCAGCGCCCTTTGTGCGATCCACTCCGGGCGCCCGAAGTGGGCCCACAACCAGCCCATCACCAGCGCGGTGGACATCGAACCGAGGAACCGGGCCGCCACCATCCGGGGCTCACCGGGGAAGGCAACGGCGGTGGCCACCAGGACCAGCGGATTCACCGCGGGGGCGGCGAGCAGGAAGGTCAGCGCCGCAGCGGGCGGCACGCCCTGCTGCATGAGCCGCCGGGACACCGGTACCGACGCGCACTCACACCCCGGCAACGCCATCCCGGCCAACCCGGCGACCGGCACCACGGCGGCGCTCGTGGCAGGCAGGACGCGGCGCAAAGCCAGCGGGGACACGAATGCCGCGATCAATCCGCTGACCAGTACCCCCAAGACCAGGAACGGCATCGCCTGCACGCATACCGCCACGAAAACCGTGGCGCCGGTGCGCACCGCAGGGATGTCCAGAACCTGGATCAGCGCACCCTGGGCCAGCAACGCCAGCACCAGCACCGCACAGAGCACCTCCAGCGAAGTGATCCTGCGCCAAGGCGCGCTCGGTGCATCGGAGCTGGCTGGCTGCTCGGTCGTCGGGGCGGCCATTACGGGACTAGAAGCTCGTCACGCACCTGCGAGGCGGCGGACACCACCAGCATCAGCAGCGTGCCCAGTGGCACGGTGTTCAGGCCGGCAGCCGGGAATGCGTAACGCAGCGTCACGTCCGCGCCGCGCTCGGTGCGAACCAAGCCCAGGGTGCCGAACAGGCCCTGCCCTGCCCGGGTGGCCACTCGCTCAGCCAGCTCACCGTCGTCGGGAACGTCCCAAGCGACCACACAGGTCAAGCTGAGCATCGCCAGACCCTCAACCAGCTCCACCGCCTGCACCGCGCACGGCACGTCGGAGTGCTGGAAGGTCAGCGAGCCGTCGTCGTCAACCCTGACGTCCTGGTAACGCTCCAGTGCTGTTCGGGCGGCATCGAGCACTGCCCGGGTGGCGGCAAGACTCGCCGAGTGCTCGTCGTGGCTCATCGGATCGTTCTCCTGGGTGTCTGGGTATCACCGGCGCTGCCGAACCGGCGGTCACGGGCCGCGTAGACCTCGCACGCCCGCCATAGGTCGCGGCGGTCCAGGTCGGGGAACAGAACGTCCTGGAACACCAGCTCGGCGTAGGCAGCCTGCCAGATCAGGAAATTGGAGATGCGCTGCTCTCCCGACGGCCGCAGGAACAGATCGACATCCGGCATGTCCGGTTCATCGAGATACCGCGCCAGCATCCGCTCGTCGACCCGTTCCGGGTTGATCTCACCGCACGCCGCCCGGCGGGCCACCTCACGCGCCGCGTCCGCGATCTCGGCGCGACCGCCGTAGTTCACGCACATGGTCAGGGTAATGACGTCGTTAGCCTCGGTCAGCTCCTGGGCCACCTCGAGCTCCCGGATCACGCTGCGCCACAACCGCGGCCGGCGCCCGGCCCAGCGCACCCGGACGCCCATCTCGTGCATCTCGTCGCGGCGGCGGCGGATGACGTCGCGGTTGAAACCCATCAGAAAGCGCACCTCGTCGGGGCTGCGCCGCCAGTTCTCGGTGGAGAACGCATACGCCGACAGCCACTTCACCCCGAGCTCGATGCACCCGCACACGACATCGAGCAAGACCGCCTCACCACGGCGGTGGCCCTCGGTGCGCGACAGCCCGCGCTGCTGCGCCCACCGCCCATTGCCATCCATCACCAGCGCCACATGCCGGGGCACCCGCTCTGCAGCCAGCAACGGCGGCCGAGCCCCCGAGGGATGTGGATCAGGCGGGCGCACCACCGACCCATCCTGTCGCTTGGCCTGTTCAGCGGGCTCAGCGGGGTTATTCGGCGGCCTTGTACCCCGCTCAGCCTGCTGAATGCGGTAGGCGGGGGCGTTCGACCAGGGACAGGGAGCGGAGTTGGCGTTCCAGGTGCCACTGGAGGTGGGCGGCGATCAGACCGCTGGCCTCGCGGCACGCCGCGGCCGGCACGGCTTCGGCGATCTGCCAGTGCCCGCTCTCCAGGGCATCGAGCAGCTCCACGGCCTGTGCCGACGGCGTGGCCGCGCCGGCCGGACGGCACCCGGGACAGACCACGCCCCCCGCGGGAACGCTGAACGCCCGGTGCGGTCCCGGTGCACCGCATCGGGCACATTCGGTCAGCGCCGGCGCCCATCCCGCGGTACCCATGGCGCGGAGCAGGAAAGCGTCGAGGACCAACGACGCGTGTCGCTGCCCGTCAGCCAGTGCCCGCAGCGCGCCCACCACCAGCAGGTATAGCCGCAACACCGGCTCACCCTCGGCGCCGGCAAGCCGCTCAGCGGTCTCCAACACCGCGCAGCCCGTGGTGTAGCGGCCGTAGTCCCCGACGAGCCGGGAACCGAACCCGTCCACCGTCTCGACCTGGGTGACGATGTCCAGTGTCCGCCCGCTGTAGAACTGCACGTCGACATGTCCGAACGGCTCAAGTCGCGCGCCGAACCTCGATGAGGTGCGCCGTACACCCTTGGCCACCGCGCGCACTCGCCCGTGCCGGCGGGTCAGCAGCGTGATGATGCGATCGGCTTCGCCTAACTTCTGCACCCGCAGCACCACGCCGGTGTCACGGTAGAGCTTCACCCGCCCATCGTCGCATCGCCGAGCCGGCAGCGACTGCGACGCGCGGGCTAGAAACCCAGCCGGCGCAGCTGCTTGGGATCTCGCTGCCAATCCTTGGCGACCTTCACCTGCAGATCCAGGTACACCGACGTGCCCAGCAGCGCCTCGATGTGCGTCCGCGCACGGCTGCCGACCTCCTTGAGGCGCTGGCCACCCCGTCCGATCACGATCGCCTTCTGGCTGTCCCGTTCGACGTAGAGGTTGACGTAGACATCGAGCAGGCCGGCTCGTCCTTCCCGGGGGTTCATCTCCTCCACCACGACGGCCAGCGAGTGCGGCAGCTCGTCGCGCACCCCCTCCAGCGCCGCCTCCCGGACCAGCTCGGCGACCAGAGTCTGCTCCGGTTCGTCAGTGAGTTCCCCACTGGGGTACAGCGGTGGCGACTCCGGCATCCGAGCCAGCAGCAGGTCAGCGAGCAGCGCCACCTGGAAGCCATCGACTGCCGACACCGGCACCAGCTCGGCGAACTCGTCGAAGCCTGCCGAGCGGGCCAGGTCAGCCAGCCCGGCGAGCTGCTCAGCCACTCGCTGCGGGCTCACCAGATCGGTCTTGGTCACGATGCCGAACACCGGGGTGCGCCTCGCCAGCGCAGCCAGCTCACCGGCGATGAACCGGTCCCCGGCTCCGATCGTGGCGTCCGCGGGCACGCAGAACCCGATCACGTCCACCTCTGACCAGGTCGTGCGAACCAGGCTGTTGAGCCGCTGACCGAGCAGGGTTCGGGGCCGGTGCAGGCCGGGTGTGTCCACCAGGATGAGCTGCCCGTCGGGCTGGTGCACGATCCCCCGGATGGTGTGCCGGGTGGTCTGCGGCCGGCTGGAGGTGATCGCCACCTTCTGGCCCACCAGCGAGTTGGTCAACGTTGACTTGCCGACGTTGGGTCTGCCGACCAGGCAGGCGAACCCGGCCCGAAACGGCGTGTCGGTGGGCTGTGTCACGCCTGTCCCGCCGTACGCAACACGCTGCTGACGACCCCGTGCGCATCGACCACCAATACCGGTGCAGCCGACCCGAGCTCCCGGACCGCAGCCAGCGAAGCAGCGTCCACGGCCCCGGACCCGGCAACCACAGCAGCTGCCTCCAAGCCGGTCGCACCACTGGCCACCGCCGCGGCTATCGCGGCTTGTAGCGCGGTCAACGCCAGCGAGGGCAGCGACACCGTGACACCGGTATAGGTGCGCCCTTCGGTGTCCCGAACCGCGGCACCCTCTTCGGCGCCGGTGCGGGCCAGCGCCGAGCGCGCCAGCGTCACGATCTTGGCGTCCTCCGGATCTAGGTCCGTGGTGTCAGGCACTGGTGTCGCTCGCTTCCTGCGGGGGGTCAGCCGCGGCGGGGTGAACCTCGGGTTGCTGGTTATCAGTCGGTGACTGACGGGTCTGGGAATCGGACTGTGCGGAGACTCGGCGTGCGGTGACGGTGGTGATGCGCAGCCGCCCACGACGATCGTTGCCCCCCTCGGCACGCAGACGCAAACCGGCCACCTCGGCCTCGGCACCTGGTACCGGCACCCGGCCCAACCGCTGCGCCAGCAGCCCACCGACGGTCTCCACGTCGGTGTCCGCGAGTTCCACCTCGAACAGCTCAGCCAGATCGACCACCGGCAGCCGGCTGATCACGCGTACCGTACCGTCTGCGAGGCGCTCGATCGGCGGCCGCTGGTCGGTGTCGGACTCGTCGGTGATCTCGCCGACGATCTCCTCGAGGATGTCTTCGATCGTCAGCAGACCTGCGGTGCCGCCGTACTCGTCGACGACGACGGCCATGTGATTGTGCGAGAGCTGCATCTCCTTGAGTAGCCCGGTCAGCAGCTTGGAATCGGGTACGAACGTCGCGGGCCGCATCACCTCACCGACGGTGGGCTGCCCAGCCGCCACCAGATCCTTGATGTTCACAACACCGACGATGTCATCGACGCTGTCCCCGATCACGGGGATGCGGGAGAATCCAGAACGAAGGCATAGCGCCACGGCCTGGCGCACTGATTTCTCCTGCTCGATCCAGACGATCTCGGTCCGGGGCACCATCACCTCGCGGGCCACCGTATCCCCGAGCTCGAAGACGGAATGGATCATTTCGGCCTCGCCGGCCTCGACCACGCCGCGCTGCCCCGCGA
>JBOHFC010000470.1:0-3235 GCA_050701375.1 Pseudonocardiaceae bacterium
CAGCGAGATGATTTTCATGAACCGCTTGTCCCGGAGCTCCCGACCGACCGGACCGAAGATCCGGGTGCCGCGCGGCTCACCGTCGGGCTTGATCAGTACAGCGGCGTTCTCGTCGAACCGGATGTAAGAACCGTCCGGTCGGCGCTTCTCCTTCACGGTACGCACGATGACGGCCTTGACCACATCGCCCCGCTTGACGTTGGCTCCGGGAATGGCTTCCTTGACTGTCGCCACGATGATGTCCCCGATGCCGGCGTAGCGACGCGAGCTACCGCCGAGCACCCGAATGCACAGGATCTCCTTGGCACCCGTGTTGTCGGCAACCCGCAGTCGCGATTCCTGCTGGATCACGTCAACTACCCCTTCTCGCAGCCAATAGCAGCCCAAAAGACGATACCGTGACTCACTTGGCCTTCTCGAGGATCTGGACCAGCCGCCAGCGCTTGGTCGCCGACAGCGGGCGCGTCTCCATCAGCTGCACCCGGTCACCGACCCCCGCGACGTTGGCCTCGTCATGCGCCTTCACCTTTGTGGTGGAGCGCAGCACCTTGCCGTACAGCGGGTGCTTCTTGCGGTCCTCCAGCGCCACCACGACCGTCTTATCCATCTTGTCCGAAACGACGTAACCCTCTCGGACCTTTCGCTTATTCCGCCCTTCGGGCTGGGTCAGCTCGTTTCGCCCCGCAGGCTGGGTCAGCTCGTTTCGCCCCGCGGGCTCGGTCAGCTCGTTTCGCTGCTCAGCATCGCTCATGCCGCACCCTCACTTCCGGCAACGGCGTCCGGAGACACCGACAGACCCAGCTCACGCTCGTGCATCACGGTGTAGATGCGGGCGATGTCTCGCCGGACCATGCGCAGCCGGCGGTTGTTGTCCATTTGCCCGGTCGCCATCTGGAAGCGCAGGTTAAACAGCTCTTCCTTGGATTCGCGAAGTCGCAGCACCAGTTCATCGTCGGTGAGCTCGCGCAGCTCGCTCGCGGCGGTGGTGGTCGCCATCAGAAGTCCACCCCCTCGCGGGTGACGATCCGGCATTTCATCGGCAGCTTGTGGATCGCGCGGCGCAACGCCTCGCGGGCGACCGACTCATTCGGGTAGGCCATCTCGAACATGATCCGACCTGGCTTGACGTTGGCCACCCAGAACTCGGGCGAGCCCTTGCCGGATCCCATCCGGGTTTCTGCCGGTTTCTTGGTCAGTGGCCGGTCCGGGAAGATAGTGATCCAGACCTTGCCGCCTCGGCGGATGTGCCGGTTGATCGCGATCCGGGCAGACTCGATCTGTCGGTTGGTCACGTAGGCCGGTTCCAGAGCCTGGATCCCGAAGTCTCCGAAGGTGACCTGAGTACCGCCGGTGGCCATACCCGACCGACCCGGTGAGTGCTGCTTGCGATGCTTGACCTTGCGTGGAACTAGCACGTCTCAGCCCTCCCCAGGCCCTGCGGTGGCCGCCTCGTCGGTACTGGCCGGAAGTGCTGGACTGGTCGGGTGCGGCGCAGCGCTGGTGACCGGCTCGGGCGACGTGCTCTGCGGACCACTGGCTTGCGTGGTTTGCGCCTCGGCAAGTTCCGCTGCCGCGGCGCGGCCCGCCTCAGTCGAGGTTCCGGTCGTCCCGGTGGCACCGGAACGACGCCGGGCAGGACGCTCCCGTCGCGGTGCACGGGCTGCGGCGTCTGCCGCTCTGGCGGCGCTCTCTACGTCGCGCTCACGTCGCCCGCCGACCACATCGCCCTTGTAAATCCATACCTTCACACCGATCCGACCGAATGTGGTGCGTGCCTCGAACAGCCCGTAATCGATGTCGGCACGCAGTGTGTGCAGCGGAACCCGACCCTCGCGATAGAACTCCGAGCGAGACATTTCAGCGCCGCCCAAACGCCCGGAGCACTGCACCCGGATGCCTTTGACCTGCTGTGAACGCATCGCCGATTGGATCGCCTTGCGCATCGCGCGCCGGAAGGCAACCCGGTTGGACAGCTGCTCGGCAACTCCCTGAGCGACGAGCTGAGCCTCCGCCTCGGGATTCTTGACCTCAAGGATGTTGAGCTGCACCTGCTTGCCCGACAACTTCTCCAGCTCACCCCGGATCCGGTCGGCCTCCGCGCCGCGGCGACCGATCACGATGCCTGGGCGCGCGGTGTGGATGTCCACCCGCACCCGGTCGCGGGTGCGCTCGATCTCGACCTTCGCGATGCCCGCTCGCTCCATCCCTTTGGACAGCAGTCTGCGGATCGCGACGTCCTCTTTGACGTACTCGGCATACTGCTTGTCCGCGTACCAGCGGGACTTCCAGTCGGTCGAGATGCCGAGCCGAAAGCCGTGCGGGTTGATCTTCTGACCCACTAGCGGGCACTCCTTGTCTGGGTGGCCTTCTTGCTGGTGCCGGCCTGCCCGCCACGGGACCGGCCGCCGGCTCGACGCTGCGCCGTCTGACGCTGGGGCACGGACTCGACCTCCACCGTGATGTGGCTGGTGCGCTTACGAATCCGGTAGGCCCGACCCTGCGCACGGGGTCGGAACCGCTTGAGCGTCGGCCCCTCATCGACGAACGCCCGGTACACCACCAGCGTGTCGGGATCGACCTGGAGATTGTTCTGCGCGTTGGCCATCGCGCTGGCCAGCACCTTCGACACCAGGGCGGAGGCGGCCTGCGGTGCGAACTCGAGCACTGCGAGCGCCTCCTGCACGCTGCGGCCCTGGATGAGGTCGACCACCCGGCGCGCCTTCATGGGCGTCACGCGGACATACCGAGCCCGCGCCACCGCGCGGGATGGCTCCTGCGCTGCAGCGGCACCGGCCTCGTTCCGGGCGTCCATGCGCTGCTACCTCTTCGTCTCTTCGTTGCTTCGGGGGGGCCCAGCTCGCCGGCTCAGCGCCGCCGCGCCCTTCGGTCGTCCTTGATGTGACCCCGGAACGTGCGGGTGGGGGCGAACTCACCAAGCTTGTGGCCGACCATCGCCTCGCTGACGAAGATCGGGACGTGTTTGCGCCCGTCGTGCACCGCGATGGTATGGCCGATCATGTCCGGGATGATCGTGGAGCGGCGCGACCAGGTCCGGATCACCTGCTTGGTGCCGGCCTCGTTCTGCGCGTCCACCTTCTTGAGCAGGTGGTCGTCGATGAAGGGGCCCTTCTTCAGGCTGCGGGGCATCTGTTGCCTACCTTCCTGCTCTGTTCTCGATGTTCGCGGTGTCGATCCGGCATCTCATGCCCGTCATCGCTTCTTGCCGCCCTTGCGG
>JBOHFC010000471.1:0-2416 GCA_050701375.1 Pseudonocardiaceae bacterium
GCTCGGTGCTCATCGCACTGGCGACCGTGATCAGCGCCGTCGGGGTGCGCTTCATGGCGTTGATCAACGGGATCGGTGTGACGTGCGAGCTGGTGGGTGTGGTGCTGCTGCTGGTGTTGCTGTTCGGCCATGCCGAACGGGGTCCTGGGGTGGTCACCAAGACACTCAACGTGTCCGGTAACAGCCCTTACCTGTATGCCTTCCTCGCCTCGACACTGATGGCGGCTTACGTGATGTACGGGTTCGACAGTGCCGCGGAGCTGTCCGAGGAGACCAGCCAGCCTCGCCGGGTGGTGCCATCAGCGATCCTGCGTGCCCTGCTGGTGTCTTTCGTCGGTGGCGGTTTCATGATCGTGGCTGCGCTGATGGCGGCGCCTTCGCTGACCGACGGGCAACTGTCCACCGGCGGCATCGCCTACGTCATCACCAGCCGGCTGGACTCCACACTCGGCCGGGCGCTGCTCGCGGTGGTCGCGATCTCCATCGTGTCAGCCTGCCTGGCGATCCAGAATTCGGCGTCGCGGGTGATGTTCAGCATGGCGCGCGACGGCCGGCTGCCCGGCGCCCGGCTACTGGCCAGGGTCAGCCCGCAGACCGGGACGCCGATCCTCACCGGCATCGCGGTGGGGGCGCTGGCCATTGGCGTGCTGCTGATCAACCTGGGTAACCCGGCGGCGTTCGCGGCGGTCACCAGCACGTCGGTGGTGATCGTGTACCTGGCTTACCTGCTGGTCACGGTGCCGGCACTGGGCGCTCGGTTGGGCCGGCGCCTGCCGCCGAAGCAGCCGGGCGGCTTCTCGCTCGGTCGCTGGGGGCTGCCGGTGAACGTGCTCGCGGTCGTCTACGGAGCGGCGATGATGGTGAACGTCGCCTGGCCACGGCAGGCGGTGTACGACCCGGCGGGTACCAGTTGGGTGCTGCAGTACCTCGCACTGCTGTTCGTCGCCGCGCTGGTGGTGGTCGGTGCGGTGGTGCACCGCTTGCTCGGTTCTCGACCAGCGCCAGCGGCAGTCGTTGAGGACGTCTCTGGGGCTGGCTCTGGGGCCGGAGCCGAGGCGTGAGGCCGGCGGCGACAGCAGTCCGTGGCACGATGGCGCCATGCTGCGCTGGATCACCGCCGGGGAGTCGCACGGTCCTGCTCTGGTGGCTGTGCTGGAGGGTATGGTCGCCGGGGTCGAGGTGACCTCTAAGGACATCCAGGCCGAGCTGGCTCGCCGTCGCCTCGGCTATGGGCGTGGGGCGCGGATGAAGTTCGAGGCCGACGAGGTGGACCTGCTCGGGGGTATCCGGCACGGCCGGACGTTGGGCGGTCCGGTGGCGATCCGGATCGGCAACACCGAATGGCCCAAGTGGGAGACTGTGATGGCAGCCGACCCGGTGGACCCGGACGTGCTGGCCGCGCAGTCCCGCAACGCGCCACTGACCCGACCCCGGCCCGGGCACGCCGACCTCGCCGGCATGACCAAGTACGGCTTCGACGATGCGCGGCCGGTGCTGGAGCGGGCCAGCGCCCGGGAGACCGCTGCTCGGGTCGCGTTGGGCGCCATGGCCAAGGCGTTCCTGCGCCAGGCACTGGGTGTCGAGGTGTTGTCCCATGTGGTGTCGTTGGGGCAGGTGGACGCCCCCGCGGCGGTGTTGCCCGGACCCAGTGACCTGGAGCGGGTCGATGCCAGTCCGGTTCGCGCATTCGCCGAGGAAGCGTCGGCCGCGATGATCGCCGAGGTGGATGCGGCGAAAAAGGACGGCGACACGCTGGGCGGTGTTGTCGAGGTCGTGGCCTATGGGCTACCGGTCGGACTGGGCTCCTTCGTGCACGCTGACCGGCGGTTGGACGCCCGCTTGGCTGGTGCGCTGATGGGCATCCAAGCCATGAAGGGTGTCGAGGTGGGCGACGGGTTCGCCACCGCACGACGCCGGGGAAGCGTGGCGCACGACGAGATGGTGCCCGGGCCCGACGGTGTGGCGCGGTGCACTAACCGGGCCGGCGGCCTGGAAGGTGGCATGACCAATGGAGAGGTGCTGCGGGTCCGGGTGGCGATGAAGCCGATCTCCACGGTACCCCGTGCGCTGGCCACGGTGGATGTCGCCACTGGCGAGGCGGCTGTCGCGATCAACCAGCGTTCCGACGTCTGTGCGGTCCCCGCCGCAGGCGTGGTGGCCGAGGCGATGGTCGCCCTCGTGCTCGCCGATGCCGCGCTGGAGAAGTTCGGCGGTGACGCATTGCCTGAAACGATCCGCAACGCCCGCGCCTATCTCGACATTTCCCGCCAGCGCTGAGCCGGCGTCAACATCCGCCGGCCGGTATGGTCGATCAACTGGCCTGAACTCAGGAAGCTACGTAGATGTCGCGACCGACCACGTATTCGCGAAGGACAATCACTCGGGCAGGTCGTCGCATTTGTCAGGGGGTGGCCGC
>JBOHFC010000472.1:0-4224 GCA_050701375.1 Pseudonocardiaceae bacterium
GAACTCCACCGTCGACCGCAACAAGTCTCGCTGTCTCGGCGCCCGACCCAACGTCACATGATCATCATTCCAGAGCGGTCCGCGCCACCGAGTCACCGACACGCGAAAAACACCAGCCACCTAGCCACCGGTGCAGCCACCACGCTCCTGAGAACTGCTGTCCTGAATCCAGGAACACGCCCATCGAGCTGGCGTTTACCGCGTTCTGCATCCAGGACGCTGGCCTGCACCACCCTCCACCGGACCCGAGCGACTGTCCCATGACGTGAGCAGCGCCTCATCCCCGACAACCCATCGACTGTGGCACGGCTGAGTACCCGCCTGGCAGAGATTCCCTGTCCACAGGGGTTGTCCACAGTGGGGATGAATTGCACCGGTGTTGTTCAGCCAGTCAGCGCCAGCGCATGGTCATCAGCAGACCGGTGATCATCAAAGTGAAGCCGATCAGGAAGTTCCAGTTGCCGAGGCTGTTGAGCAGCGGGATCTTGTCGATGGCCAGATAGTTGACCACCAGCCACAGCAGGCCGAGCACCATCAATCCCAGCATCACGGCGACGTAGAACGGGTGCGAGGGGCCCGCGACGCGGACCCTCACCGGGCCGAGAGCATCGGCCGGCGGCGTGTAGACCGACTTCTTGCGAACCTTGGACTTCGGCATGGTTATTCCTCGTTCGGCGTGCGGCTCGTTCGACGCTCTGGTGTCTGCGGTGGTCTCACCATCCACAGCGGGGCGCTCGGCGCACACGTTACGGCACCCACTACCGTCTCGGTGCTGGCGGCGGTTCCGGCCGGCCGCCGCTGGTGTCCGGCTGGTCCCTGGGTGAAATCTGGCCGAGCGAGTGACAACGCCCGGTTGAGGTGTCGCTGACCTGCGAGGAGGTTTCGTGAGCCACGTGCAGTCCCCCGTACGAGGTTCACCGCCGGCACACCGGCGCCCAGACCCCGTCCGAACGACCGTCCGCTGGCTGGGCGAGCTGCTCTTGACCGTAGGTCTGGTGGTGCTGCTGTTCGTCTTCTACGAGGTCTACGTCACCGACTGGACTTCAGCGCAGAAGCAGCACCAAGCCACCGCCAAGCTGGATCAGACCTGGCGCAATGGTCGGGGCTTGGTGGACCGGCCGGTCAAGGGCGACGGTATCGCCAAGATGTACATCCCCGCGTTCGGACCGGATTTCGTCTTCACCGTGCTGGAGGGCACCGACCAGGACGTCCTGGCGGTCGGTCCGGGGCACTATCAGGGCACTGCGAAGCCCGGCCAGCTGGGCAATTTCGGGGTGGCCGGGCACCGGGTCGGCAAGGGTTCTCCCTTCAACTCCCTGGACCTACTGTCCTCTTGCGACGCGATCGTGGTGGAGACGGCGGACCATTGGTACGTCTATCGGGTGCTGCCCTTGCGGGGTGAGTCCGACGGCTGGACCGCCGGGAAGGGGACACAGCCGCAGTGCCGGGGTGTGCAACCGTTGCCTGGTCACTACGCGGACGTGGTGGGCAAGACCATCGTGCTGCCCAATCAGGTCGACGTGATCGCTCCGGTTCCTGGCCAGCCAGGTCGCGCTCCGGCCAACCGGCTGATCACACTGACCACCTGCAACCCGCAGTTCTCCGCCCGGGAGCGGCTCATCGTGCACGGAGTGTTGGTCACTTCGTACCGGAAGGCCGACGGTAAACGGCCTGTCGAGCTGACCGCCGGCGCCTGAGGAGGCTCATGTACAGCTGGATCTGGCGGCATCTGCCTGGGTCGCGCGCGGTGAAGCTGCTGGAAGCTCTGTTGCTCGTCGCGGCCGTGCTGACGCTGTTGATGCTGGTGGTATTCCCGTGGGTGGAGCCCCGGCTGCCGTTCAACGACGTCACGGCGGGCTGAGCAGGGCGCCCCACCGGCGATAGGCTGGCTGGCGTGCGCATTCTCGTGATCGACAACTACGACAGCTTCGTCTACAACCTCGTGCAGTACCTGGCGCAGCTGGGATGCCAGTGCGTGGTGCGGCGCAACGATGCGGTCGAGACCGGGGACGTCGCCTCAGCGGACGGTGTACTGATCAGCCCCGGACCGGGCACCCCGGACCGCGCCGGAGCGAGCATGGAAATCATCCGCGACTGCGCCGCACAGCGCCGCCCGTTACTCGGCGTCTGCCTCGGCCACCAGGCGATCGGGGCGGTCTGGGGCGCCACTGTGGCGCGGGCCTCAGAGCTGCTGCACGGCAAGACCTCGCAGGTGCACCATGACGGCATTGCGGTGCTCGCCGCTCTGCCGCAACCGTTCACCGCCACCCGGTATCACTCGCTCACCGTGCTCCCCGAGACCATCCCGGACGAGCTCGAGGTCACCGGTCGCACCGAGTCGGGGATCGTGATGGCGCTGCGACACCGGGAGCTTCCGGTCCACGGCGTGCAGTTCCACCCGGAATCAGTGCTCACCGACGGTGGGCACCGCATACTGGCGAACTGGCTGCGTATCGCTGGAGCCGACGTGGACGAGGCACGGGTGATCGAGCTCGAGACGCAGATGCGCAAGCTCGCCGGCGCCGCCGCGGTGCGCTGACCCCGTTGGTTACCAACGGGTCAGCCGCCCGGACTGGGAAATGCTGGGGAATCGCCGAAGATCCCGCTGGTAGTGGTCGTGCTGGTCGCCGCGTTGTTCTGCCCGACGGTGATCGTGATGGTCTGGTTGCGAGCGAATCCGGTACCCGCCGGGACGTCCTGGGCAACGACGAGCCCGACCTGAGCCGCGTCCTCCACCGGAGTGAAGACCTGCTTCAAAATGCCGGTCCAACCCAGCTTTATCAGCGCGTTCTGCGCCTGGGTCGGGGTCAGACCGTGCAGGTCGGGCATCTGGATCTGGTTGCCACGGGACACCGTGAGGGTCACCGTAGCGCCCGCCTTGACGGTGTTGCCCCCGCCTGGGTTCTGCTTCAGGACCTGGCCCTTCGGCGCCGTGGAGTCGACATCCTGGACGGCGGCGATGAGATGGGCGACCACGATGTTGCGCTGAGCCTGGTCGATACTGGTGCCGACGACGTCAGGCACACCCACGGTCTCCGGCGCGACTCCGACGGTGATGGCCACCGATTTGCCCTTGGTGAGCCGGCCCCCGGCCGTCGGATCCTGGACGAGCACCTTGCCGATGTCCTTGTCGTCCTGGGCAACCTGCGTGCCCTGATCGGGCGACAGCGTCAGGCCGACCTGTTGCAGGGAGGCTTGCGCCTGCACTCGGTCCAGTCCGAGCAGGTTGGGCACTTCCACTTCGGCCGGGCCGGCGCCGACGTCCAGCCGGATCGTCGTTCCCGGCACGGCCTGGTCGGCGGGGGCCATGGCCACCACCCGGTCGAGGTCCTGCGGGGTTGACTCGACTGGATGGCGCTCGGTCTGGAAGCCGGCGGCGGTGAGCGCCTGCTCGGCCTGCGGCACCGGCTCGCCGACCACGTGGGGCAGCGCGATCGGTTTGGGGCCACCGCCGAAAACGTCGGTGAACAGCAGCAGGAGCAAGCCGATGATCGCGATGATCACCACAGAGGTAAGGATTCCCAGGCCACGTCCGGAGCGCCGCTCGTCGACCGGCGCTCCGATCGGCTCCGCGTGCCGCCGGTTGGCCCGAATGGTTCGGATAGGCCGGATAGCTACCGTGGGCCCCGAGTCGAGCATCAGGTCGCGGTCCGCGTCGGTCATGATCACCGGCGCCAACTGGCGCTGCCCGGACAGCACGCGGACCAGGTCCGTGCGCATCTCAGCAGCGGACTGGTACCGGTTGGCCGGGTTCTTGCTCATCGCCTTGAGCACCACCGCGTCCAGCGCCGCGGGCACGTCCGGGTTGTGCCGCGACGGTGGTGTGGGATCCTCGCGGACGTGCTGGTAGGCCACCGCGACCGGGGAGTCACCGGTGAACGGAGGATCTCCGGTGATCAGCTCGTAGAGCACGCACCCGGCGGCGTAGACGTCCGACCGGGCGTCCACCGGTTCCCCGCGGGCCTGCTCAGGGGACAGGTACTGGGCGGTGCCGACCACCGCCGCGGTCTGGGTCACGCCCTGTCCGTCGGCCAGCGCCCGGGCGATGCCGAAGTCCATCACCTTGACCGCGCCGTCATTGTTGATCATTATGTTGGCCGGCTTGACGTCCCGGTGGATGATGCCGTTGCGATGGCTGAAGTCCAGAGCGGCGCAGACGTCCGCCATCGTCTCCATCGCGCGCGGCTCGTCCATGGGGCCCTCGGTCTTGACGATGTCACGCAG
>JBOHFC010000473.1:0-6345 GCA_050701375.1 Pseudonocardiaceae bacterium
CACCGAACCCGACCGGGTCACCGAGCTGGCCACAACGCTGCGCACCAGTGCGATCCCGTGCCTGGTGGTTTTCGGCGAGTCCGACGACGCGTGGCCGGTGGCGGTCCAGCACGATATGGCGGATCGACTCGGCGCCGCGGTCGCGATGATCCCCGATGCCGCGCACTCGCCAAGCACCGAGAATCCGCAAGGCCTGCTCGACGTGCTGCTGCCGACTTGGCAGCGGTGGTTACCGACTACTCTAATGTCATGAGTGACAAGGAGCGGTTCCAGTGGACTGAAGTTGAACCACTAGGAGTCGTAAATGGCGAGTTAAGCCAGGTGCTTGCAAGCGTAGACGCCCTTCGCGAAGCGTGGGAGGTCTCGCTCGCGCGGGCGTCCGCCGGCGAGTTAGCCGAGGCCCGGCGCCGTAGCCTTCGAAGGCACGCGATCGAGACCGGACTAATCGAGCGGCTCTATGACGTCGGTTGGGGGGTCACCGAAGCTCTCGTGGCTGAAGGCCTCACCGCCGAGGTCGCCGCTAGAGAAGGCGGATTGGATGATGGTGTACTTGCAATCATCAGATCCCAGTATGACGCGTTAGGGTTTCTTGCAGAAGCGGCGCGTAACGGTGCGGATCTCAGCGTTCACTTTGTGCGTGAGCTGCATCAGGCACTCTGTCGCACCCAGGCCACATATGAGGCACGGAACGATTTCGGGCAGATCTTGCAGGTTCCGCTACATCTCGGCACATGGAAGATGCAACCGAATCATGTGCGGCGCCACGACGGCACATTGCTCGAGTATACTCCTCCTGAGCATGTACAATCGCAGATGGAGCGACTACTCGAGCTTTACAAGGAGACAGCCGACGAACATCCCGTCGTGCGCGCGGCATGGTTGCATCACCGATTCATCAGGATTCACCCCTTCGAGGACGGCAACGGTCGTGTCGCTAGAGCCCTCACGCTGCTGGTATTGCTTCGTGCTAAGTACGCACCGTTGGTTGTAGATCGCACGCAGCGAAGCGCATACATTGACGCTCTAGAACAAGCAAATGACGGTGATCTGCGTGACCTGGCACGCTTGTTTTCTCGCCTCGAAATAGTTGCATTACGCTCCGAGCTGGAAAGACCAGCAGAACCGGCTGCAGAGGGTACCGGAGCTATTGCGGTTGCCCGGGCGTACGCTGACCGGTTACGAGCTCTTCAGCAGGTAGAACTCACAGAGCGCGCCGCCGAAGCAGAGGCTCTCGCCGGGGCGTTGCAAAAGAAGGTGGTCGCATACATCGAACAACTCGGCACCGACATACGTGACCAGTTCCGCGAAGCGGACCCAAAGGCTTATTCATCGGTGGTTCATGCGGCGCCGCCAGAAGAGCAAGCCAGATACTGGCAAATACAGATCGTCCGCACTGCCCGAGAAGTCAACATGTTCACGAATCTCAGCAAGGGCAGTTGGTGGACCCGTCTGCACCTGGTCGTGCTCGACCAAACTCTCCGCTTCGTGATTGCGATCCAACGCGTGGGCCCCGGTGAGACTGGAGTACTTGCGGTAACGGTGTTCGCCGAAGCCGTAGCGCCGCTCCCGTCAGAGGACGACGAGCGGCCGCTGCCGACACCACTCTTTGAATCCACCCCCGCTGACAGCGTTACCTTGGTTTTCAGTGACGAGCCTGACGCTCGTTGGCGCGAGGTTTGTGAATTGATTGACGACACACTGGCGGCCGCTTTGGCCAGCTTCGCCCAGCAGCTCGGGTAATTATGGAGCGAGCTAACTAAGTGACTGGTGGTTTCGCAACCGGTGTCCGTAGCGCGGTTCTACGGCAAGCAGAGCAGGCTCAGTCCCACCAACCGAACCAGAGCACGCAAGCTGTGAGCAGGAGGATGGAGTAGGACGCCAGCGCCGCCGGGCGACCTTGACAGCGGTCGGCGGCCAGCTGCAACCCAACCGCGGCCGCAGCCGCGATCCCGTGTCCAGCAACCGCTGCCAGGCCTGGACCGGGCTGGCCGGACGTACCAGCCAGCCACTGCGCCAGGCAGACCGCGATCGCAAGCACAACCAGGCCGCCCGCCAGCACACCGGACAGCCCGCGCGGGACGCGCTCACCGAGGCGCAGCGCAGTCACGGTGCAAGCAGGGCCCACGGCCAGAGCTCTGGTGCGCCGGCCCGGCCCTCCGGGCAGTGCCGGCGGAAGTCGCACCATGAGCAAGCCCGGCCGGGGGTGAGCGGGAACAGGGCTTCCGGGTCGCCTCCGCTCGCCAGAGTGTCAGTGGCCAGCGCGATCTCGTCGGCGGCCTCCTCGGCACGCCGTAGATGCCTGCTCAACGACTGCTCGGTGTGTTCCCAGCCGGCAACGGTGCCGGAGGGAAGGTGGTGCAGCTCCACCCGGCGGCACTCCCGACGCAGCGTGCGGCGCGCCGCGAAGGCGTAGAGCGCTAACGCCTGCGAACCGCGAGCATCATCGACGGTGAGCTCGTGGCGACCGGTCTTGTAGTCCACCACGACCAGCTCGCCGTTGCGCTCGTCGATGCGATCCACCCGACCCTCGGCAACAATCCGTTTAGTCGGCGCGGATACCCAACGCTCCACACCCACCGGCTCGAGGTCGGGATCCAGCTCATCGACGTATCGGGCCACCCAATCCTGCGCGCGGCTTCGATAGTCGCTGGCCTGCGCATCGTCCGCGAAACCCTCCCCAGACCAATGCGTCGCGACCAGGGCGGCCGCAGCGTGTGGTTTCCGCCGGCCGGGCGCAAGATCGAACAACGCCCGCATCGCGGTATGCACCACCGCGCCCAGCGTGTTGTGTGCCCAAGCTCCGCCCCGCGCGGGCGCAGGCCGATCCAGATAGGCCATCCGGTAGCGCCGGCGGCAGCCGGTCCAGGTGGTGAGCTTGGCGGGAGTCAGGCGCACCAGCGGGCGGGGCAGACCGCCGAGTTGCAGCTCGCCCTGCGCTCGCGGTGCCATCGCGCCTACCGTACCGGTCAGCCGGTCAGCCGGTCAGCGCGGCGACCCGGCTGCTCGCCGCCAGCTCCTCGATTCGCTCCAACACCTCCGGGGCGGTCGTCTCCTGGCCTAGGGACACCGGCTTATTCGTGCCGTGGTAATCGCTGCTGCCGGTGACCAACAGGTCCAGCGCGGCCGCGATCTCGCGCAGTGCGGCCCGATCACCGTCGGAATGGTCGGGATGGTCGACTTCCACCCCGGCGAGCCCCTCAGCTGCAAGCTCAGCGATCACTGAGGTGTCGATGACCGGCCCGCGACGGCGGGCGGCAGGGTGCGCCAGTACCGCAGCCCCGCCCGCAGCGCGAACCATCCGGATCGCGGCGTGGACATCGGTATCGGCTCGACCAGTGTAGTACGGACCGTCGCCATTGAGGAACCGGCGGAAAGCCACGTCGACGCTACTTACGACGCCCGCTGACACCAGTGACCGGGCGAGGTGCGGCCGCCCGGCTGGGGCCTCCGGCGGCAGGCTGGCGAGGAGCTCGTCCGGATCCACCGGAAACCCGTCGGCAGCCATCCGCTGTGCCATGTCTCGCAGCCGCACACGTCGTTCGTCGCGCAACCGCACCTGCTCGGCGATGATCGCCTCCGATGCGGGATCGAACAGGTAACCGAGCAAGTGCACCGAGACGTCGCCGCCCCGACCATCCGGCGCGACGCAGGAGAACTCCGCTCCCCTGATCAGCCGAAGGCCTACCGGCAGCGCATCGACAGCGTCGGCCCATCCTGCGGTGGTGTCGTGGTCGGTCAGTGCCAGTACGTCGAGACCAGCCGCCGCTGCGGTGGCGACGAGCTCCGCGGGGGTGTCGGTTCCGTCGGACGCGGTGGAGTGGGCGTGCAGGTCAATACGCATGGCCGCAGTCTGCACCGGCTATCGCTACCGGTTCGCGGAGCCTGGCCATCCCGGCCGCGGCCAGCGCCTGCGCCGAGAGCTGCGCGGCGGCTCCAGCATATGTGATCGTTTTTGCTGCTTGTCACCGAAGATCAACCCGGAGATCGCCTGAAAGACCTCCTCGGGCCGGGGCAAGTAGTAAATCCACTCCAGGTCCTGCTTCTGCCCAGCCGACTCGATCCGGAGCGTGCCGTAACCGAGTAGCTGCCCGAAGAATGGCCTCATGAAGCTCATGTCGGTCACCTTGGTGATCGGCATCATGGAGTTCTTCGTCTGGATGATGCCGCTGGTGACCATGAACCGTTTGTCGGTGACGATGATGACCTCCACCCACCACTCCAGCACCTTCCACGCGAAGCCCAGCAGCGCCCCGACCGCCACGTACCAGAGCAACGACTGCACCAACCACAGGCCGCCGACGAAGCCGCTGACCACGCGGGAAAGCAAGAACATCCCGAGCACGATCGCCACGGTGATCAGCAAGTCCTTGAGCAGGTATGCCCAGTGCCGCCGTACCCGGATCACCCGTCGTTCCATCTCGGGGTCGAGCAGGACGTTGGAATGTTGACCGAGCATCTCAGCGCCGCCCGAACGTCTTCGCACTCACCCTGACCCACCTGTCTCGCCGCCGCGGGCAGCGCAACGCCGTCGTAGCCGGACAGCCCCGGTCACGATCCGTGAGTGTAGTACCGCAGCTAAGCCGACCGTGCGTCCCGACACTCCCGAGAGTACTACCATCCCCGCTGATGACAGACTCGCCGGCACAGTGCATCCGGTGCGTCGGGGCTGTGCTGCTCGACGAGGCCGGCAGGCTGCTGCTGATCCGAAGGGCGAACGAGCCCGGACGGGGACGCTGGTCAGTGCCTGGGGGTCGGGTTCAAGCCGGTGAGACGGATCAGGATGCGGTGATCCGCGAGGTGGCTGAGGAGACCGGGCTGACCGTTGAGGTCACCCGGTGGCTGGGCGATGTGCAGCGCGGCGGGCCGGATGGAGTGGTGTTCGACATCCACGACTACAGCTGCCGGATGATCGGAGGAGGGCTCCGGGCCGGCGACGACGCTGACGGAGCCCGCTGGTGCGACGCCGCAGACCTGGCGACGTTACCCGTCGTCACCGGACTCATCGACGCCCTCGCCGGCTGGCACTGCCTTCCCCGCTAAGGGTCAGACAGCTCGAGGGTCAGACAGCTCGGGGCCACACAGCCGGGGGTCAGGTCGCCGCGGCGCCAGGCCCCATGGCCAGTTTCGCCAACATGTCACGGGCCTGCTCGGCATGCCGCGGTTGGCACAGCACGTCGTAACGTCCGGCTACCAATTGGCTCGTCGACGCGAAGTCTCGGCGGCCGCGGGTCGCGGCATAACCGGCGGCGGCGAACACCGTCCCGAACACCGCGCCAGTGGCCACTCCCACCAGGATCGGGATCACCCCAGTGCCGGCCTGGGTCGCGAACAGACTCAGCAGCACCCCGACGAACAGTCCGAACCAGGCACCCGACGCCCCCCCCTGCCCGATTACCCGGCCCCAGGTCAACCGCCGCAGCACCCGCTCGACCAGCATCAGGTCCACCCCGACGATCGTGACGTCGGCAACCGGAAACTGGCTATCGGCGAGATGGTCCACGGCACGCTGCGCCTCGGCGTAAGTAGCGTAGGAGCCGATCGGCCAGCCGGTAGGAGGGGTGGGCAGGCCGGGCATCTGGCCTTGGCCGCTAAACGGACTGGTCATCAAGCTTCACCACCTCCCGACCCGAATACCCAATCGTGGCCGACTCTCGCGCTGGAGTGACCAGGATCTCGTCAACATTATGTGCTCTTTAACCTCGAGCAGCGTACTCCTGCAGCAGGCCCTTACTGATGATCGTCTTCTGGATCTCGCTGGTGCCCTCGCCGATGAGCAGGAACGGCGCTTCGCGCATCAGCCGCTCGATCTCGTACTCCTTGGAGTAGCCGTATCCACCGTGGATGCGGAAGGAGTCGTCGGTGACCTCCTTGCAGTATTCGCTGGCCAGCAGCTTCGCCATACCGGTCTGGACGTCGCTGCGCTCGCCGGAATCCTTCAGACGAGCGGCGTTGACCATCATCAGGTGCGCGGCTTCGACCTTGGTCGCCATCTCAGCCAGCTTGAACGCGATCGCCTGGTGCTGCGCGATCGGCTTGCCGAAGGTGCGGCGCTGCTGTGCGTAGTCGACCGCGAGCTCGAAAGCGCGAATCGCGATGCCGCAGGCCCGGGCGGCGACGTTGACCCGCCCTACCTCGACACCGTCCATCATTTGAGCGAAACCCTTGCCGGGAGCCGCGCCCAGCACCTGGTCAGCTCCGATGCGGTAGCCGTCGAACACCAGCTCTGTGGTCTCCACTCCCTTGTAGCCCATCTTGTCGATCTTGCCGGGCACGCTGAGCCCGGCAGCGACCTCGCCGTAGCCGGTGGGCTTGTCCACCAGCAGCGTGGTGAGGTTGTGGTGCGCC
>JBOHFC010000474.1:0-3681 GCA_050701375.1 Pseudonocardiaceae bacterium
ACGGTAGCCGCCTTGAGCGATATTCCCGGAGGCGATGTGGGCTGTTACCCATGATCCATCGGTGGCGTCGGCGCGGATGGTGGTGTCCGGCGGGTGCTGGGGTGTTGTGCTGAGGGTTCGGATTCCGCGTATGTGAAGTTGGGTGAGGAATCGAAAATTCGGGTTGTTGATGTCGTGGGAGATCTCAGCAATAGTCTCGGGCTTGGTGGTGGTGCGGGTTTGGTCGCGTTCTGTGGTGGGCCGGATGTCGTAGGGAAGTGCGCGCGCGGGATCGTGTCGTGCCCACATGAAGTGGCCCGCGACGCCGAGGAAGGGGCCGATTACTTCGTCGTCGCCGCTGGTGTCTTTGGTGAGCAGACAGAGTGTTCCGCCGGCGATCTCACCGCGCAGGTTGACGAACATGACCCCGCTGGGAGTGAGTTGGGTGATCCAGGCTAGGGGGATGTCGGGGACGGCGCAGGTGACGATGATCCGGTCGAACGGGGCGCGGTCCGCCACACCGGCGATGCCGTCGCCGCAGACGAGGTGTGGTGCGAGGTGCAGACTGTGCAGTCTGCGCCGGGCGTGGTCGATGAGCGCGGGGTCAATGTCGATGCTGGTCACGTGGGATTCGCCGAGGCGGTGGGTGAGCAGGCCCGCGTTGTAGCCGGTGCCGGTGCCAACCTCTAATACCCTCATCCCGTCGCGCAGCCGCAGCATTTCCAGCATGCGGGCCATCAGGCCCGGGCGGGTCGAGGAACTGGTGGGCACGTCGACGCGGAGGCCCGGCTCGTGGGTGGTCGCCGTGATCACAGAATCGTCCTGGTAGACGTGGGACAGCCAGGCTTGGCGTGCTTGTGTGGTGTCGCGGTCGGTGTCGTGCTGGTCGGATTCCGGTAGCTGCGGGGTGAACACGTGACGGGGGACGGCGCGGAAGGCCGCGATCCAGCGCGGGTCGCTCAGCGCACCGGTGTCCCGCAGTCCGGTGATCATGGTGTCGAGGTATTCTTGGCATTCGCTGGGGGGAATGGTGGTCATCAGGTGGTGTCTCAGGTCAGTAGGTCGGCTATCGCGGAGCCGATCGGCATCCCGGTGGCTTGGGCGATGAATCCCCATTGGCCGTTGGGGTTGCACTCGAGGAACCACCAACGACCGTCGTTGTCGATACTGAAATCAAACGCACCGTACAGCAGCCCGAAACGATGCAGGTAGCGGCTGATGCTGCCGGTCACTGCGTCCGGGACCGGGATTTCGGTGTAGCGCAATGCGTCGTAGTCGCAGCGCCAGTCGATGCGGCCCGCCGCGCTCCTGGAGTGGATCGCGACGCCGAATATGCGCCGACCGGCCACTGTGACGCGCACATCAAAAGCCTTGTCAATAAATGACTGGAAAGCATGGGACGTCGCGGAGATCTCAGCGTCGTCGGATGATTCGACGGACACCGGCGTGGCGTAGATGAGGGTGACATTGCCGTCGTTGTCCCGGTAGAACCCACCGCCCAGCGGCTTGTACACGACATCGCCGCGACGCGACCCGGCGAAACTGTGCGCGCTGGGGCCGTCGTTGGTGATGACGGTCGCCGGGACGGCAAATCCGCAGTCCCGCGCGGTGGTCAGCTGTAGTGGTTTGAACTCGCTATCGGCGACCCGAAACGGATGGTTGATCCATCGCGTGTCCAGCGAAGCGAGTACCCCACCGAAACCTCCCCGCGCCTCGGCCACCGCAAAACGCCGATCAGCCGTGGTCAAGCCGGGCGCGGGTTGAAAATTGGTCGGGCGCCGATAGTAGATGGCGGTGATGTCCTCCCACGCCACCGTCCATCCCCCCGCATGCCGTATGTGCCCGGTCCAGCGGCCAGCACCGTCTAAATACGCGCTGGCCACCACGCGTTGCGGGAAGTCGGACAAATCAAGCCGGGCGTAGGGGGCCGAGCGGCGTGCCAGCTCGGACGCGACACGATCGGCGGTCCGGTCATCGACGCCGCTGAGGACGATAATCACGCTTGGTTCAGTCCTCTTGTTCTCTTTGCACGTAATCCGTTTCGGTATCTACTTTGCCGTCCCGGTTGATGTACGTGGTCTCTTCAACGGTGACGGTGTAATACGTCTTGCTGTGCTCGCCGCACCGGATGGGAGACACCGTAAACCGTAAACCGAACGGGCGATCCACTCCGGAGGCGTGTCCCACCGCGCTCTCGCTCGGCGCGGGTTTCCCGGCCGCGAACTTGTCGGCGGTATCCATGAGTGGTTCAGCGCTGAGCCGCAACGAATTCAGGGCCATGATCAGTCCCGTTCTCTGTCAATTGTACTGACGTCGGGGGTAGACGCGGAAAGCGTGTAGGTGAGTTGAGCGTCCTCAGCGGAGAGCCGGGTTTGCTCGAGTGCGAGGGGTCGTCCGCCTAGAGCGCGGGTGATGCGCTGGGTGATGAGCAGGGGGGCGTTGTTGGGGGTGTGCAGGGTGGCGGTTTCCTCAGGGGTAGGCATGCGAGCGCGGACGTGTTCGGTCCAGTGCACTTCGCCGTAGTGGGTGTCCAGCAGGGTGTAGAGCAGCCCGGGGTCGGGGAAGGGGTCGGTTTCCAGCGCGGGGACTTCGACGCAGACAGCGAAGGGCAGGTACAGCCGGTGGGCTAGACGGTGCCCGGTGACCGGGTCACCCAGCAGTCGGTCGCAGACGAACAGGGGTTCGCGTTCGGCGATCACCAGGGCCAGCGCGAGGGTGGGGGTGGCGTCGGTGCGGGAGTGCTGCGGTTGGTCCAGCACGGTCCACCGCCCGGCGTCGGTATCGGTGTCGGCGTAGGCCCACCGCCGGGCGGGGCTGGCCTTGGTGGTGCGCCGCCCACCGCGCTGGGCGCCGTCGGGGGGCGCCGGGGTGCGGGTGATGGTCCGGGTGTGGGTGTGGCTGGGTTGCGTGTCCAGGCGGCGCACGAAGGAACCCTTGCCATGGATCACGGTGATCAGACCTTGGTTGCGCAGCGCCTGAAACGCCGCCCGCGCGGTCGGCCGAGACACCCCATAGGCGGTCATCAGCTCAGTCTCACTGGGCAGCACGCTGCCCGGTGGAAGAGCACCGCTGCTGATCTTGTCCCGGAGGGTGTCGGCGAGCTGGGTGTACATCGCCTGATCGTGGGTCCGGTAGGCCACCGTGGGGTCACCTCGTCCATGTCGTTTGTGCGGCACCTGTGCCGTGTGTGGCCCGGTCAGCCGGGCTGGTCATCTGTGTGCCCTCGGTGGGCCGTTCGTCGTGGCGAGGGTTCCGCTTACCTAGTAGCAGTGCTCATCAGCATATGTCGGTGGCCATCTTCCTGTCTAGTCGGACTCACTGCGTAACTTATCAGGATAAGTCTCGTTATGAGTTCCGCAGGGTTCATCCATCGACAGGTAGGAGCACGGTTTGGAGACATGGGAGCGGTTGCAGGCGCGGTTGTTTCACCTGGGATACCTGGGTGAGGAGCTGCCCCGGGTGGTGTCAGCGCCCGGGGTGTCGGCGTGGCTGATCGCCGCCGAGGCGGGCGAGGTGGCCCGCCTCGCGGGTGACTACATCGCCGAGTGCGAACGCCCCGGCGGCGCCCGCAACGCAGGTGGTGCCCTCTGAGGCCCCCTCACCGTGACGAGCTGGACGATACTTCGCGCGAGCAAGCCGAACACACAGCACACCCCGGGCACGGGGCGCAGTCCTCGCCGGGTGAGGTCAGGATTCCCCGGC
>JBOHFC010000475.1:0-3583 GCA_050701375.1 Pseudonocardiaceae bacterium
ACACAGCTCCCAGCGCCCGACTAACCCACGACCTCACCCGGATCAAAGAGACACGACGTCAGCGGACAGCCGAGCCCATTTTCAGCCCGGAACGGGCCTCCCGCCAGGGGGATCGGGGACTAACCCGCCGATCACCACCGGCACGGCAAAGCGGGTCAGCATCGCGAACCCGGCGCGTCCCAGATCCTCGGCGAGCAGCGCCGCCTGCAGATCGACGGGGCGCAGAAGGTCTGCGCTGATCTGACCGGTGCGCACCCTAGCGGCCAGCTCGCCGTCTCCGAAGATCACCACAACGGCGAGCAAGCCCTGCCCCACCCAGACGAAGGTGACCGCCGATACCGGGTCGTAGCCGGCCACCCGGGCCGAGCCGGCGAAGACGGTGAGCACGATCGCGGTGCGCAGGAAACCGAATACCGTGTTGGTGACGAGCCCTGCGACCACGGCTTGGCGGTAGGTGGCGTAGCGCAGGAACCCGGCGCGCGTCAGCCGCACCGCGCAGCTCAGCACTCGATCAAGAGTACGGCTGAGGTCAACTGCTCTTGCCCGGACGCCTAGAGTCGTCGCCGTGGGCAGTCAACCGGTGACCCGACGGCCGGTCTCCCGGTTTCGGTCGATCTTGTATGTTATGCGCCGCCGCGGATGGCTGCGGCCGCGCCGGATCGGTTGCCTGCTGGTCCTGCTCTTGATCGTCGTGATCGCTGCGTTGTGGGTTCTGGGTCGGGCCGTCAACGGGGCCACCGACCTGTTCCGCGATCACCCTGCCCCGGTGGCTGGCAGCCCCTTCGACACGGTAGCCCCAGCCCGCCCAGCGAGCAGCGGATCGCCGACCATCGACCGGATCGTCCGGCGGGGCAAGCTCATCGTCGCTATCCAGGAAGTGCCTCGTCTGGCTCAGCGCTCGCCAGGTTCGGGTGAGTACAGCGGGTTCGACATCGCGATGCTTGATCTGATCACCCAGGACTTGGGGGTGGATCCCGCTCGCACCAGCTTCAAGCCGCTGGCCGGCGGTAGCCGGGAAGCGGCACTGGGCAGGGGAGAAGCGGATCTCGCGATCGGCGGTTACGAGATCACCGCAGCGCGCAGCGCCAAGATGGGCATCGCGGGTCCCTATCTGGTGATGGGAAACATCCAATACGGCATCGGCCTCCCGCCGGGAGACCCGGTACTCCGGGACCGGGTCACCGCAGTGCTGCGTCGCGCGATGGACGACGGCACCTGGGCCCGGCGCTATGCCGAGTATCTCGGCACTCCGGTGCCCAACCCCCCTGTTCTTCGCTGACTACCCTCGGTTACGCCGGAAAAGCCGAATCAGCGGGTCGAAGCGGAGATCAACCACCCGCTCTTTCATCGGGATCAGCGCATTGTCCGTGATCTTGATGTGTTCCGGGCAGACCTCGGTGCAGCATTTGGTGATGTTGCACAATCCCAGGCCATGCTCGTCCTGCGCGGTCCGTTTGCGATCGACGCCCTCCTCGTCGGCGGCGTCCAGCGGGTGCATATCCAGCTCAGCGATGCGCATGAGGAAACGCGGCCCGGAAAAGTTCTCCTTGTTCTCCTCGTGATCACGGATCACATGGCAGGTGTTCTGGCACAGGAAACATTCGATGCACTTGCGGAACTCCTGCGAGCGCTCCACGTCCACTTGCTGCATCCGGTACTCGCCAGGCTCCACACCTTTCGGTGGCATGAACGAACGCACCTCGCGCGCCTTGCGGTAATTGTACGAAACGTCCGTGACGAGGTCGCGGATGATCGGGAAGGTTCGCATCGGGGTGACGGTCACCGGCAGTTGTGGCGGCAATGTGGACATCCGGGTCATGCACAGCAGGCGCGGCCGGCCGTTGATCTCGGCGCTGCATGATCCGCATTTGCCTGCTTTGCAGTTCCACCGCACCGCGAGGTCGGGAGCCTGGGTGGCCTGCAGGCGGTGGATCACGTCGAGCACCACCTCTCCCTCGTTGACCTCCACATCGAAGTGGACCAGTTCCCCGCCGTCGGTGTCACCCCGCCACACCCGGAAGCGCCGCTGATTGCCCATGTCAGTCCGTCCCTCCGGGGAGCTCGTCCGCGGTGAAGTACTTCTTCAGCTCGTCGAGCTCGAACAGTCCGCTCAGGTCCTCTCGCATCGGCACCTGTTCCTGACGTTCGACGCGAACGCTGCCGTTGGTGTGCTGCGCGCACACGAGCAGGACGTGTCGCCAGTCAGGGTCCATCGTCGGATAGTCGTCTCGGGTGTGGCCGCCCCGGCTCTCGGTGCGCTCCAGCGCGGCCCGTGCGACGCACTCGCTGACTGCGAGCATATTGCGCAGGTCCAGGGCAAGGTGCCAACCGGGATTGAACTGCCGGTGGCCCTCCACCACAACGTGTTGGGCACGCTGACGTAGCTCGCCGAGCTTGGTGAGCGCGAGCTGTATTTCGTCTGCTTTGCGGATGATGCCGACCAGGTCGTTCATAACCTGCTGAAGCTCCTGATGAAGTAGGTAAGGGTTCTCGGCCTCCGCGCTGCGCTCCGCACGGAAGGGGCTGACCACCCGCTGCGCGGCAGCGTCGAGGTCGGCCTCGCGGACCGACGGCCGCCGGGCGCCGAGGGAATCCACGTAGGTCGCCGCCCCGAGGCCGGCCCGGCGACCGAACACGAGCAGGTCGGACAGCGAGTTGCCGCCCAGCCGGTTGGAGCCATGCATCCCACCCGCGACCTCACCCGCGGCGAACAGACCACGCACCGAGGCTGCCGCGGTGTCCGGGTCGACCTGCACACCACCCATCACGTAATGGCAGGTGGGGCCGACCTCCATGGGCGTGGCGGTGATGTCGACGTCGGCCAGTTCCTTGAATTGGTGATACATCGAGGGCAGTCGCTTGGTGATGACATCAGCCGGTAGCCGGGTGGACACGTCGAGCAGGACCCCGCCATGCCGTGACCCACGGCCGGCCTTGACCTCGGAGTTGATCGCGCGCGCGACCTCGTCACGAGGCAGTAATTCCGGCGGCCTGCGGTTGTGGTCCGGATCGTCGTACCAGCGGTCTGCCTCCTGCTCCGAGGTCGCGTACTGATCCTTGAAGACCTCGGGAATGTAGTCGAACATGAAGCGCTGGTTCTCGGAGTTGCGCAGCACTCCACCGTCACCGCGAACCGACTCGGTGACCAGTATCCCCTTCACACTGGGCGGCCAGACCATCCCAGTGGGGTGAAACTGGACGAACTCCATGTTGACCAGCGCAGCGCCGCAACGCAGGGCCAGCGCGTGTCCATCCCCGGTGTACTCCCAGGAGTTGCTGGTGACCTTGAACGCCTTTCCGATGCCGCCTGTGGCGAGCACCACGGCTGGTGCGTCGAAGCGGACGAAGCGGCCGGTCTCGCGCCAGTAGCCGAATGCTCCGGACACCGCGACGCCGTCGGTGAGCAGCTCCGTGATCGTGCATTCGGCGAAGACCTTGAGGTTGGCCTCATAGTCGCCGTGTTGGACGAAATCATCCTGCTGGAGCGAAACAATCTTCTGCTGCAGGGTGCGGATCAGCTCGAGACCCGTGCGGTCACCGACATGCGCCAGCCGCGGGTACTCATGCCCACCGAAGTTGCGTT
>JBOHFC010000476.1:0-2899 GCA_050701375.1 Pseudonocardiaceae bacterium
ACACAGCTCCCAGCGCCCGACTAACCCACGACCTCACCCGGATCAAAGAGACACGACGTCAGCGGACAGCCGAGCCCATTTTCAGCCCGGAACGGGCCTCCCGCCAGGGGGATCGGGGACTAACCCCCCGATCAAGGCCGACTCCCTGGGGAAAAACAGCTGGGGGAACACCAGCGCAGCGGCGGTCGCGTATAGGAAAAAATCGCAGAACTCGATCGCCGTACCGACCGTGCTGGCCACCACCGCCCGCCGCTGCCCCACTACCACCGCGCGGTCATCCATCCGATCCCCCAGTAAGATCGTTTCAACCCAGACGGCGCCACCTCGACGCCGCGAACCTCCACCCCGGCACCGAGCCCCAAGAACCCCCCAAGATGTCTAAGAGCGACCTACCAGCCTGCTTTCAGAGCCCAAGCACCGCTGCGCTGATACCCAAGGGGTGGCAGACCACCCAGCCGGCCGCACGACAACCCCAGCAGCCGGCCCGGGGCGCAGCCCCGAAGCTCCGCTTGGACCATCTTGATCGTGCAACGCCATCACCTGTTGGCTTTTGTGCGGCCGACGTAGCGCAGAACGGACTCGACGTTCGACTCGAGCGGTGACATGGCGTCGACGGTGAGCCGCTCAGCCCGCAGCGGCCCGAATTCGGTGCGCATTCGCTGGACGTGATCCCAGTCGATCTCGTGCCAGCCGGGAATGCCGCGCACGCGCCCCTCGACGCGCCTGCGGTGCACGGTGTAGTCGCTGCAGATGCACTCAATGACATACAGAGCAGATCTGTAGTGCTCGGCGAGAGCGCGCCACTCGGCGAGCACATCGTCGGTTACGACGCAATCGACGATGGCGGACTGCTCGAGGATCAACTGGCGCGTGATCAAGCTGCGCAGCAGCCCGCGATAGATCTGAAGGTAGGTGTTCCGATCGAGCTGAGCCAACGCTGCTGCCGCTGGCTTGAGCGCACCCATCAGCCAATCCCCCGCAAATGCAGGCGCGTCAAGGGTCTTGGCCGTCAGGTCGGCCAAAGTAGACTTTCCGGTCCCGGGCAGGCCGGTGAAGACAACGACTGTGTTCACAGCTGCACGCTACGACGACACGATAGCGACGCTGACGCCACACCATGCCAGATCGTCACGCTGCCAGGTGGTGATCGTGATTTGGGTGCCTCAGGCGACCAGTCATGTCGCTGACGACACTCAGACGGTGATCAACCGGTGGGGAAGGCGGACCGCCTATGATCCCGAGGGTGACCAATGGTCCCAACGGCTTGAGCGGTGACGAGGCGCTGCGGGTCGCCGCGCAGCGCGCAGCGAGCACCGGTGCCCGCAACCTTCCCGACTTCACCGACCTACCGATACCCGGTGACACCGCGAACCTGCGCGAAGGGCCGCAGCTACACCCCCAGTGTCTGATGCTGCTGCCACTGGTCGGAGTGTGGCGCGGCAAAGGAGAGATCGTCTACCCGACCATCGACGGGCCGTACCGCTTCGGCCAGCAGGTGGTTATCTGCCACGACGGCCGGCCGTTCCTGCGGTACGAGTCCCGGGCATGGCTACTCGACGAAGCCGGAGCGGTGATCCGACCAGCGGCCCGGGAGACCGGGTTCTGGCGGCCGCAAGCCGATGACACCATCGAACTGCTCGCCGTGCACGGCACCGGCATCGGGGAGCTGTACTACGGGCGGCCGCGCAGCCAGACCTCGTGGGAGCTGGCCACCGACGCGGTGGTGCGGAGTTCCTCGGCCAAAGAGGTCCTTGGCGCGCACCGGCTCTACGGCATCGTCGAGGGCGGCGACCTCGCCTACGTCGAACAACGCGCGATGGTCGGCCAACCCATGCAACCGCACGTCTCGATCCTGCTGCACCGAGTAGTCGGCTGAAACTGGGGCGGGCCCGAACAGCAGTCAGCCCCCGGGGGTCGCCGCGGGAAGCGGCGAGCCCAAGCGGGACCATTGCTCGGGCACCCCGGGGGCCGGGTGACTGCCTTGGATTCGCTTGCCGCCTCTCACAGTCCGTCGTTGCGGACAACGCCGTCCTGCTGGAGGTGGCCTTCCACGGCCGTCGGCGGCACTAGCTTGCAGCCACCTCACGAGTCCTATAGCCGTTCAACCTTGGACCACCTCCTTTCACGTGTACTGCCACGCTATCCGCGCTATGGCGGGTTCGGCAACGTCAATGCGACGACCCCGTTGTAGGGCGGCCCGCGGCGCTACCATCATGGTTGTGGACACCAGCCTGCGCCGTACGTTGCACGATCGCGGCATGCGGATGACGCCGCAGCGCCAGCTCGTGCTCGACGCGGTGCGGGACTTGCAGCACGCCACGCCCGAACGGATCTGCGAGCACGTCCAGCGCGTCGCGCCCGCGGTGAACATCACCACCATCTACCGCACCCTGGATCTGCTGGAGGGCCTCGACCTGGTCTGGCACACCCACCTGGGGCACGGAGCGCCGAGCTACTCCACCCACGCACATGAGCATGTGCACCTGGTGTGCCATAGGTGCGGAGAGGTTACCGAGATCCCTCCTGATGAGCTCACGGACCTCACCGCGCGACTACGAGACCAGTTCAGGTTCGTGCTGAACCCCAGCCACCTCGCGCTGTCCGGACGGTGCGTGAGTTGCCTTCCACCCGTCGAGAACTCGTGACGTCACCACTGCTGGAGCTGCCGGGCGCGGTACCGCCACCGGACGGGTCCCCAGATGAAGGAGTCGCCTGGCACCACGGTGACCCGTTGGGGGAGCAACGCGCCGCCGACCGCGACGTCGCGGTGGTGGACCGGTCGCATCGTGGAGTGCTCGCGGTGCCCGGCGAGGACCGGCTGACCTGGCTGCACACCATCACCTCCCAGCACCTGCGCACGCTCGGCGAGGGTGAGCACACCGAGGCCCTCGTCCTGGAC
>JBOHFC010000477.1:0-3952 GCA_050701375.1 Pseudonocardiaceae bacterium
CGTCCGGAGGGAACCTGCGGCAGGATGAGCGAGACGTACTTCTCCCCGAACAGCGTCTTGGGCAGCAGCCGGGCGCTGACGTTGTCCGGAAGCAGGTGGACCAATTCGGGTTTCAGCATCAGCGCCACGTTGGCGCCGCCACCTGTAGAGCTCACTCCGGTCACCTCACCGACGATCAGCCCGCGGACTTTGACGTCGGAACGCTTCTCCAGCTGCAGGCCGGTGTGCTCGGCCCGCAGCGTCACCGGGACACCGCGGGAGAATGCGCCGGAATACGTCGCGATGGACAGCGCGATCAGCAAGCTGACCACGACCAGGAACGCGACACCTTGCAGCCTGCGCCGGATCACTGTGGTGGTCATCCGCCCACCCGTACCGAGGTGGTCGTACCGAAGATCGCCAAGGTGAGAAAGAAGTCCATGATGGCGACGACCACGATGCAGGCCCGCACCGCGCGTCCCACCGCGATACCCACCCCGGCCGGTCCGCCGCTGGCCCGGTAACCGTAGTGACAACAGATCAAGATGATCACGAAGGCGAACGTCAGGATTTTGACGTAGGACCACAGGACGTCACTGACCGGGAGGAACAGGGTGAAGTAGTGGTCGTAGGTTCCTCCGGGTAGCCCGTTGACCAGCGTGACGTTCAGCCGGGACGCGGCGTAGGACATGACCAGCCCGATGGTGTACATCGGGATGATCGCAAGGAAGCCGGCGATCACCCGGGTGGTGATGAGGTACGGCACGCTGGGCACGCTCATCGTCTCGAGCGCGTCGATCTCCTCGGAGATCCGCATCGCGCCCAACTCCGCAGTATAACCCGCGCCGATCGTGCAGGTCAGGGCTTGTGACGCGATCAGCGGAGCGATGTCGCGGGTGTTGAAGTAGGCGGTGACGAATCCGGTCAGGGCCGAGGCGCCCAGGCTGTCCAGCGCCCGGAAGCCCTGCTGGCCCACCAGGCTCCCGGCGAACAGCGACAACGCGGCCATCACGCCGGCGGTGCCGAGGATGACGATCAGGGCCCCCGACCCGAAGCTGACCTCGGCCAGCAGCCGGGTCGTCTCCGTGCGATATCGCCGCAGGGTCCACGGGATCCACCCGATCGCCCGAGCGTAGAGCGAAAGCTGGTCGCCCAAGTCGTCCAGCTTCTCCAGCGGGGTGTGCGCGGCCCGGCGGAGCCATTCGGTCATCGTGGGCATGCGCCTCAGCCGCCCTTCGGCGGCACGATCTGCAGGTAGGCGGTGGTGACCACGAGGTTGATCACGAACACCAGCACGAAGGAGATCACTACAGACTGGTTGACGGCCTCCCCCACGCCTTTGGGCCCGGGCGGTGGGTTGAGCCCCCGGTACGCGGCGACGATCCCGGCGACCAGGCCGAACATCGCCGCCTTGATCTCGCTGACCCCGATGTCGGAGAGCTGCGCGAAGGTGTTGAAGCTGGCGATGTAAGCCCCGGGCGTACCGCCCTGGACGACGACGTTGAAGTAGTAGCCGCCCGCGACGCCCACGACCGTTGCCAGCCCGTTGAGGACGATCGCAACGAGGATCATCGCGAGTACCCGGGGTACCACCAGGCGTTGGATCGGCGAGATGCCGAGCACCGCCAGCGCGTCGATCTCCTCGCGGATCGTGCGCGCCCCGAGGTCCGCGCAGACCGCCGCACCGCCGCCGCCGGCGATCAGCAGCGCGGTGACGATCGGCGCTGCCTGCTGCACGATCGCGAGCACACTGCCTGCACCGGTCTGCGACTGGGCGCCGAACTGCCGAGTCAGCTCGGCGAGCAGCAACGCGATGGTCGCACCGAACGGGATGGTGAACAGGGCGGTGGGCAGCGCGGACACCTTGGTGACGAACCACGCTTGTTCGATGAACTCCCGCATCGCGAATGGGCGCTGGAACAGACCGCGGGTCACATCCAGACCCAGTGCGAACAGCTGGCCGGTCTGGACCAGCGCGCCGCGGCCGGGGAAGGCGGTCTCGCCACTCACCGGGCGTCGCCTGCGGTGTCCCCGGCAACCTCGTCACGGTGCCGCTGCGCCCCGAAGCCGGCCCGAATCGCGTCCTGGGCGGTGCTGGGCAGGGAGTGCAGTACACCCATGACACGGTCCATCCGGCGGGACACCGCCTTGCGTTCGGGCAGGCCCGGCGAGGGTTTCAGCTGGGGTTTGAGGTCGGGCAACCCGGGCAATTCGCCCTCGATCTCGGCCCACTCGCGTTGCGCCTGGCCGGCGTCCTTCTCCTCCGCCATCCCGATCGGCCCCTGCCTACGACCGTTGAGGAACTGCGCGATCGCCGGTTCCTCACTGGTCAGCAGCACCTCGCGGGGCCCGAACATGGTCAGCTGCTTGCGGTAGAGCATGCCGATGTTGTCCGGCAGTGTCTGGGCGGTGTTGATGTCGTGGGTGACGATCAGGAACGTGGCGTCGGTCTGCGCGTTGAGGTCCACGATCAACTGATTCAGGTACGCGGTCCGGACCGGGTCGAGTCCAGAGTCCGGCTCGTCGAACAGCACGATCTCCGGGTCGAGCACCAGAGCCCGGGCCAGGCCGGCTCGCTTGCGCATTCCGCCGGAGATCTGTCCGGGCAGCTTGTGCCCGTCGCCGGTCAGCCCCACCATGTCCATCTTCGCTGCCACGACGGCGCGGATCTCGGATTCGGACTTGCGGGTGTGCTCGCGGAGCGGGAAGGCGATGTTGTCATACAGGTTCATCGAGCCGAACAATGCACCGTCTTGGAACAACACCCCGAACAGTTTGCGGATCTCATAGAGCTTCCGCTCGCTGCAGCGCACCAGATCGGTGCCGTGGATGAAGATCGAGCCGTGTTCGGGTGTGAGCAACCCGATCAGGCTCTTGAGAAAGACCGACTTACCGGTACCTGACGGGCCCAGCAATACACTGATCTCACCCGGCGGCAGGGTGAGAGTCACATCAGACCAGACGGTGGTCCGGCCGAAGGACTTGGCCAGCCGCTCGACCACCACCTCGACGCCCGTGCTCATGGTCCCTCCCGTGCCCTGTGACAACCAGGTTGGGGCCATCCCCGAGCCGAGGCAGTCAGAACGGCTCCACGTCGGCGATCTTCCAGCTGCCGTTGACCCGCTGCGCTGTGACGCTGAGCCTACCGGCGGCCAGCAGCGGCTTGGCCTGGCCGCCCTGGTGGGCCTGCTGGTCGATGAAGACCAGCACGATCGCCCGGTCACCGTCGAGTACCTTGACGGCGAGTGCGGGCACCGTCGCCACCACCACGGCCTGTTGTGGGGGCGCCAGCTCCCGCACCCGGGCGAACTGCTGGTGAAAGCTTTGGACATACTGGCCGGTGATGACCTCGGAGGCGGCTCGCTCGTTGTCATCCAACCGGGCGTAGTCGTAGGAGAAGACGCGTTGCACCGCTTCGCGCACCTGGCCGGAGACCTGGGCGGTGGCGCCGGCATCCACCAGCGCGTCGTTGCTCGCCGCCGCCGACCCGGCCAGTTGGTTGGCCTCGCCGCGGAACCAGGCCGCGAGACCGAGGGTGATCACCACCGCAGCGACCAGTGCAACCAGCGTCGCCACCGCGGTGACCCGCCGGGGCTGCTTGGCCACCTCCTCGGTAGACCCACGTTGTGCTGCGGCCGGGATGGTCATCTTCAGGCTTTCTCCCTGTTCCGGGGGCTGCTATTTCGGGACCCCTTCAAGGTCCTACTTCGGAGGTCTACTTCGGGGACGTGGCCGGGGGACATGGTCCGGCTTCCGAGTAAGAGTCGCCGACCGGCGCCAACGTGCCGACCTTCCAGGCGTCACCCACACGGACCATGTCGAGTCGAACGCGCCGGTGGGTGCAACTCGGGTAACCTTGATCGGCTTGAGAGGTGACGTCCACCCCCACCAACACCTGCGCGGTACCGGTGCCCTCGTTGAGAGAAGCGACTGCGGCGTCGAGAACTCGCGCGGTGGTGGACGCTGCCGAATC
>JBOHFC010000478.1:0-11013 GCA_050701375.1 Pseudonocardiaceae bacterium
GTGCTGGTCGACCAGCACAGCCAGGGGGACCTGCGGGGTGTCGTCCGGGGGTTGCGGTGCCACCAGCATCGAGTGCTGATTGGCGCGCACTTCGCCGACCGCGTAGTGGTTAGGTCAGGCTGGTGCCATCGCGGCGCCGGTAGGACAGCCAGGGTCCGGCGCTGAGCAATGGTCCGATGGCACCGAGCATCGGAACGATGTTCCCGCCCTGATTACGGCGCAGGTCGAGCACCCACTCGGCAGCGGGAGGCGATTCGCGCAGCAGCGTCCACGCCGCCTCGACGTACCGCAGTGCGGCCGGTGAGTGATGACCTGCCGGGAACCCTGGAAGCCGCAGGTAGCCGATCCCGTTCGGGAGTCGGCGCCCTACCGGCGGGTCGGGCGCGCTATCCCGGTACTGCCGCCGCGACCCGACCGGCCGGAGGCGACTATGCCGGTCACCCATCGCGTCAAAGACCGGGCGCAGGGCGTCGACCAGGTGAGCGCCGTCGACCACGGCCCGCTGAACCTCACGAGTGGCGACCGGCCAGTCGACCCGGTCAGCGAAGTAGGCACGGTCCCGCAGCAGGCACAGCGCTTGCGCGGCACATGCCGCCGGACTGTCATCGCCGGGCTGCCCGGACCACATCGGCATATCCCATGATCTCACCAGCGCTGGAGCAGTGTCGGCCGGTAAGCTCCGACCGATGTCAGACGGACTCGACCTGGCCGGGCGCCTCGCGCTCGGCACGGGAGCGAGTGGCGGAATCGGCGGCGCGATCTACCGGCGAGCCGCCGGTAGGAGGGGTAGCTCGACGCAGTCCGCCTCGCAGCCATCGCCGGTCGGGGTGATCCGGGGCGGCGCCGGCCGGTGCAGCACCGCGCGGGTGGGGGAGATGGCGAGCTCGTCGTCCCGCATCGACCCGACGCCGTCCACGATCAACGAGTAGTCGCCGGGATCCGCGGGTGGCCACACCAACGTGACTGGTGGGTGAGCTGCGAGATTGGCGCGCGTTCTCCGACCCAGGTCCGTGACGAGCAGCCTGTCGTTCGCCAGCGTGGCGGTCACGGCCAGGACGTGCGCCCGCGCATCGTCCCCAACGGTCAGGAGGTACGCGAATCGATAACGTGTCAGGGTTTCCGCCAGCTGCGGCAGCGTTACCTCGATGCTCATTACCGCACGGTACGCGTAGGCCATCAGCGGGCGCGTTATGCGGGGCGACCTTGGCGGTCGTGAAACGTGAACATCCGGTCGGCATCGATACGCGCATAGACCGGTCCGGAGTCGAGGAACTCCTCCCACTGTGGCCCGTAACGTGGGACGTAGACCTCGAGCAGGGTCTTGCGAAGCCCCGTTCCCGCGTTGCTGTGGATATCGATGGGAACGGCACGACCGTGGACGGTGACCGCGAACTCCTCCCCAGGCAGGTGCGTTGCGCTGACCTGCGGTCGATTCTTGATGTGCCGAAAGCGCACCGAATCCGGTGCCGAGCCGAAGTGGAACGCGCCGCGAAAGAAGATGCCGTCAACCGGTCCGACGATAGGTCGCCCATCGGCGGTGACGGTCGCTAGCGCCAGCAGGCGCATACCGGTCAGGCGGTCGGCGACCTGGTCGGCACTCAGCCGCCGCTGCGGGGTGATGATCCGGAGTAGGTGCGATCCGGCAGCGGCGTAGCTGCGGTCGAGAAGTTCTTGCAGGGCGACCAGGTCAGCCGACGTCTCGTGCACATCAGCATTGAACCAGCGTCACGGCAGCGTGGCGTGACACCCGGTGTCATGATCACCTGTGCCCCTCGGCACTATGGACCCAATGTTACTTTCAGTGACGTCTCGGAAAGGACTGTCGTGCTGTGCGTAGTTGCCGTAGCAGGCAACTTTTCGCTTGTAGTTGCCGGCCACGGCAACTACGAAATGGATCCACCCACCTCTTTATGGGGCAGAAGTGGCGGAGCAGAAGCGGCACAGCACGGTGGGGTTCTCGCCCCGCACCGGCCGAGCCGATGCGGTCATGTCGCCAGTCGATCACGAGGTGACGCTGGCTGCCGACCTCTCGGCGAAGACGCAACGCGATTGACCCGCTGGGGTCCCGTATCGGGATCAGGGGGAAGGGGAGCCCGCGAGTACGTTCGAGGCGGATGGACGACGAGCGAATGCATCGCGCACGGAGCTTCGGGCAGGTCGCCGAGCTTTACGACCGGTGGCGCCCTGGCTACCCGGATGCCCTCTATGCGGACGTCCTCGAGCTTGGCGCCGGTGGACGGGTTCTCGAGGCTGGTGCCGGGACCGGCCGAGCGACGCTATCGCTCGCTGCGCGCGGAGCATCGGTCGTCGCGGTCGAGCCGGACGCGGCGATGGCCGCCGTCGCACGCCGTCGCACTCGGGGAATGGCGGTCGATGTGCAGGAATCGACCTTCGAGGACTGCGCCGTGGCGGCTGGCACGTTCGATCTCGTGGTCGCCGCGCAGGCGTGGCACTGGGTGGACCCTGAGCGCGGCGCGCCGGTTGCTGCCCGCGCGTTGTGTCCGGGTGGCGCGCTATGTCTGTGGTGGAACCGACCCGCTGAACTTGCTGGTCCAGTGTGGAACGCGATCCATGGTGCCTACGCCGAGCACGCTCCCGCACTGGATCGGCGCGCGGTGCTGCACCAGCAACCCGACAGAGAACAAGAGATCGAGCCTGCTCCAGGCTTCATGCCGTGGATTGTGCGCACCTACGACTGGTCGGCCACTTACGACGCCGAGAGCTACAGCGGGCTGGTGCAGACCCACTCCGACCATCTGCTGCTGCCTCCTACGCAGCGTGACCGGCTCGTCGAGGCGATCCGTGCGGCCATCATCGACGCCGGTGCCGGTCGGCTGGACTACCTCTACCGCACCCTCCTGTTGACCGCACAGCTGCGCTGACGGTGACCCACGCACCCCTCCAGTCGCCGAGTTCGAGTGTCACAAACCGCGTCGCTTCGGGTGACCGCTCCGCGCCCACCGGCGGTGCGTTACGTCATCGGGGGTTGGACCTCGGTGATCACCCGCATGGCGCGAAGCCGGGTTCCTTGGCGCCGAGACGCGGTCGCTGCTGGACGCACCGGTGCGCTGGACCTTCCTGGCCGAACCTGGCGCGACCGCCCGGCGATCAACCGCAGCGACGGGGTATTCCTGGCCGGGGACATGGTCGCCGCTCCTGGTCTGCTGGGCGAGGTCTCCATCAACAGCGCCGTCCAGGCGGCGCACGGCGCAGTGCAGATGGCCGGGGCCGGTTCATCCCGAGGTCGCCAGAGCCGACCAGGCCGCCTAAGCGTCGTGATCAAGTTAGGCTGGCCGAGAAGGTATTGGGACCCGCGTGGATCGGTGGATCATGAGGTCAGGACATCGCATCGCCGCACCGAGCGTGCTTGCACTGGTGCTGGCGGCCTGTTCGAGCGCGACGACAGCCGGCCCGGCGAGCTCGCCGGGGGTCACCGCCGCGCCGACCACCGCTAGCGTTCCGGCGACCCCGGGCGCGTCGACGGGGCCACCGTCGGCACCGGGCGGCCCGACGGGTTCGGGAGCTGCGCCGAGGTGCCGCTCAGTGCAGCTCGCCGCATCCCTGGGCCCGCCCGAGGGTGCCGCGGGCTCGGTGTATCGCGTGCTGATTTTCACCAATACCGGCAGCCAGGCCTGCACCCTGCAGGGTTTCCCGGGCGTCTCCTACGTCGCGGGCGACGGGGGCCAGCAGGTCGGACCGGCTGCGGAGCGGGTCGGTGACGCTGGTGGCTCGGTGCGCATTGCGCCGGGCGGTACGGGCTCGGCGCAGCTGCAAATGGTGAACGTCGTGAACTACGACGCGGCGGTGTGCCGCCCGACGCCCGTGCGTGGCTTGCGCATCTATCCACCGGGCGAGACGGCGGCGCTGTTCGTGCCGGTCGAGTCCACCGGCTGCGCCGGTACGCCGCCCGGCTCGCAGCTCACCGTGGGTACGATCATTGCGCCATGAAACGACGAGGATGACGATCAGCGGGGGAGTTCGAGAACGGTCAGCGTCCCGCTGTCGACGTTGTTGACGTAAGCCTGGTGGCCATTGGGTGACAGCGCGATGTTGCTCGGGCCGGCTCCGGTGGGGATGGTCGCGATGACCTGGTTGGTCGTGGCGTCGATTACCGAAACGGTGTTGCTGCCACTGTTGACCACGTAGGCGAACCGCCCGTCCGGCGCCCAGACGATGTCGTCAGGCTGTTGGCCGACCGGGATGGTGGCGACAACCTTGAGACTGTTGGTATCGATCACCGACACGGAGTTCGACTCGTAGTTCACGTTGGCGACCAGCGGCCGGTTGGGGTGCACGGCGATGCTATGTGGACCGGATCCGACCGGGATGGTCGCGACAACCTCGCGGGTAGCGGTGTTAATCACCGAAACCAGACCGGATTCGTGATTCGCCGTGTAGGCACGGCTGCCATCGCGGGAGAAGGCGACCGAATGCGCGTTCGGGGCGACCTTGATCTGCCCGATGACCGTGTTGGTGTCGGTGGAGACCACTGACATGGACGGAGCATCGTGGTTGGGGACGTAAAGCAGCGTCCCGTCCGGACTGATTTTCGGGCTGAACGGGCTAGCCGGCTGCGGAATTGTTGCGATCTCGATATTCGACAGGGTGTCGAGCACGTCGATCGCATGCTTTGTGTGCTGGTCATTGAATATGGTGACGTACAGCATGCGGCCGTCTGGCGCGAACGTCAGGAACTGGGGTGGGCCGACCGCGATCGGAATGGTCGCGGTCACCTGATTCACCGCGGTGTCCACCACGGTGATGATCTGGGCGTCGCCGTTGGCGACATAGGCGTGCCTACCGTCGGGGGCAACGGCGACGAAGCTGGGTGTCGCCCCTACCGCGACCACGGCGCTGACGGTGGGTATCGCGACCTTCGGTGCGACGCTCGCCACCGCGCTCGGCGCAGGCTCGGGCGCGGACTTCGAGATCGGCGCAGCGGGTGCCCGAGTGTCGTGACCGCCGCCGAAGATGGCCAGCCCGACCACTGCTGCCACGGCGACTGCCCCGCCGCCGGCGAGCAGCATCCGCGGCCTTCGCTCGCGGTCTGCTGGTGGGCGGGGTGCGGGAGGGGGTTCCTTCGGTCTGACGTGACGTGCGGTGGCCGTCGCTTCGTGCGGTGGTGTGTGTTGCGTCGGAATCGTTCCGGTCGACAGCACTTCGGCTGCGCGCTGCGCCGGTATGAGTGGCGCCGCAGGCACGTCCGTGGTCGAGGGCCCATCGGTGGTCGTCGGGGGCCTGCCTGTGGTCGGAGGCGTCAGGGTGCCCCTCGCGACGGATCGTTGTTCGCGCTGACGGCCGCGTTGCGGGACGGTGTAGCGCGGATGGGTCGACTGCGCGGCGTGAGTGGCGGCGCCGAGCGCAACGACGTGTTGCGGATGGGTGTCCACCACGGTGGGACATCCCAGCTCAGCTGACACCATCCGGGCGATCAAGGGGATGCGCGACGATCCGCCCACCAGGACTACGGCGCTGAGGTCTGCGGGCTCGACTTGAGCTGACTGCATAGTTCTGGACAGCGCCCGGATGGTGGCCTTGATCGACGCTCGCGCCATGTCCTCGAAGTCCGACCGGGTGAGGTGCACGTCAAAGCTCCGGCTGGGCAGGAATACCGGGAACGTCGTCTGGCTGTCAGCCGAGAGCGTCTCCTTGGCCGCGATGCAGTCGGCTCGGACCCTGGCGAGCGCGACAGAGGTCTGCGGGCGCCGCGTATCCAGCTTGGTGAGTGCCCCGTCGGCGATGTCGTTGACGTAGGACAGGATTGCTTCGTCGAAGTCACCGCCGCCCAGCGCTTCGAGGCGCTCCGGCCTGCCGATGATTTCGACGCCGCCGGAGCGCATGCGCAGCACTGTGGTGTCGAAGGTGCCACCACCCAGGTCGTAGATCGCTATCGTCTCGCCGTCGTCCAGCGGTCGGGTCGAGGTGTAATTCGTAGCGGCGGCCTCGGGCTCGGTCACCATGGGCGAATTGACCAGGCCCGCTTGCTGGGCGGCCTCCTCGAACAGCGCACGTCGGAAAGGGCCCCAACTAGCCGGGTGAGTCAATACGACCCGATCGGGTGGCTCGCCTTCGACTTCGATGACCTGCGCGACCACGTCTCGCAGCAGGACACCGAGCAGCTGGGTGACCGGGTACGGCTCGCCACCGAGCACCACCGGCGTCGGATCACCCAGGAGCCGGGTGAACCCGCGGCCGATCCGATCCGGGCTGCTCACCCCGCCCCTGCTGGCCGCCTCCCCGGTGGCCAACGTGCCGTCGCCCTGGAGGTATACCGCCGCTGGGGTCACCACCGACCGATCACCGAGGGGGACCGCCTCCACAGCGGCCGCCTTCGCGCAGGCGGCCGCGACGAAGGCGCTGCCGAGGTCGATCCCCAGGCTGTAGCTCACCAGCTCCTCCCTGAAGCGGCACCTATCGTAACGGTCAATCACACGAAAGATCGTTTTTTGCGCGTCATGCGGTGGCAGGCGCGCGCGTGCCGACAGCTCCATGACACTAGGTAGCCGGCTAACCACCCGTCAAGGGTGCGCTACCGCGAGAGGCGAGGCGGTGGTACTGGATCGTCAGCGGTAGGCCGGCTGGGTCGGCAGCGACCGAGGCGTCTGATGGTGAGCCAGCTACCCCGGCGAGCGCCGTGGGTCAGCAGCGCCTGTGTGCCGCGTATTCCGAACAGGTCGGGGTGAAATGGCAACACGGCGGCCGCCGTGGGCTGATCTGACGTTGGTACGTGCGGATGCCGGTTTCCCCGAGACAGCATCCGGCGTCGAGCAGGCACGCGTCTCGAAGGCAGGACCCGCCCGCCGGACGAGGCCGGTACGGGTAGCCGTAGCGGTCATAGCGTCTGCTTCGGAGGCACGCCATGTCGCCAGTGTGCACCCCCGCAGTGCGTTGGGGGTAAGGAACGCCGGCTGGTGAACGCGAGCACAACGAGTGCTGTGGTTGCGTAGCGGATTGCGACAAACCGTACTAAGGACTGATAAGCGCAACGGCACGCCGCCGGCTGCCGGCCACGCCCGGACATCGATGCGGGCTTTCCAGGCGTGAGCGCGATGAGGGTTCCACTGGACTCTCATAACCTGTACGATGCCGGCGATCAATGAATTGTTGGTGAGGACGACCTAACTAATGTTAGTCAGGGCTGCCTAACAAATGAGATATTGCGGAAATGCTTCCGAGATGCTGTGTGGGCTAGTGCAGGTCACCGTCGGTACGCGCACAATCACCGTCTGAAAGCTTCTGTTTGGCAACCTTCGATCAGTGTTCTTGACAGATCTCATTCATTGCGACAAGGGTGAGCGGAGACGAGGCGAGGGAGTCGAATGCTGTTCGACAGAAGTGCGGGCTGATCTCCGGTGGATGAAGTCCAGACGCTGATCCTCGGGCTGATCGCAGGGGTCACGATCGTGTTCGGGCTACCGCTGGGCCGGCTGCGTAGCGCCCGCCACAGCCGAACCGGGCCCGCGTTGCGAGTGTTCCTCAACGCCTTCGCAATCGGTATTTTGATCTTCATAATGTGGGACCTGCTGAACCAGGCGTGGGAGACCGTCGGCGCCACGGTGGACAAGATCCACGACGGTTCCGGCAGCATGGCGCCGGTACTCGGATTCGGCGCGTTACTCTTCGCTGGGCTGGGGGTGGGGCTGTTGAGCCTGGCCGGCTACGAGCGCTGGCTCACCGGCGAAGGACCCATCCCGCTGCTGGGCCCGGGCACGATGGCCGCCGACGAGCTGATCCTGCGCAAGAGCGAGACCAAGAGTGACACCTGGACGGCGGCCCGCCGGCTCGCGTTCCTGATCGCGGTGGGGATCGGTCTCCACAACTTCGGTGAGGGCCTCGCCATCGGTGGCAGCGCGGCGGAGGGCAAGATCGCGCTGGCCACCCTGCTGGTAACCGGCTTCGCCTTGCACAACGCCACCGAGGGATTCGGCATCGTGGCCCCGCTGGCTACCGAACGGGAACAGCCCAGCTGGGGGTTCCTGCTACTCCTGGGTGCGATCGGTGGCGGCCCCACCGTGCTGGGAACCGTGATCGGCCACCAGTTCACCAGCGACCCGGTGAGCCTGGTTTTCCTCACGCTGGCCGCCGGCTCCATCCTCTACGTAGTCATTCAGCTTCTCGCCATCGCGCTGCGCGGCGGCCACCGGCCATGGCTCTACTGGGGCGTGTGGATCGGCCTGGTCGCCGGCTTCGCGACCGACATGGTGGTCACCGCCGGCGGCGCCTAGCCCGCTGAACGCGGGTTACCGTTGGGGGATGTGATCAGCGGGGTATAACTCGGCTGTGACGAGGACCGCGCCGCGCGAGCCGTCGACTGCTGTGGATCGGGGCCTTCGCGCGGATGTAATAGCCGTGGGGGGCGCCGCGCTGCTCGTTGCGGTGGCGGCGGTGGTCGGCGACTGGCTGCTCCAGCAAGGGGTGCCGCTGCACGTCGACGTCCCGCCGCTGGGTGCGCAGTGGCTGCCGCACACCGGGCCGGGGACGGTCCCCGCGGTGTTCATCGCGCTGCTCGTGGTTCTGCGCGGGCCTGAGCTGGCCGCTCGGTTGCCGTGGCGGCCGCTGCTCGGCATCTCCGCAATCACGGCGGTGGCCTGGACGATCAGCCTGGCCCTGATCGACGGTTGGCAGCGCGGCGTGGCCGACCGGCTGACCACCGACCCCGAGTACCTGCACGACGTCCCCAGGGTCACCGACGTCGGCGCGATGCTGCGGAGCTTCGCCGAGCGGATCCTCGGCGGACGCCCCGAGTCCTGGACCGTGCACGTAGCCGGCCATCCACCGGGTGCGCTGCTCGTGTTCGTCGGCCTGGACCGGATCGGGCTGCCCGGCGGGGTGCCGGCGGCCCTACTGTGCGTGCTGGTCGGGTCGTCGGCGGCGGTCGCGGTGGCGGTCACGCTGCGGGCGTTGGGCGTCGAGGCCACCGCCCGGGCCGCGCTGCCCTTCGGCGTGCTGTTCCCCGGCGCGATCTGGATAGGGGTGTCCGCCGACGGCCTGTTCGCCGGGGTGCTGGCCTGGGGCGTGGCACTCCTCGCGCTGGGCGCCGCCCGACCCCGGCTCGACCTCCCTGCCTTCGCCGCGTCCGCGGCTGGTGGGTTGTTGCTCGGCGCGACCCTGTTCCTGTCCTACGGGCTGGTGCTGGCGGCGTTGCTCCCGGTGGCCGTCGTGGTGGCCGCCCGCCGGGTCGCCCCGCGGCTGGTGGCCGGCGCCGGGGTGGCCGCGGTGGTGGCCGCCTTCGCGGTCGCCGGCTTCTGGTGGCTCGACGGCTACCGGCAGGTCACGATCCGGTACTACCAGCCGGGGGAATACGGCCTGGTGCGCCCGTACGGCTACTGGGTGTGGGCCGACCTGGCGTGCCTAGCAGTGGTGCTCGGCCCCGCCGGGGTGGCCGGACTGCGGCGGGTGTTCATGACCGGAGGGATGGCTGCGGTTAAAGATGTTCCGAACCGGCGTTGGTGGTCCTTGACGGGCACCCAACCGCGCGGGCTGGTGCTGCTGTGTGCGGCGGCCGGGGTGGCGGTGTTGGTCGCTGATCTGTCCGGGTTGAGCAAGGCTGAGGTGGAGCGCATCTGGCTGCCGTTCGCGGTCTGGCTGGTGCCCGCGGCCGGACTGCTCCCGGGGCGGCAGGTCCGCTGGTGGTTGGCCGGTCAGGCGGTGGTCACGCTGCTCGTCAACCACCTACTGCTCACGACATGGTGACCGGCTCGCGGAGCGGGTCGGTGGCGAACCGACTAACGCCCTCGGCGAAACACACCTGCGCCCGGTAATCGAGCAGCTCGGTGGCCCGGGCGGGGTCGGCCGTGATATGGCGCACGTCGCCTGGCCGGGCGCCACCGACGATCTCAGGTGCCGGCCCGCCCATCGCCCGAGCCAGCTCGACGGCCAGGTCACCGACGGTGTGCGGGCGCCCGGAGCAGACGTTGACCGGCTCGCACCGCCCCACCGGCGGTTCGGCGACCAGCGCGAGGGCGTTGGCGCGGGCGACGTCGGACACGTGCACGAAATCACGGCGCTGCCGCCCATCCTCCATGACCTGCGGCGGCGCACCGCGCGCCAGCGCCGACCGGAAGATCGACGCCACTCCGGCGTACGGGGTGTCCCGGGGCATCCGGGAGCCGTAGACGTTGTGGTAGCGCAACGCCCACACCCCCCCACCGGTCTGCCGGGCCCACGCCGCGGCGAGGTGTTCCTGGGACAGCTTCGTGGCGGCGTAGGTGCTGCGCGGATCCAGCGGGGCGTCCTCACCCACCAGCAGCGGCTCCAGATCGGCGTCGCCGTGCGGGCAGCGCACTTCATACCGGCCAGCGGCGATGTCCTCGGCTCGCCGGGGCGGGGCCGGCACGACACCGTGAGAAGGGCAGGTGTAGCGACCCTCCCCATAGACCACCATCGAGCTGGCCAGCACCAGCCGGTGCACCCCCGCCTTGTGCATCGCAGCCAACAGCACGGCGGTGCCGACGTCGTTGTTGGCGGTGTAGTCCGGGGCGTCGGAGGGATCCAGACCGTGCCCGACCATCGCCGCCTGGTGGCACACCGCGTCCACGTCGGGCAGCAGGCGACCCAGCAGCTCGGCATCCCGGACGTCGCCGCGCACCAGCTCGTGATGAGAAACCCACGCCGGCAGCGCACCGTAGCCGTGCGCCTGCGGCAGGAATGCATCCAATAGCAGTACCGAGTGCCCGTCGGCAGCGAGCAGGTCGGCGACGTGTGAGCCGATGAAACCCGCGCCGCCGGTGATCAGGATTCGCACGCCGCGCACGCTACGTCACGGCTCGATGATCTCCAGCACCCCCTCGTCGGTTCCGGTGACGAACAGCCGGCCGGTGGTGCTGTCCACGGCGACGGTGTTCGGTTGGCGGACCGTGGGTATCGGAGTGGCGGCGATGGGCGTGCTGGCGTTGAGATTGAGCCCGATCACCTCGTTGAGCGCGGTCAGGGTCACCCACAGCCGGTCGCGGACCGGGTCGTAGGCGATCCCGTACGGCGTGCCGGGCAGCTCCACCCGACCGATCTGCCGGG
>JBOHFC010000479.1:0-2682 GCA_050701375.1 Pseudonocardiaceae bacterium
GCCGTGGCCTCCTCCTTCGGGTCGGCGTCCACTGTGCCCCCCCGCTTCCGGGTCATGATCGAATCCCTCAGCCGCAGGCCCGCGAAGGCGTCCCGGGCGTAGCGGACCTCCCCGGGATACAGCTCCGCGAGATCGCCCTCCACGTAGGCCCGGGTCAGCGCGGCCCCGCCGAGCAGCACCGGCGTATCGGACAGCCCTCGGGAGTTCATCTCCTCCAGGTTCTCTTTCATGATCACCGTCGACTTGACCAGGAGCCCGGACATCCCGATGGCGTCGGCGCGATGCTCCGTGGCGGCCTGCAGGATCGCGTTGATGGGCTGCTTGATGCCGAGATTGACCACCTCGTAGCCGTTGTTGGACAGGATGATGTCCACCAGGTTCTTGCCGATGTCGTGCACGTCGCCTTTGACGGTGGCCAGCACTAGGCGGCCCTTGCCGCTGTCATCCTCGGACCGCTCCATGTGCGGTTCGAGGTGCGCGACGGACGCCTTCATCACTTCGGCCGACTGCAGCACGAACGGCAGTTGCATCTGGCCGGAGCCGAACAGCTCACCGACGGTCCGCATGCCGGACAGCAGGGTGTCGTTGATGATCTGCAGTGCGGGCCGCTGCTCAAGGGCGGCGTCGAGGTCCTCGGCAAGCCCGTTGCGGTCCCCGTCGACGATCCGCCGCTCGAGGCGCTCGAACAGCGGCAGCGTGGCGAGCTCGGCGGCCCGAGATTCCCTCGACGATGAGGTCGTGACGCCGTCGAACAGCGCCATCAGCGCCTGCAGGGGGTCGTATTCTCCTTCAGGTCCGGAGCGCCGCCGGTCGTAGACCAGATCCAGCGCCACGGCCCGTTGCTCGTCCGGGATCCGCGCCATCGGGATGATCTTCGACGCGTGCACGATGGCGGTGTCCAGCCCGGCCTGTACGCATTCGTGCAGGAACACCGAGTTGAGCACCTGCCGGGCCGCCGGGTTGAGGCCGAATGAGACGTTGGACACACCGAGCGTGGTCTGCACCTCGGGGTAGCGCCGTTTGACCTCCCGGATGGCCTCGATCGTCTCCAGCGCGTCGCGACGGGTCTCCTCCTGCCCGGTGGAGATGGGGAAGGTGAGGCAGTCGATGATGATGTCGCAGGTGCGCATGCCCCAGCTGGCGGTCAGGTCATCGATCAGCCGCGACGCCACCTGCACCTTCCACTCGGCGGTGCGGGCTTGGCCCTCCTCGTCGATGCACAACGCCACCACCGCGGCGCCATGCTCCCGGATCAGCGTCATGGCGCGCTGGTACCGCGAATCGGGCCCGTCGCCGTCCTCGAAGTTCACCGAGTTGATCACACAACGGCCACCGAGGCGCTCCAAGCCGGCCCGGAGGACCTCGGGCTCGGTGGAGTCCAGCATCACCGGCAGCGTCGACGCGGTGCCCAGCCGGCCGGCCAGCTCGGCCATGTCGGCGGCGCCGTCGCGGCCGACGTAGTCCACATTCAGGTCGATCAGGTGCGCGCCGTCGCGGGTCTGCGCGCGAGCGATCTCGACGCAGTCGTCGAAGCGCTCGGCGAGCATGGCGTCGCGGAACGCCCTGGACCCGTTGGCGTTGGTCCGCTCGCCGACCATCAACACGCTGGCATCCTGGCGGAACGGCACAGCGGTGTAGAGCGAGGAGACCCCGGGCTCGGGCCGGGGCCGCCGGCTGCGAGGCTTCAAGCCGGCGACGGCCTCGGCCACCGCCGCGATGTGCTCCCTGGTCGTGCCACAGCAACCACCGACCAGCCGGACGCCGAACTCGGTGACGAAGCCGCTCAGCGCGGTGGCCAGCTCATCGGGGGTCAGCGGGTAGACGGCACCGCCCCTGCGGAGCTGCGGCAACCCGGCGTTGGGCATCACCGACAGCGGGATCCGGGAATGCTTGGCCAGCTGGCGCAGGTGCTCGCTCATCTCAGCTGGGCCGGTAGCGCAGTTCAGCCCGATCAGATCGATGCCCAGCGGTTCCAACGCGGTGAGCGCCGCTCCGATCTCGGTGCCCAGCAGCATCGTCCCGGTGGTCTCCAGGGTGACCTGGGTGATGATCGGGACGTGGCGCCCCTCGGCGACCATGGCGCGGCGCGCGGCGATCACCGCCGCTTTGCACTGCAGCAGGTCCTGACTGGTCTCGATGAGGACCGCGTCGGCGCCGCCGGTGAGCAGGCCGCGGACCTGTTCGACATAGGCGTCGCGCAGCTGCGCGAAGGAGATGTGGCCCAGGGTGGGCAGCTTCGTGCCCGGGCCGACCGAGCCGAGCACAAACCGCCGCCGGTCGGGTTCGGCGAACTCGTCGGCTACCTCGCGGGCCAACCTGGCGCCGACCTCGGCCAGTTCCCGGACGCGTTCGGCTATGTCGTACTCGGCGAGGTTGGCCAGATTGGCGCCGAAGGTGTTGGACTCCACCGCGTCCGCGCCCGCCTCCAGGTATCCCCGGTGCACGGTGCGCACGACGTCCGGGCGAGTGACGTTGAGAATCTCGTTGCAGCCCTCCAACCCGGCGAAGTCATCCAGGCTCAGCGCAACCGACTGCAACATCGTGCCCATCGCCCCATCTGCGACCAGGACACGTTGCGCCAGGACGTCGAGCAGCGATAACACAGCCATGAGATCCAGCCTACGGCAGGGATATCGCCGACCTCGTGGTATCGCGTGGCGGCCCGCTGGGCCCAGGAGCCGT
>JBOHFC010000480.1:0-8761 GCA_050701375.1 Pseudonocardiaceae bacterium
CAGCCCAGGCGCAGCCCGCCGGCATGCGCGAGGCCCAGCGCGGTCGCCTCGCCAGCTGTGGCCAGTTCCACGGCCGGCCACAGCTCGGCGACGTCGACCGCCAACTCGGCCGCTGCGACGGTGGCCACGGGGACACCACGCGCGCCCAGAACTACCGTCACCGCACACCGCAGCGGATCGGCCCGGCCGGCGTCGGGTAGCCCCAGCACGACGAGCACCGCGTCACCGACGCCCCGATCAGCACACCCGGTCAGGTCGGCGACGCGATCGGCGCCGGGCACCCGGCTGGTGAACGAGGCCACCGCGGCGATGAGGTCACCTCCGACCCGACGAGTGATCACCGCGACGTGCACCGAGCCGCGACCGAGGTCGAGCCCGACGACGCGGCGCATGGTGATCTCAGTCATCGACGGTGGTCACCCGCGCATGAACTTGTTCGAGCGGAAACGCTTAGCCAGCCGGGTGCGCAACCGCGCGAGCTCGTCGGGGTCTGGCCGGTCGGCCGGGTCCAACCGCGGCCCGGTCGGCGGCCGCCGTGGCCGGTACCGTGGCATGGTGGCGGCCGGATCTCTGACCATGACCGTCCTCTCGGTCTGGGGAAGCGGGCGTGCCCGCCTCGGCTCTGCCCCGAGGCGCCGGCTGGATCCCAACCGCGCGGCAAAGTCGGGGTCATGGTGGCCGTAGTAGCCGAGGACCTGGTTGCTGGTCACGATCGATCCGTCGCCGTTGTCGGGCCGGGGCACGGTGAGGTGCACCGAGCGAGCCACGGCGAACAGGTAGTCCTGCCGAGCCCGCATGAACTCACCGACCGCGCGGTGCAGGAGCTGGCGATCGCCTCCCACCACTGAGTGAGCAGCGGAGCGAGAGCGGCCAGTTCTTGCACGGTGGAGGTGTCGGCGTCGATGAGGTCGAAGGTGTCCGGGATGCCGGAGACCGTGGTCTCGTACTCGGTAATCGCCGTGGTCTCGTACTCGGTGGCGGTAGTCTCAGTGCTAGTCATCAGTTCGTTCTCCTTTGGTGTCGGCCCCCGGCGGGTGGTTCGGCGCGGGGGCAGTTTCTTGTCGGAAGATGCGGCGGAGTTCTTCGTCTGGGTCGGCCGGTAGTTCCGCCGCTGTCAGTTCACCGGCGGCGACGATCTGTCGGGCTTTCGCGAATAGCGCGGCCGCTTCGGCCTCATTGCCGGTTTGCACCGCAGCCCACAGCAGTTTCTCGACCCGTTTCGACCCGTGCAGCATCACGACGGTCATGCCTGTCTCTGCCAGGGTCTTCTCATGTGAGAGCTTGAACGTCGCTAGTGCCAGCTCCAACGTCGACTTCGCCATCTGCGCACGCCACCGGGCATTCTCAGCACGTCGTGCCTCTTCGTAGCCTTGCCGCACCACTGGTGGCATCGCCGCGACAACGGCCTCATGTTCTTCCCGTTCGCGCCGTTGCGCCTCCCGGTGCAGCCGCTCGGCTTCGAGTCGTTTCGGGCGCTCGGCGCGCTCCCGTTCGTATTCGGCGCGCCAGTCCGGGTACCACGGTTGGTCTCGCCACCACCCGTAGCCGTGCCTGCGGCGCAGCCTGTGCCCGGCCTGCCTGCAGGTGTCGCCGCAGTAGCGGCGGGGCCTGCCCATCCCGGCGAAGATGATGCGCTCACCGCACCGCAGGCACCGGGTCAGCGGTTCGGGCGTCCGGTCCGTTGCTGTCACGGAATGTTCCGTGACGTCCTCGCCGGTGGCCATCAGCGCATCGCTTTCAGCATCGCCATTGCCGCGCGGGCAGAGGCCATCCACGGTTCCGCGCGACGCGCTTCGATGGCAGCTTCGGTGTCGGTGAGCAGACGGCGGCAGACGAACATGGCCACGGACCCGCGGGTGAGGAAGACGTGCCCGTCGTGGCGCCACGCGTAGACCCGACCGCGGTCGGGCACATCGATCCACTCGGCAGCGATGTGGCCTTGGGCCGCGAGGTTCTTGGTGGCGCGGCGAACGGACTCGACAGCAGACCGGCTTAAGCGTTGAGCGCACACCGGGTCCGACCTGTACTCAACGCTTAGGCCGATGAGGTGCTCGTGCGCGGTCGGGTCCGTCGAGGTCCAGTGGCTAGAGCCACGCCAGTGCCCGTCATCGTCACGAGTCATCACCACTTCGCCGCGGTCGAGGCCGACGTACCAGCCCGTCAGCACTTCCACGGTGGCCCATGCCGGCCACTGACCATCGCTCGCTGCGTCGTTGAGACGATCAAGCACGAATCGCTCGACCTTGCCATGTCCTCGACTCATGTCCGGTCCTCGTCCGCCAGGAAAGTGATCTCCTGAGCGAGCGCCAGGGCGTGCAAGAGGTCTCGACCGCGACCGAGGTCCATGACGAGCAGCAGCCGCGCTGCGTACGCCGTCGCGTCGTCGTCGTCGGGTTCGCGCCAGCCGGCCTCCTTGAGATCCCACAGACGTCCCTCGGCGTCGTCGAGGATCTTGCGCACGGTGGCGCGGGCGTGGGCGCGGATCTCGTCGTCGTGGTCGGCGCTGCTCGGGTCACTGCCTCTCAGTGTGCGTTCGAGCATCATCAGCAGGTGGTGCTCACCATGGCAGGGTCCCGACTTCGGTGGGTGGGCCAGGCTCGGAGAGCTGGTCCGGTTCCGGTTGGTCGCCGTCCTGGGTGTCGACCACAGCGGCGCCGAGCTCGGTATGGAGCAGCTGCACTGCCGCTTCGGTGACGGCGTCAGTCTCGTGATCGTCGGTCTCGCGGCCCGCGTCCTGGGGCGCCAGTGACTGCAGCAGATACGGCTGGGACGGACTTTCGGTGGAGGGGAGACGGCGTCCTTCTTGCCCATGGGACAGCGTCCCCGTAGAAGCGGAAGGTCCGGAAGGTGTGGAGGGCGGAGCCCCCTTTCCTTCCGGACCTTCCGGACCTTCCGTTCGTATAGGGAGGCGAAGGTAGCGCTGCCAGGCGTCGTGTAGATCCTCCCGGCGGTAGCCCTGCAGCGAGTGTCCGTCGACCCATACCTTGGTCGACCGGATCTCGTAGTCGCGCAGCCGGCGGGCCAGGCCGCGCGCATCGAGCGGCTTGCCTCGCAGGTCACCCCACGGCGACTCGTCGAGTTTGTGCAGGGCCTGCAGAATCGCTTCGGTGCTCAGCGCTTCGGCTTCGCCGAAGACCAGCCGCAGGTCGGCGAGGAGTTGGACGCCGAGGCTGGGAGTGCTCCGCTTGGATTCCGCTACCAGCGCCACAGCCGCCTGTCGAGCTGCCTTGGGCCAGTGCCCCCCGGCGGCGTCGGCGCAGGCGAGCAGTGCTTCCCACACGTCGGCGTCGCGGTCGCGGATCTCGCCCGGCATGTCCGGCCACACTGCGGTCACCGAATCGCGGATGGCGTCGGACCACTCGGCGAGCCGGTCCCGCAGCGCGTGGCCTTCCGGCGCGTGCTGGCGCCGGCGGAAGTCCTCGACATGCTCATGCTGTGCTCGCCTGCGCATCCGGATCACGACCGAGCGGGACAGCAGCGTGTCGGGCAACCCGCCGAGACCGATCAGCGCCACCGCGCAGTAGGCCGGTATCTCCTCGGTTTCCACGATCTTGCCGCGAACCACGCACCGGCCGGCGACTGCGCCCCGCCGGTGGCCGGCGTTGAGCAGGCCGCGAATCTCCTCGTTGTCCTTGGCCTTCGGGCCAAAGACGGTGTCGATCTCGTCGTAGAGGATCGTCGGGGCGCATTGGCCGATCTTGCGGAACAGATAGGCGGGGGTGACGTTGACCGCTTCGATCGGATTGGGTACGAGCAGCTCGGGCACCTCGACCCCGGCTCGAGTTTTTCCGCTGCCGGGTTCGGGCGACAGGAACGCGATACGCGGTGTCGACTCCCAGGCGTCCATGAGATGGGTATGCGTGATCCACAATGTGTGTGCGACGCGTGCGTGCTCTGACGGGTAGGCCACGAATCGGGCCAGGAACGCGGTCACGTCATCCAGCAGCGCGGCGCCAGGATTGCCGTCGCCGGGAGACTCGTCGTGTAGCCGGCCGCTGCCATTGGTCTCGGCGAGCAACCGCCGGGACACCGCGGCGCCGGGCAGCTCGTCGGCCGTCATGTGGCGCTCTGCTCGCTGCTGCCGGTCTCGACCCACCGCCGGGCGGCCACCGGATCGAAGGACGACAGCCCGGCCAGCGGCCCCAACTCGCGGCGCCGGGCGGCAACCTTGGCGTGGGAGTCGTACACCAGCCGGTGCGCCGCGGCGGACCAGTCCATCCCGGTCGAGATCGCCACCGAGGCGGCCTTGAGATGGCCGGCGGCGATCCGGTCCGGGTCGGCCAGCAGGTGATGCTCGGCGACCACCAGCAGGGAGGTCAGCCGCGGCATCGGCTCGGCGGACCACCAGGCCGGCGAGCCCACGGCGGGCACCGAACCGCCGGCCAGCTTCACCGCGTTGGCCACCAGGCGGTCGACCTCGGCGTAGAGCCGTAGGTCATCGTCGTCAAGCAGGTGCAGATCGTGCTCGTCGAACCGCAGCAGATCCTCGAAGGCCAGAGCGCTCACCGGCGCACCGCCCCGATCACGGACGCGGCATCACGCAACAGGGCCCGCTCGGTGCTCTCCCGATCCCGCACAGCGGCGTAGGCGGACTCGTCCCAGTACTGGGCGATCGCGTCGGTGTACAGCTGCCGCAGTGTCTCCGGTGGCAGCGCGTCGAGCTCCACCTGCACCAGCTCGCCGTGCCGAGCGACGAATGCGGCCGCGCGGGAGTCGGTGGCCTTGCCGAGGGCTGGCGGAAGCTGGTACTGGTCGACCTGTGCGGCCGACAGTGCCACCCGGATCACCTTGTTCCAGCAGTCGGTGCGGGCGATGAAGTCGCGGTCGATGTCTTCCCCGGACGGGTCGAAGTCCCCGGCGTAGATCAGGATCGCGGCCCGATGGTCGGGAATGTCGAGCTGCACTTCCTTGACGTAGCTCTGCGAGCTGTAACCGCCGAGCGCCAAGATCGGCACGCCGAGGTCGCCGAACCATGACTGAAGCTGGATGACCAGACCAGCCTTCTCAACACCGAGGTACACCGACGCGTCCTGACCGGTGGTGCGGTCCAGACGAAACCACTCGGTCATGTCAGTCACCGCTTGGAATGCGTCGGCGAAATACTCGTACCGGTGGATCGCGCGACCACGGTCAATCAGATCGGGAAACTCGCCGTCTCGGCGGAGCGCAGCGGTCCTCGCGGATAGGCCCTTGTAGGACGTGTCCTTATTCGGCAGGAGCTGTTCAGACACCAATCGGTAGAACAGCTGCCGCAGCGTCACCGACGTGTCATAGGACCGCACGATGGCGGCCGCGCGGGTAAGGATCGGCGCCCAGTCCAGACGGCTCACCGGCGCACCGCCCGGCACCGGCGACGGCGTGGCGCCACCCAGCAACAGCACAACCCGAGGCTGTCGAGGTGATCCAGCGCTTGGCTCAGGGACCGCACCGGCAGGCAGGTAATGCGGCTACCCTCGGCACTGACCTCGCCTCCCGGCTGGTCATCGACGTCGCCCCGGTGGCCCTCGCCGGGGCGACGTGTCGTCTCCGTCATCCGGTTACCCGGCAACCCGGGCCTCGGCGGTGCGTAGACCCTTTAGCCACCGCTCAACGTCGGCACGGGCATAGAGGACACGTCGACCACACAAAAAGCCGTTCGGTCCGGCTCCCCGGTGGCGCCAATAACGCACGGTCGCCGGGCTCGTCCTCGCGAGCTTCGCGACCTCTTCTGTCGTCATGTACTCGTCCTGATCGGCCACTGCTCCACCTCCCACGTGCGGCCACGATCGGAACCGCATGACCGTGATTTGAGCGGGTGAGCGTGCCACTGTCAAGCGGTGACACACCTAACCGCGTCAGGTTGTTGACTGAACCGCTTGAACGTTTTACGTTGGTCGTGTGAGTAATCCCAGGCAGTTACGGCAGGTGCTCGGGCGTCGGGTGCGTGAGTTACGCGAACAGGCCGCAATCCGGCAGGAGGACCTTGCCGACCAGGCCCGGGCGCTCGATCTGCCGTGGAACCGCTCCCGCATCGCCGCGCTGGAGCGGGGAGAGAAACCGATCAGCGTGGAAGACCTGGTCCTGATCGTTGCGTTGCTCAGCGCAGCCCTCGACCGGCCCGTCGATGTGGCGGAACTCTTTGACGCCGACGAGTCCGTACGCCTGTCGAAGCGCGCCGAGATCCCAGCTCGGGCCCTGGCCGAGGTGCTGCGCGGCGAGGAGACCGGCAACAGGGTGATACTCACCGGCGCTCCCGAGGGCGGGTTCGACATGGAGGCGTTCGAGGCCAACCGCTCCCGCATCGGGGCGCTCGCGCAACTCACCGGCACCTCACCATCGCTGGGCGAGCTGCGGGGCCTCACGCATTCGATGGGCGAGGCCGACGAACGCGCGCGGCGCACGCTCGGTGAGGTCATCGGGGTGTACGCGGTGATGTGTCACGCGCTGTGGGGTCACAGCCTGTCCGCTCAGCGAGACGCGCGACTTGTGTTCGAAGCAGCTCACCTCCCAGCGGGCTCGGCGGTCCTGGCAGCGCGGCGGGGCCACGTGACGCGGGAACTGCTCGCCGAGCTGCGGCAGCTGCAAGCCAAGATCGAGACGACGGAGGGCTGAACCGATGGCCAGCATCAAGAAACGCGGTGACCGCTGGTTCGCCCGCTACCGCGACGACACCGGCCGCGAGCACGCCCAGCGCTTCGACCGCAAGGTCGACGCGCAACGGTGGATCGACGAGCAGACCGCGGCGCTGGTCGCCGGGACATATGTCGATCCCAAGACGGCCCGGACCACCGTCGAGCAGTGGTGTCAGACATGGCTGTCCGGCTACGCCACCCGGCGCGCCTCGACGGTGCGCCAGGCGCGGGTGCACCTGGCCCGGATCGTCGAGGCGTTCGGGCCGATGCCGCTGTCGACGGTGCGGCCGTCTCACGTGCGGTCGTGGACGGCTCGACTAGCCGAGGAGGGCTTGGCCCGCTCGTATGTCTACGCGCTGCACAACCGGCTGGCGCAGGTGTTCTCCGATGCGGTGCATGACGGGATCGTGCCGCGCTCGCCGTGCTCGCGGCGGACCTCGCCGGGTGCCGGCAAGCAGCGGCCCTACGTGGCCAGGACGGGGCAGGTGTGGGCCCTGTGCGAGGCAGTGCCGGACCGCTACCGCGCCGGAATCCTGCTTGGCGCGTTCGCCGGTCTGCGGGTGGCCGAGGCGTGCGGCCTGCGAGTTGCCGATGTCGATTTCATGCGCGGCATCATCCGCCCGGCGGTGCAGTACCCGGCGCAGCCGTTGAAGACCGAGATGTCTCGCACGGCCGTGCCGATCCCGGCGTCGATGGCCGTCGAGCTGTCCGCGCACGTTGCCCGATGGCGCGCCGAGACGCTGTTGACCAACGCCGAGCACGGTGGCCAGCTCGGGCCGTGGGTGCTCGAACGGGCGGTGCGTGCGGCGAGGGTCGAGGCGGGGTTGCCCGAGGGGTTCCGGTATCAGGATCTGCGCCACTACTTCGCGTCGCTGTTGATCGCCTCGGGCGCCGACGTGAAGATCGTCCAGGCTCGGCTGCGCCACGCGTCGGCCGCGACCACATTGGACACCTACGGGCATCTGTGGCCGGACTCGGACGACTCCACCCGAGCCGCCGTCGAGTCGGTGTTCACCGCTCGTGCGGACACTGTGCGGACAAACGGAAGATCGTCATAACATCACCGCAGCTCACAGGGGGTATGAGGGCTACACATCGTAGTACAGGGCGAACTCGAAGGGATGTGGGCGCAGTCGAAGCGGGTCGATCTCGTTCTCCCGCTTGATTGCGATCCAGGTCTCGATGAGGTCGGGGGTGAAGACGCCACCTTCGAGCAGGTAGTCGTGGTCGGCCTCGAGGCGGTCGATCACCGCGCCGAGGCTCGCCGGCACCTGGGCAACGTCCTTGGCCTCTTCGGGCGGTAGCTCGTAGAGGTCCTTGTCGATCGGCGCGGCGGGCTCGTAGGCGTTCTTGATCCCGTCCAGTCCGGCCATCATCATCGCGGAGAAGGCCAAGTAGGGGTTTCCTGAGGCGTCCGGGCAACGGAACTCGATGCGCTTGGCCTTCGGGTTGTTGCCGGTGATCGGGATCCGGATGCAGGCTGATCTGTTGCGTTGCGAGTACACCAGGTTCACCGGGGCCTCGTACCCGGCCACCAGGCGGTGAGAGGAGTTGACCGTCGGGTTGGTGAACGCCAGCCGTGACGGTGCGTGGTGCAGGATGCCGCCGATGTAGTGACGCCCGAGGTCGGACAGTCCGCCATAGCCGGATTCGTCGTGGAACAGCGGTTTACCGTCCGTCCACAGCGATTGGTGGGTGTGCATGCCGGAGCCGTTGTCCCCGAACAGCGGCTTGGGCATGAACGTCACGGTCTTGCCGGCCGCCCACGCGGTGTTCTTGATGATGTATTTGTAGAGCTGCAGGTCGTCGGCTGCGTGCAACAGGGTGTTGTACTTGTAGTTGATCTCCGCCTGGCCCGCGGTACCGACCTCGTGGTGCGCCTTCTCCACGGTGAAGCCGCACCCGATCAGGTGGGTGACCATCGCATTACGCAGGTCGGCGAAATGGTCGGTCGGCGGTACCGGGAAGTAACCGCTCTTGTAGTTGACTTTGTAACCCTGGTTGCGGCCGTCTTCCTCGGCGCCGGTGTTCCACCAGCCGGCTACCGAGTCGATCTCGTGGAACGCGCTGTTGGGCGTGGTGTCGAAGCGCACCGAGTCGAAGCAGTAGAATTCGGCCTCAGGGCCGAAGTAGGCAGTGTCGGCAATACC
>JBOHFC010000481.1:0-14895 GCA_050701375.1 Pseudonocardiaceae bacterium
CAATCGCCCACTTCAAGACCTGGAGAATCATGCACACCGACTACCGTCGCCCCCTTGCAACATTCGCGACAACCATCTCAGCTGTAATCGGCCTGCACTTCTACACGGCCGCCTGAATAACCCTCAGTGTTAATGTCTGTCCTGTGCAGCGGTGCGCGCTTCCCGTTGCCGAAGCACCGCCAGTAAGCAACTAATGCCGCGCTCCATAAAGCCCGTACGAGCACAACGTCTTGTTCTGCTTTTCCTTTCTGCATCTCAGACCAAAGGCGTTCGCAACAAGCGTTCACGAACTTAAGGTCTTGAATAACTGAACTGATGTCAGCAAGCTCACGCGCCTCGATCGAATCGAACCGCAGCGCCAGCCCTGGCGTATCATCCGCCGAAACGCCATTGTGATCAGTGGTCATGCATAACCTCCAGTAAGTGACAAGTCAGTGTGCGAACCGCAAACCATGATCAGCGCTGGCTCTGGTCATCCTGGGCAGCGTACGCTGTGATCAAGGGCAGCAGTGTAGTGTTAGCGTCGAGTTAGGCCCAGTTGACGTTCTGAACGACCGCCCTGTTTTGGACAGATTGGTTTGACGTGGTGTCGGCTTTAAGGGTGGCCTTCAGCGAGCTGTCCCAACCGTTGCCGCATCCACCCACCGAGCTAAAAGGCTGAAGGCAGCCAGTTGTTCCAAGGCATGCTGCTCGTCCAGGTCGCCCAGGATCTCGTGGGAGGCCGGATTTCTCACTCCGGCGTAGAGCCCTTCTGCTAGCGATCGGGCGCCTCGATGAACGCTCTTATATGTCTTGCTGCCGTCATCTTCCATTAAGCGGAGCCGAGAGGCGCCGATCTTGGGCTCATCCAGAGAAAATGCCTGGTTGAACAGGTCGGTCTCTGTGATATCGCGCCGTCCTACCTTCGCCTGCGTCTCGGTGTTAACGCGGATCGCTGCCTGGGACACTGCTTGGGTGAAGTGCTTAGTTCGCCATAGCGGCGCTGCGCTCTCCCATACCCATGAATGGAGTTTACTCGCGTCCACTTCGAGCGCGGTGCTCTGGAGATCCTCAGCAGCAGCCATCAGAACACCGGTTGCTCGACGGAACCGCTCTTCAAAATTATGTACATCCCAGCTTTCTGCCAGTGAAGGATCTGGTAGGGCAAGATCGTCCGTAAGCGCCTCGAACTCTCGGCTGCGGGCGGAGTCTGACCCCATCCAACGGTTCAGGGCCGCGAGCGCTCGGCAATGCCAGACCGCAACCGACTGGTACTCGCCAACTGGGTCGGTGATCTCCTTGGCCAGTTCCCGAAGCTTTTGCTCCCCGGCACCTGCCGGTGGCTTGCGCGCAGTACCCATGTGCAGCATTGTTCCCGACTGGCCCGGCGCCAGGCTCACTGCCCTCGCGCTCCTAATCAGGACCACCTGCAAGTGGCATCGCGGGCTTGCGTAGTTCTGCCAGGGCTGCCAGACACAGCGCCACTGTGAAGGGTTGGTCGGGCGGTTGACGCGCGCGGTGCCCCATCGTCCGTGACGGCCCACAGCCGAAACGCCGCCCCGCTGATGATGCCTGGTGGGCATGTACCCGCACTGGTGGCGCCGCGTTCGGTGGCATACTGGCCCTCATCCTCAAGATGATCAACCTTCGCCGCAGCTGAGGCACCGCCACCCGGCGGCGCAAGGCCGGATCATGCGGTGTTGCGGCGTTCGCGGCGTACGCCATGTTGCTGGAGTAGCCGTTTGACACTGCGTTTACTGAAGCCGCAAGCCTGGGCTACCTGCTCGGCCGTGGCACCAGACTTGTAAAAATCGATCATGGTTTGCAGCTGGTCAGTGGAGAAGCGGCCACGCATGCTCTGCGGGCGAGTACCGATCGGACGGATCATGATCTCAGGCCCTTCGACCAAGAGGGTTTGGTTCTTATGCTGACACGTTAGGTCCACCGATTTAGTCATTGTGCGAACCACTGCCTTCGGGGCCGTTTCCGCTGTTGGGGCGGTTGCGGCCCCGTTGGTGTTGTTGGGTTGGGGGATGCGGAAGACCGGGATGAGCCGGTCGGGTCCCGTGATGGTCACCTGCGCTACGAATGCTTCCACGAGTGCCTTGGCCTGGTTGTGGGTGCCGCTGGTGATGATCTCGGTGATGTGGTCGGCGACCTTGGTCAGGGTGGCCGGGTCGGGTGCGGTGGGTTCGTCGTCGAGGGCGTGGGTGAGTTCGTCGCGGCGGACGCGGAGTTGCTTGACCGTGGCGCGGAGCTCGGTGAGGCGGTCGCCGACGAGTTCCTCGTCCATCGCGTTGCGCTCGAACGCGGTGAGGTAGCGGTCGATGGCTTTGCCGGTCTTGGTCAGCTCTGCCTCGAGGCGAGTTCGGCGTGCCGGTTGGCGTGGTCTGTCCGGTGTTGTCCCTGTTCTGCGGTGATCGCGTCGCGGATGAGCTGGTGGCGGGTGCGGTAGAACGTGGCGAGGGCGTTGAGGATTGCGGTGTCCACGGCGTCGGAGTTGAGGCGGGTGAAGTCGCATTTGCTGGCGTCGTAGCGGGCTCCGAAAATCGGCCCCGAAACCCAGGCCGGACACCGAAATGTGACCTATCTGTTAGCTAGATGTGATCTGTCGGTCCCCGTCTCATCGAGGGTGGTGGGACAGGTTTTACGCCTCGTGTGCCCGGATGGGTGCTGTTGGCCCTATCGCCAAGCCGAGAACGCACGGCTTGAATGAGGCGGCTGGACGCTGTGCCGTCACCGAAGGGCGTGGGGCCGTTGGCCAGACGGGAGTTGATCGCCGGGGCGTTGCGCAGCCAGGTTGTCAGGATCTCGAGGATCCCTTCGTCACCGGGAAGCGTCCTGCTGCCGAAAGTTTGTTCGACTTCGGGGCGTTCGTTGCTGCGTCGGACTACGAGGATCGGTCGTTTGAGAATCGTGGCTTCTTCCTGGATGCCGCCCGAGTCGGTGATGAGGCCCGCAGCGTGTCGGATGAGGGAGAGCAGCACGGGGTAGTCCAGCGGTCCGGTCAGCCGGAGTCTGTTGGCGAGGTCGGTGAGCCCGAAAGCTCTGATTTGCCGGTCTGTCCGAGGGTGCAGGGGAAACACGACCGGCACGGGTGATCCGGTCAGTTGGCGCAGGATGGCGACAAGATTGACGGGGTTGTCGGCGTTTTCGGGTCGATGGATGGTCGCGAGCACGTCGCCGAAGCGAGTCAGACCAAGTTTGTCGAGGATGTGTGCCTGCTCCCTCTCGTTCGGCAGCGCGGTCGCGACAGCTTCGACGATGGTGTTGCCGGTGACTTCGATGCGTTCCGGGGCGATGCGCTCGGCGAGCAGGTTGTCCCTGGCCAGTGGTGTCGGGGCACAGCATAAGTCGGCGAAGTGGTCGATGAGGACACGGTGGTGTTCTTCGGGCATCGCTCGGTCGAAGCTGCGTAGACTGGCTTCGAGGTGCGCGAGGGGTGTGCCGGTGGCGTTGGCCGCCAACGCACCGGCCAGCGCTGAGGTGGTGTCTCCCTGCACGAGCACGACGTCCGGGTGGTGCTCAACGAAGAGGTGGTCGAGGGCGGTTACGAGGTCCCCGAGTTGGTGGCCTCGGGTGATGTCATGGTCGTCATGGGCGTCGAGCACCACGTCCGGCGCGATATGCCCGGCCATGCCAACACTGAAGTGCTGTCCGGTGTGAATGACGAGGGCTTCTCGGTCGAGGAGCCTGGTGACAGGGGCGAGTTTGATGGCTTCGGGGCGGGTGCCCACGACGACGGCGATCCGCACGGGCCGGTCCCCTGGCCGTTACCAGAACACGTGCGTACCTTCGCCAGCGCAGAAACGACGCGCTGCGATGAACAGACGGAGGTAGAGCTGGTCGAGTTTGAGGTAGTTGGGCACGAGGTCGGCCCTGGTCAGGGTGGATTCGCTGTACACAAGGCCGGTGTCGGTCCGGGTGGCGTAGCGGGCGCGGATGGAGTCGGTATCGCCGTCGGCGAGTGCGAGTGCGTCGTCGAGGTCGATGTCCACCAGACCGGACACTTCGGCGTCGGACAGCGGGATCTCTTCCAGAGCGACGTCCAGTGGAAGGAGGTGCCAATGTTGGAACTCGCGTTCGATGTAATCGGGGGCGAGGGTGACGGCGGTCTGTCGCAGGCCGATGGGGTGCAGGTCGCGGTAGGCGACGGGGATGCCGAGTTCCTCGTGGACCTCGCGGACGCCCTCGGGGATGGTTTCGCCGGCCTGGTAATGGCCGCCGACGGTGATATCGGCGTAGTCGGGGCGATCGAAGGTGTAGCGGCCAGGTGCCTTCTTCTGGAGAACCACTCGCTCGGATGTGGGATTGATCGCGAGCGCGGAGAAGGTACGGTGCCACAAGCCTTTGACGTGGGCGGTCTTCTTGTCCTCGGTGCCAACGGGCTCGTAGCGGTCGTTGTAGATGTCGATCAGCTTCACGGTCGTCCTCAGTGGTGAGCGGCAGGTTCGGTCTGAAGTTGCCAGTAGGCACGCAGCGCATCAAGGTATCGGCGTGGCTCGCCAACGGTGACCCAGCGTCCCGTGATCCGGTGGACTCGCACGTCGGCGATCCGGGTGAGTCCACCGACGGCCACGCCGAGATCGACCTCTCCACGAGCGCGCTCCGTCGGGACGAGCAGGCCGAAGATCGACGGCCGCAGGATCAGCCGGGAGACCACGGCCAGAGGCTCGCCCACGGTGGCGGGGTCGGGCCGCTGCCGGATACTGGTCACGCGACCGGGGTCGTCGGGATGGGTGTCCACAACGCCGAAGGAGGCGATGTCGGCACGGTCGACGCGCTGCGCGGCGACCACCGCATCGGCCCCGTTGTCGGCGATGTCGCGCATCGTTGCGAGGTCGTGTCCGCCCAGCAGTACGTCGTCACCGAATGCGACGCCGAACGATTCCTGGGAGGAGAGCCTGTCTCGGAGGGTGAGCAGCGGGGTGCCATTGCCATTGCCATTGCCATAGCCGTGTCCGAGGTCTTCGACAACGGCCTCGACGGGAACGCCGTCGCGGCGCAGCACCTCCAGGTAGGCGGGAACGACGAAGTCATCGGGCCGGGTGGCGACGATGACAGTGGTAGCGCCGGCTCCTACGCACTCTGTCCTGCTGCGGTGACCACCGCCGTCCAGACATCTGGCCTCACCGAATATCTCCCGTTGCATCGTCGAGGATGTGTGCCAGATCGGCGATGGGGTTGCGTACCCCGAAGGTCACCTCGATGCACGGCACAGTCGCCGCGATGTACTGGATGGCGGCGTCCGCTTGGCGTCCGAGTTGCTCGTCTGGCCTCTGACGGGGTATTAGCCAGGGCCGGATCCAAAACTCATCACGGGGGGTGAAGCAGTTCGCCGCGACGACCTGGCGGGCCTGCGCCTCGGAAAGGCGACGCGACCCCGCAGGCTCGCGAGTATCGGTCAACCGAGGCGCCACGACCAGTCGCAATGCCGATGCCGAGACAAGGCCGGCACGAAAAGCTTGGGCGAACTGGCGGGCGGTGAAGGCGTGCTTGACGGTCGAGCCGAAATCCGCGGGCATCCTGCCCAGTTCGGCAGCTTCGGCTGGCGCAGGCCGGACGAGGTGCTCCAATTCGGGGAACGCCTCGATTGTGCCCCGCCCGGTCTGCACCGGGAGCGGCACGGCAACAACGCGATCTCCCTGGTAGGCGATAAGCCGATCGTTGGACAGCAGGGCCGCGCCGGTCGACCGAAGTAGCGTCGCCGTCACGGTGGTCTTGCCCGCGTCACGGGGTCCGCAGATCATCACGCCCGCGTCGCCGACATCGACGCCAGCCGCGTGGAATATGACGCCGCCCGCGTCCTCGTAGGTGCGCAGCATGACTTCGCGAATGAGCCGGATCGGGTAGCGGTGGGGGCGCACGGTGCCGTTATGGGTGAACAGATCGATGCGGTGCCCTTGTGCGACCACGGCGTACGCGCCCGGTTGGTGTTCCACGTTGTCCGTGACGACGACATAACAGCGGCGGCCAGCCGGTTGACGGGACTCCCGCATCACCACTCCCGGGACCGGCTCGATGTCGCTGGTGAAGGGCGAGTGCGCGATCGTCCGGACGATCTGGCCGAACGCGGTGTCGTCGGTGTGCACCTGGACGCTGAACGGACCCAGACCGAGTTCCCCCGGAGGCGTGGTCAGGAATTCCGACAGGTACTCGCGCTGGGCAGACAGCCACGCGGACGGCGTTGTGATCGCGAACGCCACATCTCCCGCATGACATCCCCAGGTGGATCCCTCCACTGACGGACCAGCGGATGCGCTCATGTCAGGGCAAGTTCCGTCACGGCGTGGCCGACCTGCTGGACACGGTGAGCCCGATCTGCCTCGGACAGATCTCGGAACACCCGCACCGAGGTCAAAGCGAAGAACTCGGGGCGCGAGCAACCAGCGGAGGTTCAGCAGGGACACGCAAACCGTGCGACGCCGTCATTGCTGATGACCATGTCGATCGAGGCGTATGGAACGACGACGCGCGACATAGCAATACAGTGGGGGCATTTTTTGGTCGACGGTAACCCCACTACGACTGTTACTCGCCAGCGAATTCTGGAGGCGGTAATCGACGCGCTTCACTTGGAGGGCGACAAGCTCACTAAGATTGAAGGACCAGTCGAGGGTTTGACGTAGGCAGGCCGCCGTGGTGAGTCGAGTCGGATTCGGGATTCAATCATGGATGTAGTGGCACCGATTGCGCTAGGGCTTGTTTGGCTAGTCGCCTGCGCGTTGAAGCTGAGAAGATTTGCGGATTTTTGTGAAGACCTGCGCGCCGTGGTCTCAACTGATTCTCGATTTCTCGCAGGTATGTTGGTGATGGTGGAGGGAATTCTTGGGGTTACGTTGACCCTCAACGTAGCTAACCGGGGGTCGCAAGTTACCTGAGTCTGACTCTGTTGCTCGCCTTTACCGTTTCGTTCCTGATCCGTGCGGTAAGGACCTCCTCGCTGACCTGTGCATGTTTCGGGCTCCGACCAAATCCACAGCATCGGCCAAGTCATGATCTTCGGTTAGGGTCGGTGATCCGCGACTGTCTGAGGCCGGCTACGCTCACTGCGCGCAACGCCGCGTTCGTGTCCTTGGCGGCAGCGGTCGCCAACACCACAGCGTTCCTGCCAGAACTTGCTGGACTCGTATTCGTGACGATGCTCGCGGCCACGGTAACCAGCATCTTCAAGGCGAGAAAAGACGTGTCGCGTGTCCCTCATCCTCGCCTGCCTGAGCTACTCCACGGCGTCGAAAGGTTTTCGCTACGGTCTGGCACGCCGGGCTGTGGAGTCCTTGGATGATCTGTCTATCAAGCTGACAGTTCGGTCATGATAGGAGTTGGAGTGTCCGGTATCCCACCCGGATTACTCCCTCCACGGTGATGTGGATTGCCGCTCCACGGCGGGATACCGGATACGGCTTCGAGGCTGCCTTTGCGTCGAGCACGGAGTGTGCCAGATTGCCCGGACTTCGGAGATGGGCGCGGGCGCCACGCCACGGGCCCCTGGCCGTGCTTCTTGATCACTGAGAAACTCCACCGGCACAGCCCACACCGTAGGATCAGCCAGCCCGCCAGTTCTGGTCCAGCGTTGAGCGTGAACTGTTGGTGGTCACGGACAGATGAGCATGTGCCGGCTAAGGCACCCGTGCGGAGTTTGCAGCGAACGACGCTTGCGATAAGTCGGCAGCCAGCCGCTGCTGGCGTTCGCGGTCCATGGGGACGAGTACGAGGTCGTAGCCTTCGGCGGCGAGCGTGCGGGCGAAGGCGCCGCCGATCCCGGCGGCCGGACCGGTGATCAGCGCACCACCGACCGCGTTGTGCCCACCAACCGCGTTGTGCCCACCCAACCACCTTGACCCGCACACGCCCGCACGCTCCTGCTCGAAATGTGCTAGCTCGCCGCGACCCCGGCGGCCTACCGTGGGCCGTTGCCTTCGCCGACACCGATCGGAGACCGATGACCGCGACGGGCGGTGCAGCCCGGGTCGCGATCCCGACCGAGTGGGACCAGCACTACCGCACCATCGTGGGGATCACTTTGGTGGTGATCACCGCACTGGCCGGGTTGGCCTACGGCTGGGGTTTGGATCGCGACCCGCTCGAGCCGTACTACGCGGCGGCGGTTCGTAGCATGGCGAGCAGTTGGCCCAATTTCTTCTTCGGTGCCTTCGACCCAGCTGGCACGATCACCCTGGACAAGCTACCCGGCGCGTTCTGGGTGCAGGCGCTTTCCGCCCGGCTGCTGGGTGTGCACACCTGGACACTGGTGCTCCCGCAGGTCATCGAGGGCGTGCTCACTGTGCTGGTGCTCTACCGGGCGGTGCGCCGACTCGCCGGATCCGGCGCGGGCCTCACGGCCGCCGTGGTGCTCGCCGCCAGTCCCGCTGCGGTGGCGCTGAACCGGGGCAATATCTCCGATTCGCTGATGATCCTGCTGGTCGTGCTCGCCGCCGACGCAGTCACCGGTGCGATTGTCGGTGCGGCTGTCTGGGGTGGCCAGGGACGGCTGGTACTGGCCGGGATCTGGGTCGGACTCGCCTTCCAGGCCAAGATGATCGAGGCGTGGCTGGTGCTGCCCGCGCTGGGCATCGGCTACCTGGCCGCCGGGCCCGGATCGACTCTGCGGCGGGTGCGCCATGTCGCCGTGGGCGGGGTGGTGGCCGGGGCGGTGTCGGTGTTGTGGATGGTCGCGGTGACGGTCGTACCCGCCGGCGCCCGGCCCTATGTCGACGGCAGCGCCGCCGACTCGCTGTTCGAGCAAGTGTTCGTCTACAACGGGTTCGGCCGTTTCGGGCAACGCAGCCCGCTACAAATACTGAACGAGCAGGGTATCGGCGTGCTGGCTGCCAACGCCGCGCCGGGATGGCACCGGTTGCTCACCGGAGACCTCGGACGCGACGTGGGTTGGTTGCTGCCGCTGAGCCTGGTGGTCGCGATCACCGGCATCCTGGTGCGGCGCCGTGCGCCCCGCACTGACCCGGTGCGCGCCGGGTACCTGCTGTGGGGACTGTGGACGCTCACCCTCACCGTCGCGTTCTCGCTGACCTCCACGATCAACACCTACTACACCGCCGCGCTGGCCCCGGCGATCGCAGCGCTGTGCGGCATCGGCCTGGCGCACGCGTGGGCGCACCGGAGCTCGGCCAGGATGTGGCTGTTCACCGCAGTCCTCGTCGCCGGCTGCGCGCTGTACGCGGGCGCGCTGCTGCGCGCGTCCGGCCCGGCGGTCCCCAGTTGGTTGGCGCCGGTGCTCGCCGCCGTCGGGGCAGCCGCCGTGGTGCTGTTGCTGAGCTGCGGTCTGGGTGCGGCCGTTGTCGCGGTCCTGCTGGTACCGACCGTGGGCGCTGCGTTGCTCGTCATCGGTGGGCGGGGCGCCTTCGACGTGCCCTTGGAGTCGGCCCGCACCGCCGCCGGCGTCGACGAACTGTTCGTCACCATCCCGAGGCTGGTGACCCGGACCCTGCCCGGGTTGGAGAAGGCCCGCGCCGGCGCACCGGACCTGCTGGCCGTCCAATCGGCGGCGGCGGCGTCGGTGTTCAGCTACCCGACCGGCCAGGAGGTCTTGCCCATCGGCGGCTTCACCGGCGGGTCGCCCGTGCCCACGCTGGGCCAACTGCGCCAGGACATCGCGCGCGGCGAGTTCCATCTCGTTCTCCTACTACCCGGCGACGACCCGCGACAGGCGTGGATCGCCCGGCACTGCAGGCATCTGCCAGGCTCCGCGCCACCGTTGCAGAGCTACTACTGCGTACCGGCCGACGCCGGCTAGGAGCCACCTCGCCGCCGGTCGGCGGTGACTAGGTTGCCTGCGTTGCCGGGCAACCGAGGGCGGGCCGTGGCATCATCCCGCAACCGGCGAACACCACGGATTGCAGCAGCGCCGCATAAGTCCGGTGGGGATCATGCGACCTTGAGAAGCTTTGCGTCCTAGGTCCAGCGGGAGGGGCTTGGCTGTGTGCGGGTGAGGGCACCCGGCCAGGCGGCTTCGATGTACGTGAGATAGTTGGCCTCGCAGGTGACGCAGACCAGACCGTCGGCTTGTAGCGGCGGTCAGCCCGGTGAGGATAGGGTCGCGGCTCATCGGGAGCCACCCGCCACCAGGCGACGGGTGCCCACCGGACGGATCGTGATCTCAGGGCCTTCGACCAGCACTTCGCGGTTCGTATGCTGATGCGTTAGGCCCACTTTTTTGAAGGTCGGCTTGGATGAGCGCCATGGGGACGGCGGGTTTCACCAGCCGGGCTAGGTGGCTGGCCTCGGCCGTGGCCGCCTTGGTCTGTTATGGCGTGGCCGGCTACCTGTTGTTCGGCTTCAATCTGGTGGACGCGGTCTACCTCACGGTTTCGACCCTGACCACCGAGGGATTCGCCACGCCCGTGCCGCTCTCCGACGGCGCGAAGATCTTCACTGTGAGCTTGTCACTGTTCGGGGTATCGGTGTTCGTGGTGGCTCTCGGCGTGTTAGCCACCGCGCTGGTCGACGGGCAGCTCGCCCAGGGGTCGAGGAGGCGCTCGATGCAGCGACGGATCACCGAGCTGCGTGACCACCACATCATCTGCGCCTACGGGCGGGTGGGTCGGGCCGCGGCTCGTGAGTTCGAAGCCGACGGCGTGGCGTTCGTCGTGATCGAAGTACGGCCCGAGCTGGAGGAGAAACTGCGCCGCGACGGCGTGCTCTACCTGATCGGCAGCTCTTCGTCGGAAGCGCTGTTGCGTGCAGCCGGGATTCATCGCGCGCGCGGGCTGGTGTGCGCGGTGGACTCAGACGCGGAGAATGTCTACATCACACTGGTAGCCCGGTCGCTCAATCCCGACATCAGCATCGTGGCCAGGGCCTCTGAGGACGCGGCGGCGGACCGGCTCTACCGGGCGGGTGCGGATCGGGTCGTCTCCCCTTATGCCACCAGCGGTCGTCGGATGGCTCTGATCGCCTTGCGACCCGAGGTGGTCGACTTCTTGGATCTCGCCCGCCGCGGCAGTGCCGCGCTGCGAATCGAGGAACTGCTCATCACCGAGGAATCGCAGCTTGTGGGGCACTCCCTGGACGAGATCTGTGGCTCGGCCACCGCGCTGCTGATCCGCCGCGCCGGCGGCGAACTGCTACCGAACCCGAGCCGGGACACGGTCGTGCAGCCGGGCGACGTGGTGGTGATGTTCGGTGAGCCGGGGGCTCTGCGGCCTGTCGAGTAGTCCAGCCACTGCGTGGAGACCGGTCAGCGGACGACTTGTACCACGTCTCCGACCTGCAGGGTGTTGTAGAAGGTCTGTGCGGCACTCCGGCTCAGGTGTACACAACCGGCGGAGGGGACCCTCAGACTGCCCTCGTGGAAGGCGTCACCGCCGTTGAAGAACACGGAGTAGGGCATCGGAGCGTCGTGGAAAATGGTGCTGCGGTGGTGCAGATCCTTCCAGAACACCGTGAAAGTACCCGGGTCCGTCGGAGCGCTGCTTTTGCCGCTGATGACCGGGACCGGCCCGTAGCTGACACTGCCGTTGCGCATCAGCCATGCCCGTTGGGTCGACAGGTCGACGCAGGCCCGAGCCGAGGCCGAACACGGCGCGCCACCCGTCGCGGCGGCGGCCGCTGCTGTGGTGACGAAAATCATCGCCACAGCGATCAGCAGGCCGACGACAACGGCTCGGACCGGGTGGAGAAGTCGAACCATAACTAACGCAGTACCCCATCCTGACCCGGCAGTAAACCCCGATTTCGGCTCGACTGCCCGCATCGGGGCGCCTACGACGTCACACGGTCCCAGGTGAGAGGCAGTAGCCGGGTCGTACGCCGCAGCAGCTAACATCACATATGGACCAGGGTGACTAGTGTCGCCATAGGTCGGTACCGTGCACGGAGTCGTGGACAACCGGGAGGCAACCTGTGACGGCCGTAGCGCCCCAGCCGATCGTTACCCGGCCGCGCCCGGTCCGCCCCACAGTCAAGGGGTCGGCTCTGCTGGGTCTGCTGCAGACCACCGATCACAAGGTGATCGGCATGCTGTATCTGGTCACCTCGATGGCGTTCTTCTTCGTCGGCGGCAGCATGGCGATGCTCATGCGTGCCGAGCTGGCCCGACCGGGAATGCAGTTCCTGTCCAATGAGCAGTACAACCAGCTGTTCACCATGCACGGCACGATCATGTTGCTGCTGTATGCGACGCCGATTCTGTTCGCGTTCGCGAACCTGATAATGCCACTGCAGATAGGCGCTCCGGACGTGGCGTTCCCCCGGCTCAACGCCTTCTCGTTCTGGGCGTTCGCGTTCGGCGGCGTGATCGTGTTGTCCGGGTTCATGACACCAGGTGGTGCGGCGGACTTCGGTTGGTTCGCCTATACCCCGTTGTCCGACGCCGTCCACTCGCCGGGCGCGGGTGGGGATCTGTGGATCATGGGCTTGGTCCTCGCCGGACTGGGCACCATCCTCGGTGCGGTCAACATGATCACCACGGTGGTCTGCTTGCGCGCGCCAGGGATGACGATGTTCCGGATGCCGATCTTCACCTGGAACATCTTCGTCACGTCGCTGCTGGTGTTGCTGGCGTTCCCGATCCTGACCGCGGCGTTGCTGGGCTTGGAGGCTGATCGGCGGCTCGGCGCGCACGTCTTCGATCCGGCCAACGGCGGCACGATCCTGTGGGAGCACCTGTTCTGGTTCTTCGGCCATCCCGAGGTCTACATCGTCGCCCTGCCCTTCTTCGGCATCGTGTCGGAGATCTTCCCGGTGTTCAGCCGCAAGCCACTGTTCGGGTACAAGGGCCTGATCTTCGCCACACTGTCGATCGCCGCGCTGTCGGTTGTGGTGTGGGCGCATCACATGTACGCCACCGGCGCCGTACTGCTGCCGTTCTTCGCGTTCACCACTTTCCTTATCGCGGTGCCCACGGGGGTGAAGTTCTTCAACTGGATCGGCACGATGTGGCGCGGGCAGCTCACGTTCGAGACCCCGATGATGTTCTCGATCGGGTTCTTGGTGACGTTCCTGCTCGGCGGGTTGACCGGCGTCCTGCTGGCGGCTCCCGCAATCGACTTCCATGTCAGTGACACCTACTTCGTGGTGGCGCACTTCCACTACGTGCTCTACGGCACGATCGTGTTCGCCACCTTCGCCGGGATCTATTTCTGGTTCCCGAAGATCACCGGCCGGATGCTCGACGAGCCGCTGGGCAAGTTCCACTTCTGGGCCACGTTCATCGGGTTCCACCTGACGTTCCTGGTGCAGCACTGGCTGGGTGCCGAGGGGATGCCGCGCCGTTACGCCGACTACCTGCCCAGCGACGGGTTCACCACGCTGAACATGGTGTCCTCGATCGGCGCCTTCGTGCTCGGCGCTTCCACGCTGCCGTTCCTGTGGAATGTGTTCCGCAGCTACCGCTACGGCGAGGTCGTCACCGTCGACGACCCGTGGGGGTATGGCAACTCGCTGGAGTGGGCCACTTCGTGCCCACCGCCGCGGCACAACTTCACCGAGCTGCCCCGGATCCGTTCGGAGCGACCGGCCTTCGAGCTGCACTACCCACACATGATGGAGCGGATACGAGATGAGGGGCACACCGGTGGCCGTGGGCATCCGGTCTCGGTGGCCGAGACGGCTGCCTTCTCGGTGCAGCGAGGCGAGATTGACGACCCACAGGACAAGTGATCGCTAACCCACGGACAACCATGCTGGTGACGGTCACCGGACGGGACAAGCCGGGGGTCGTGTCGGTGATCTTCTCGGCACTCACCCGCCACGGGGTGGAGATCCTCGACGTCGAGCAGGTGGTGATCCGCGGCCGGATCATTCTCGGGGTGCTGGTGGCGACCACTGCCGATCCGGAGGATCTGCAGGAGGCGGCCGAGCAGGCCATGGCCAGCATCGGGATGCAGCTGGAGGTCGAGATCGGCGCCGACGCGGTAGGTGCGAGCGCCCGCGGGTCCACGCATGTCATCTTGGTACTGGGCCGGCCGGTGACCGCGAACGCTTTCACCGAGACGACTCGCGCGCTGGCCGCGTTGAACATCAACATCGACGCGATCCGGCGGATCGCGGACTACCCCGTCACCGGGCTCGAGCTGCTCGTGTCGGTGCCCGCCGGCGACGATCCCGAGGCCGCCGACACCGCACTACGCTCCACGCTGGTCAGGCTCGCCGCCCGCGGCGAGGTCGACCTTGCCGTCGAACGGGTCGGTATCGCCCGCCGGGCCAAGCGTCTCGTGGTCTTCGACGTTGACTCGACCCTGGTGCAGGGTGAAGTGATCGAGTTGCTCGCCGAGCATGCCGGCTGTGGGGCCGAGGTCCGGGAGGTCACCGACGCGGCGATGCGCGGGGAACTGGATTTCACCCAATCGCTGCGCCGCCGGGTTGCCCTGCTGGCGGGCCTTCCAACCGGCGTTCTCACCGAGGTGGCCAACGCCCTTGAGCTCACGGCCGGGGCACGCACGACGGTACGGACCCTCAAGCGATTGGGATTCTACTGTGGAGCCGTCTCGGGTGGTTTCACCCAGATCGTGCAACCGGTCGCCGAAGATCTGGGGCTGGACTTCTGCACCGCCAACGTGCTTGAGATCCACGACGGGAAGCTCACCGGTCACGTGATCGGCCCAGTGGTCGACCGGTCAGGGAAGGCCGATGCGCTGCGCCAGGCGGCGGAGCATTTCGGGGTCCCGCTGGCCCAGTGTGTCGCGGTGGGAGACGGCGCGAACGACATCGACATGCTCAGCACTGCCGGTCTGGGGGTCGCGTTCAACGCCAAACCCGCGCTGCGGGAGGTCGCGGATACCGCGATCACCCAGCCATTCCTGGACATCGTGCTGTTCGTGCTGGGCGTGACCCGCGACGAGGTGGAAGCCGCTGACGCTGCCGAGGGACTGCTGCGCCGGGTGCCACTGTGACATGAGGCCGGATGGCATTGGGACATGAGGCCGGATGGCACTGTGACATGAGGCCGGGTAACAC
>JBOHFC010000482.1:0-2151 GCA_050701375.1 Pseudonocardiaceae bacterium
GGACTCGAAGGCACCTGCGGCGGACTCGATGGCCGCTAACACCCACCACGGCAAGGTGGTGGCGGCGGTGATCTGCCGCCAGGCTGCCGCAACCGCCCAGGACGCCGTGGCCATCTCTCGCGCGGCCACCGGGTCACCCTTGCCCGACCGTGCCGTCATCTCCCAGGCGCGGCCGTACTGCCGGTAGGCCGCCTCCCACACCCGGGTGGATTTCTCTGACGCCATCACGTCGATCCCCGAGCCCGACCCCAGGCGCGCATCGTGGGGCGGTGGGTCCGAGACCGGCCGGGTGGCACCAACACCCTCCCGGCCAGCACCCCGAACCCGCGCCGCCTGGTCGTGGCCCATCGCAGGACTCACGCGGCCTTGCCGGGCTGCTCGCTCCCGGCCACGCCACTTGGCTTGATCGACTGCGACGGCCGGGTCCCGGCAGCGCTGGACGTCGCGGTGAAGGCGGTTGCCCGGTAGACGTAGGACTGGTACTTGAACTCGCCGTTGCCGGCGACTCGGGGTTCGGCCGTCAGCTCATCGAGCTGGATGGGCCGCATACCCGGCAGGACTTCCGTCGTCGTCGGGACCGGTTGAACGTCGGCGATCAACGTGATTTCGAACGAGGCCCGCTTGGCTGCGGGCTCGCCCGGGTCGGTGACCGTGGCCTTCCACTGCCGTTGACCCGTCACCTGATCAAGTTTCTGCCGCACCGGTCGCCCGGAGGCTTTGTCCTCCCGCGTCTGATACTCGTTGTCCGGCGCGACGTCACCAATCAAAACCAAGCCCTGCGGAAACGCGTTATCGAACGCGATATCAAATCGGTATCCCCTGGGGATCGCCATGAACCGTGCCCTTCTGACTCGACTGTCGGTGTGGTTGCCGCCCCGGTCTGCGGGCGACAACCCAAGATTCGACCAGGTCAGGTCCGTTCTCGACCTCGCGGTGGTCTCTTCTTCAACTTCTGTACCTCCCATGGTCTCGCGCAGTCTCGCGAATGTGATAGTCTCGTCTCGCCGAGCGCCGAAGGAGGACCAACACCGTTGGACACCAAGCCAGTCGTGCTGAAGGTGCTACTCCAGCACCGCCACCTGCAAACCCACCGCGCCTTCTGCCGAGAATATGACAGGGTCGCTGCGAAATCTGATCCGACTCTGCGGGGAGGTTGGCCGAGCAAGGCACAGTTCTACCGGTGGATTTCCGGAGAATTAGTGGGACTTCCCTATCCGGATCCCTGTCGCATTCTGGAGAGCATGTTTCCCGACTGGAAAGTCGATCAGCTGTTCCAGATTCACGAGGGCGGAATTGATTTCGTACCCGAACCGGCTAAGGCGCAAGCAGCAACGCCGACTACCCAACCGATCCCGCCAACCGGGTCAGCGGATCAAAGCTCCGCAACCATGTCCACAGTGCTCGACTCGATCCAGCGGGGTCTTGAAGCTCCCGCCGACGGACAGGTCGGATGGTCAGAGGTGCGAGCCCGGTGTCACACGGTTGCCCCGCCTGGCGTCACCTTCCCTCTCGCTGTGGGCACCTCAGGGCCTGAGACCGAAGAAGTGCCTGCCCGGCGCATCGCTCGATCGCTCGTAGCATTAGCCAAACGCGTTCGCCTGCCCGACGCAGAAGTGGTCCAATTGGCGAAGCTGGCCGGTCACATTGTTGAACTCGACGTGGCCTGCTCCCTTGATATCGATAACGCGGGATGGGCGACAGTCACCTACTCGCATCAACTTCTCAACCTAACCAACCGCCCTATCAAGCGTCTGACCCGCGAGCTATGGTTTGAGACCACAGACGGTCCCCTGACGATCGAGGCCGTCATCCAGCGAGGACCGCACAGTGGCGATCCAGCGGACCCACGACATGAACAATCTGTCTAAGTTCGCCTGTCACATCTCCCCGGGGATCGAGCCCGGTGACGTCGCCACCATCTCCTACCTCTGCCGGGGCGGGCGGTTCGTCCATGATCATTACTGGCGGCAGGCTGTCCAGCGGTACACCCGCCATCTCACCCTGACCATCCGCCACCGCGGCGTCCACATGCTTCTGAACTGCACCGCCATCGAGGAACAAGCCGACGGCTCCGAGGTGTCAGCGACCGAGGACCTCGTGCGCCGGCGAGTTCCCCGGCACGTTCTGGGAGAAACCGACCGTCAACTCCTT
>JBOHFC010000483.1:0-4816 GCA_050701375.1 Pseudonocardiaceae bacterium
CGCCACGGTGGTCCGCAAGGGGCGCCTGGAGCCTGGCCGGATGTTCCTCGCCGACACCGCGGCCGGCCGGATCGGCGGCGACGACGAGATCAAAGGCCGACTCGCCGCCGAACACCCGTCCGCCGACTGGGTCGCCCAGGGTCTGACCTGGCTGGCCGATCTGCCAGAGCGCGAGCGCGAGGTGCATACCCACGCCTCGCTGGTACGCCGCCAGCAGACACTGGGATACACCCAGGAAGAGCTTGGTGTGCTGCTGGCGCCGATGGCCCGCACCGGCGCCGAGCCGATCGGGTCGATGGGCAATGACGCGCCGCTGGCCCCGTTCTCGCAGCACTCCCGGCCGTTGTTCGACTACTTCAGCCAGATGTTCGCCCAGGTCACCAACCCACCACTGGACGCGATCCGGGAGGAGCTGGTGACCTCGCTGCAAGCGCAGCTCGGTGCCCAGCCCAACCTGCTGGCGGCCACCGCAGACTCCTGCCGGCGGATCGTGCTGCCGTTCCCGGTGCTGGACAACGACGAGCTCGCCAAGATCGTCCACGTCGACGACGACGACGATCAACCGGAGTACCAGACCTACACCGTCAAGGGCCACTACGACGTGCATGGCGGCGGCGCGGCGCTGGTCCGCCGGCTCGACGAGATCCGCGCCGAGGTCTCCGCCGCGGTAGCCGACGGTGCGCGGCTGATCGTGCTGTCGGGCCGGGGCGTTGACGCCGAGCACGCCTCGATCCCGTCGCTGCTGCTCACCGGCGCGGTGCACCACCACCTGGTGCGGTGCAAGACCCGCACCCAGGTCGGCCTGATCGTCGAGGCCGCGGACGCCCGCGAGGTACATCACGTCGCGCTGCTGATCGGCTATGGCGCGGCGGCGGTCAATCCCTACCTGGCGATGGCCACCGTGGCCGACCTCGCCGACCGGGGGCTGCTGGGCGGCATCGACGCCAAGACCGCCACCCGGAACCTGATCAAGGCGCTGGGCAAGGGCGTCCGCAAGACGATGTCGAAGATGGGCGTGTCCACGGTGGCTTCCTACACCGGCGCGCAGATCTTCGAGGCGATCGGTCTCGGAGCGGAGGTCATCGACTCCTGCTTCACCGGCACCACCTCCCGTCTCGGCGGGGTCGGCTTCGACACGCTGGCCGACGAGGTGGCGACGCGGCACTACTACGCCTTCCCCCCCGATGGGGTGCACGCCCCGCACCGGGAGCTCGTGATCGGCGGCGACTACCAGTGGCGCCGCGAGGGCGAGCCGCACGTCTTCAGCCCCCAGACGGTGTTCAAGCTGCAGCATTCCACCCGGGCGGGCCGCTACGACGTGTTCAAGGAGTACACCCGGCTGGTTGACGATCAGTCGCAGCGGCTGATGACCCTGCGCGGGCTGTTCGCCTTCCATCAGGGCCTGCGCCCGCCCGTGCCGATTGACGAGGTCGAGCCGGTCAGCGAGATTGTCAAGCGGTTCGCCACCGGCGCCATCTCCTACGGCTCCATCTCCAAGGAGATGCACGAGACGCTGGCCATCGCGATGAACCGGCTGGGCGGCAAGTCCAACACCGGCGAGGGTGGCGAGGACGCCGACCGCTACACCCGTGACCCCAACGGGGACCTGCGGCGATCAGCGATCAAGCAGGTGGCATCCGGACGGTTCGGCGTGACCAGCGAATACCTGGTCAACGCCGACGACTTGCAGATCAAGATCTCGCAGGGCGCCAAGCCCGGCGAGGGCGGGCAGCTGCCCGGCACCAAGGTGTACCCGTGGATCGCCAAGACCCGGTACTCCACCCCCGGGGTGGGGCTGATCTCGCCACCGCCGCACCACGACATCTACTCGATCGAAGACATCAAGCAACTGATCCACGATCTGAAGAACGCCAACCCGCGGGCCCGGGTGCACGTCAAGCTGGTGTCCGAGGTAGGAGTCGGTACGGTGGCCGCCGTGGTGGCCAAGGCGTACTCCGACGTCGTGCTCATCTCCGGTCACGACGGCGGCACCGGGGCGTCTCCACTGTCGTCGATCAAGCATGCCGGCACGCCCTGGGAGCTGGGGCTGGCCGAAACCCAGCAGACTTTGATCGCCAACAAGCTGCGGGACCGGATCGTCGTGCAGACCGACGGCCAGCTCAAAACCGGTCGCGATGTGATGATCGCGGCGCTACTCGGCGCCGAGGAGTTCGGCTTCGCGACGGCCCCGCTGGTGGTCTCGGGTTGCATCATGATGCGGGTCTGCCATCTGGACACCTGCCCGGTGGGCGTGGCCACCCAGAACCCGCTGCTGCGCGCGAAGTTCACCGGCAAGGCCGAGTACGTGGTCAACTTCTTCGAGTTCATCGCGCAGGAGGTGCGCGAGTATCTGGCGACGCTCGGGTTCCGCAGCCTCGAAGAGGCCGTCGGGCGCACCGAGACGCTGGACACCCGCCCGGCGATCGACCACTGGAAGGCGGCCTGGCTGGACCTGTCACCGATCCTGCACCTGCCATCCGATCTGGACCCGGAGGCGCCCCGGCACCGGACCAGAGAGCAGGACCACGGGCTGGACAAGGCGCTGGACAACACCCTGATTCAACTGTGCGAGGGCGCGCTGGATGGCGGGGAACCGGTGCGGTTGGATCTGCCGGTCCGCAACGTCAACCGCGCGGTCGGCACCATGCTGGGGTCGCATCTGACCCGCCGCTGGGGTGGTGCTGGGCTGCCCGAAGGCACCATCGACATCACCCTGACCGGATCGGCTGGTCAGTCTTTTGGGGCCTTCCTGCCACGCGGGATCACCCTGCGACTGATCGGCGACGCCAACGACTACGTCGGCAAGGGCCTGTCCGGCGGGCGGATCACCGTCCGCCCGCACCCCGACGCCCAGTTCACCGCGGAGCACCACATCATCGCCGGCAACGTGATCCTCTACGGCGCGACGTCCGGCGAATTGTTCCTGCGTGGGATGGTCGGGGAGCGATTCTGCGTGCGCAACTCCGGCGCGCTGGCCGTCGTCGAGGGCGTTGGTGATCACGGCTGCGAGTACATGACCGGCGGCCGGGTGGTGGTGCTCGGGCAGATCGGGCGCAACTTCGCCGCCGGGATGTCCGGCGGGGTCGGCTACGTGCTCGACCTGCCCTCGCAACGGGTCAACCCGGAGATGGTCGACCTGGACCCGCTGGACGACGAGGACCGGACGTTCCTGGCGGATGCCGTGGAGCGACACCACGCCGAGACCGGATCCGCCGTGGCGCATGCGCTACTGGCCGACTGGGACAACGCGGTGGATCGCTTCGGCAAGATCATGCCCAAGGACTTCAAGCGGGTGCTGGCCGCCCAAGCGGCGGCGCAGCGGGACGGCCGCAACGTCGATGAGGCGATCATGGAGGCGGCTCATGGCTGATCCCAAGGGCTTCCTCACCACGGGGCGCCGCAACCCACCGCGTCGCCCCGTCGAGCTGCGGTTACGAGACTGGCGCGAGGTCTATGAGGACTTCGGCCGGGATGCTTTAGAGGCGCAGGCCGGGCGCTGTATGAACTGCGGGATCCCGTTCTGCCACCTGGGCTGCCCGCTGGGCAACCTGATCCCGGAGTGGAACGACCTGGTCTGGCGTCAGGACTGGACCGACGCGGCCGAGCGGCTGCACGCCACCAACAATTTCCCGGAGTTCACCGGGACGCTGTGCCCGGCGCCCTGCGAGGCGGCTTGCGTGCTGGCTATCAACGACGACGCGGTGACCATCAAGCAAGTCGAGATCGAGATCATCGACCGGGCCTGGGAAGAGGGCTGGGTTCGCCCGGTTGTGGCGGAGGTGCGTACCGGTAAGAAGGTGGCCGTGGTCGGGTCGGGGCCAGCCGGGCTGGCTGCGGCCCAGCAACTGACCCGGGTCGGGCACGACGTGGTGGTCTACGAACGCGCGGACCGCATCGGCGGGCTGCTGCGCTACGGCATCCCCGAGTTCAAGATGGCCAAGCACCGGTTGGACCGGCGGCTATCGCAGATGCGTGCCGAGGGCACCGAGTTCCGGGCCGGCGTCGACGTCGGGATGGATATCACGGCCGAGGAGCTGCGCGCCGGATTCGACGCGGTGGTGCTCGCCGGTGGGGCCACCGCGTGGCGCGACCTGCCGGTGCCCGGTCGCGAGTTGGCGGGTATCTACCAGGCGATGGAGTACCTGCCGCCGTCGAACCGGGTGCAGGAGGGCGACCTGCCACGGTCGCCGATCGACGCCTCGGGCAAGCATGTGGTGATCCTCGGTGGGGGCGACACGGGAGCCGACTGCCTGGGCACCGCGCACCGCCAGGGCGCGGCGTCGGTGACCCAGCTGGAGATCCTGCCGACCCCACCGAAGCAGCGTCCAGACACCCAACCCTGGCCCACCTACCCGATGATCTACCGGGTGTCCTCGGCCCACGAGGAGGGTGGCGAGCGGCTGTTCGCGGTGAGCACCCAGCAGTTCCTCGGAACCCTCGACGGTCAGGTTCGCGGGCTGCGGCTGGCTCAGGTCGTCTTCGCCAACGGCAAGTTCGAGCCGGTGCCGGATACTGAGCAAGACCTTCCCTGCGATCTGGTGCTGCTGGCGATGGGGTTCGTCGGACCGGAGAAGGGCAAGCTCCTCGAGGGGCTGAGCGTCGAGTACGACGCGCGCGGCAACGTCGATCGGGACGCTTCCTTCATGACCAGCGTGCCGGGTGTGTTCGTCGCTGGGGACATGGGCCGCGGGCAGTCCCTGATCGTGTGGGCCATCGCCGAAGGCCGCTCCGCCGCGGCCGGCGTGGACCGCTACCTCACCGGCCGCGACGTGCTTCCGGTGGCTATCGCGCCTACCGACCGGCCTGTGGCGTAGCC
>JBOHFC010000484.1:0-7513 GCA_050701375.1 Pseudonocardiaceae bacterium
CACCAGCATGGGGATCACGTCGCCACCCATGTCGTGGTCGGAATCCTGGTTGGCAGCGTCGGCGCGCAGTGCGGAAACCAACATCTTGGTAGTGAAGACGTAGTTACCCATCGATGCGAAGGACATCTCGGGGTCGTCCGGCGTACCGGGTGGCTTCGCCGGCTTTTCCAGGAACTCGGTGATCCGGCCGGAGACGTCAGCGCCGATACATCCGAAGGAGCTGGCCTGCTCCCGCGGCACCCGAATCCCGGCGACGGTCACGCCCGCACCGCTGGCGATGTGCTGCTCCACCATCTGGGACGGATCCATCCGGTAGACGTGATCGGCGCCGAAGACGACGATGTACTCCGGCGCGTCGTCGTAGACGAGGTTGAGCGACTGGAAGATCGCATCCGCACTGCCGGTGTACCACCGCGGGCCGAGTCGCTGCTGGGCGGGCACCGGGGTGATGTACTGCCCCAGCATCGAGGACAGCCGCCACGCAGTGGTGATGTGCCGATCCAACGAGTGCGACTTGTATTGGGTGAGCACACAGATCCGGACATATCCGGCGTTGACCAAATTGGAGAGCACGAAGTCGATCAGCCGATAGTTGCCACCGAACGGTACGGCCGGTTTTGCCCGGTCCGCAGTCAAGGGCCACAACCGCTTTCCCTCACCGCCGGCGAGAACAATGCCCAGCACGTGCGGCTGTCCCTTCACAATTGGTCACCCTAGCCCCGGTCGCACCGCGGAGCCACGTGAGATTCGCCCCCGGTCATTGAATGTTCACCGGTTACACGAGGTGACTCACCAGCTGGGACGGGCTGCTCGCCGGCGTGGTCTGACTGCCGGCGCAACCCGGGAGGACGCTAACGTGACACAGCGTGCGCATCGGAGTGCTGACCCGGGAATACCCGCCCGAGGTGTACGGCGGCGCCGGGGTACACGTCAGCCATCTGGTACCCGAGCTCCGGCAACGGTGCGACGTCGAGGTTCATTGCTTCGGCGCGCCCCGCCCACAGGCGCACAACCACGCCGTGGCGCCGGGGTTGACCAGTGCGAACCCGGCCCTGCAGACCTTGTCGGTGGACCTGGCGATGGCTGACGCCCTGGACGGTGTGGACCTCGCGCACTCGCATACCTGGTATGCCAATATGGCCGGCCACCTGGCCCGGACCCTGCACGGCGTGCCGCACGTCGTCACCGCGCACTCGCTGGAACCCCGTAGGCCGTGGAAGGCCGAGCAGCTCGGCGGTGGCTACCGGGTGTCCTCGTGGGTGGAACGCACCGCCTACGAGCACGCCGACGCGATCATCGCGGTGAGCGATGGCATGCGGGTCGACGTGTTGGACTGCTACCCCGCCGTGCACCCAGAGCGGGTGCACGTGGTGCGTAACGGGATCGACACCGATCTCTACCGCCCGGTCCAGGAAACCGACGCGCTTCGCCGGCTCGGAGCCGACCCAGCGCGACCGATCGTTGCCTTCGTGGGCCGCCTCACCCGGCAGAAGGGAGTCGGGCACCTGCTGGCTGCGGCTCATCACATCGACCGCGGTGCCCAGTTGCTGCTGTGCGCGGGCGCACCGGATACCTCGGAGATCGAAGCCGAGGCCCGCGCCGCGGTGGAGGCGCTGTCCACGACCCGCCCGGGGGTGATCTGGGTGCCGGACAGGCTGCCCATCGAAGACATTCGCCAGGTGCTGTCGGCGGCCACCGTGTTCGCCTGCCCTTCGGTCTACGAGCCGCTGGGCATCGTCAATCTCGAGGCGATGGCCTGCGGTACCGCGGTGGTCGCCTCCGCGGTCGGGGGTATCCCGGAGGTTGTCGACCACGGCGTCACCGGCCTGCTGGTGCCCTACGACGAACAGGACCTGGACGGCTTTCGGCGCGGTCTGGCAGACGACATCAACGAGCTTCTCGCCGACCCGGACCGTGTTGCGGCGATGGGCCGCGCCGGCCGCAAGCGCGCGATCACCGAATTCTCCTGGTCAGCAGTCGCCGACCGCACCATTGCGCTCTACCAGCAACTCCTCGCCTGATTTTCCGCGTGGTGGTCGGCGAGGGGTGCGATGCGGGGCGTCTGCGAAGATGACGGGGTGCTACGGCGGCTTGGACAGTCTCAGGTGGTGCGGGTGTTCACTCGGTTCGCTGCGGGCACGGCTGTCTCTACGGCATGCAGCCAGCTGGCGTTTGTGCTGCTCTTCGGCGTTGTCCAGGCCGGCGCTGCGGCGTCCGGGGCGGCGGCTTTCCTGGCCGGGGCGATACCGAATTTCTTCATCCACCGGTTCTGGACGTGGCGGCGCTCCGGCCCGGTGGGGATGCGCCGCGAGCTGCTGCCCTACCTCGCGGTGATCACATTCAGCGGCCTGGTGGCGACCAGCCTCACCACTGGCGTTGATCGGCTGGTCGGCGCCGAACTCCATGACCACGTGGTGCACACCGCTGTCATCGCGATCGTCTTCAGCCTGAGCTACCTGCCGCTCTTTGTGGTCAAGTTCGCGTTGCTGGATCGGTTGGTGTTCGGTGGTGACGACGCTTTGCGGCGGCGTCGGGTTCGAGTCTCTCGAGACCAGGTGCCGACCAGTACCCGGGCGTAGCGCATCCCGTAGATCAGGTTGTTGCCCTTTTTCGTCTTTCCCGCGGTGCGGCCGAGCATCGTCATGGGTTGCTCGCGGATCCGGTAGCCGTGTGAGATCACCCCGAGCAGCAGCTCCGAGGCCTGGTACTGAGCTTGGACCAGGGTGACGACCTCGGTGATTTCGGCTCGCATGGCGCGAAAGCCGAACGATGTGTCGGACAGGCGTTGGCGGGTCAGTGCGCTGGCTAGCGCGGCGAACACTCCCACGCCGAGGTGCCGCACCGGATCGGAGGTCTCGCGGCGGCCCAGGGCCCGCGAGCCGGTGACGAAATCGGCCTCGTCATCGATCAATGGTTGCAGCAGCAGCGGCAGTTCGGTCATGTCGTATTGACCGTCGGCGTCGGTGGTGACGATGTATCGTGCGCCGCCGCGGCGGGCCAGCGCGTATCCAAGCCGCAGCGACGCGCCTTGGCCCCGGTTTCTCGGTAGCTCGCAGACTCGCGCGCCGTGGCTGCGGGCTACCTCGGCGGTGCCGTCGGTGGCCCCGTCGACGATCACCAGGGTGTCCACCGGCACACCGCAGCTCATCGGGGGAACGGCGGCGAGCACCGGACCGATGCAGCGCTCCTCGTTGTAGGCAGCGATGATCACCACCACCGGGGCGAACGTCACCTCGCCGTCGGTCCGGACGAACTCGCGTACCGTCGCGGCGTCCACCGGATCGGGGTAGGGCGCCATCGGTGGATTGAGTTTGCGCCGTGGGCCCGGCCTGCGCAGCGGGCCGGTGACCGCGGTGACGCCCAGCACCCCGGCCATCGGCAACAACACCAATCCGGGCAGCTGGTAACGCCAGGAGAACTCAAACGCCGCCGCCGTCATCAGCACGGTGACGCCCAGGCCGGACACCAGCAGGCTGGCGGCGCGGATCCCCGATTGCCGCGCGTTGCCGATCCCGAACCCGCCGAGCAGCCCGGCCAGCAACCCCGCAGCCAGCAGCGGGCCCGGGGTGTAGCCGATGGTGAGCTGATAACCCCGCAGCAGCGCCGCCAGCGGCCGGTTGACGCCGATCGACACACCGCCGAATTGCACCGCCCTCGCGTCGACCCGGTCGGCGATTCCGAAGTAGGGGTACGCGGTCTGGAAATACCAGCGCTGCACCGGTACGTCGTTGGCGTCGTCGACGCGGACCGGGCGGAAACCCTTGACGAAGTCCGCCACGACCGCCACCGCGAGATCCAATGGCTGGTGGGCGAACACCGTACGCGCGAACGAGGCCTGGGTCTGCTCCATCGACTCGCCCGCCGGCAACACCACGGCCAACGCCGGCGACGCGGGATCGTGAACGTAATAGTCCACACCGAAACGATGACCCAACGGCTCGGCCGGGCACACCGCACGTTGCGGAGTCCCCGGCGAGAATAGTTCGCAGTCGGCGATCACCGCGGCGCGGCCGTAGAGCACACCGTCGCTGGCGCCACTGATGCCCCACACACCGGTGGCGACCCGGTAGTAACCGGCATAACCGGTGAGCAGGATCGCGAAACCCCCAGCCATCGCGGCCGCCCGCAATCCGATCTGACGCCAACCGGTCCGCCGCGCCCACAATGACCCGGCGACGATCAGGTAGGCCACTGCCGGGATCAGCATGGTGATCCCGACCAGCCGGACGATCACCGCCAAACCGATCAGCACACCCGCACTGGCAGCGTGCCACGGCCGGGGCAACCCACGCCAGGTCAGCACCCAGATCAGCCACACCAGCAGCGCCTGAAACCACACGTCGGGCATGATGTTGTGCTCGATCTGCACCTGATAGGCATCCAGCAGCACCGGGACGGTCGCCAGCGCAGCAAGCCAACGCCGGGCCCCATGCCGCAACAACAACGCATAGACCACCACCGCGATGCCCAGCCAGAGCAGATGCTGCACAACGACCACCCCACGCAGACCACCGACCGGCAGCAACAGCCTCAGGATGAGGTCATAACCGATCGGCCGCAGCATGTCCGGACGCAAGTCATGAAGATTGTCCAGATAGGTGAATGAGTCGATGTAGAGGATCGCGGGCTGATAAGCCAGCACAGTGAGCACCCGTAAGCCAGCACCGAGTACCCCCACCACCAGCAACATCCAATGCAGCCGCGACCACCGCGGCGCTCGGGAGACCACCATGAGGGCACCAGAGTCTGAGGCGCCGGTCTCCGGTCGTGCTAGCAGCCCGGTCACCGGGGGGGACCTCCCGCGGTGACTGCGGCAGCAGTCACGAAGTCGTGCCACACCGTGGTCAGCCCGTCGACCAGCGAGACCGATGGTCGGTAACCCAACTGATCGCGCGCACGACTGATGTCGACGATCACCGCGGGCATCTCGCCCGGCTTGGCTGCGACGTGCTCGGCGGGCAGCGGGCAGCCGCTGACCGTCCGTACCGCGTCGAGGAGCTCCAGCACGGTCACCGACTGGCCGGAGCCGACAATCGCGGTACCGGTGAAGCGGCGATCCCACGCTGATTGCAGCGCGGTAACAACATCATCGACGTGCACGAGGTCGCGCCGCTGCAACCCGTCGCCATAGATTTCTACCCCCTTGCCGGCCAGCGCGGCGCGCATCATCCGAGGCACGAAGCTGTCCTTGCCCCCCATTCCGGGACCGTAGATGTTGGTGAAGCGCAGCGCGCAGGTAGCCATCCGGTAGGCACCCGCATAGCCGCACAGCAGCATCTCGGCGGCCGCCTTGGTCGCGCCGTAAGGAGTCAGCGGGCGAAGCGGCACCCCCTCGTGCATCGTGGCGTAGCCGACGTCACCGACCACCGCGTTGGTGGAGGCCATGATGAACCGCTCGATACCGGCCTGCCGGCAGCTCTCGAGCAGATCCTGAGTCACCGCCACGTTCTCCTGATACACGGCGACCGGGTACTCCACGGAGCGCAGCACCGAGGTGATGGCGGCCAGGTGCACCACACCGGCCACCTCACCGCCGTGCAAAACCTCGGCGATCAACCCTGGATCGGAGAGGTCACCGACGACGCTGTGGACCGCTGGGTCGGGGTACGGGCTGCGGTCGATCACAGTGACCGGGTTGCCCCGGCAGGCAAATGCGGCGACGGCGGCACGACCGACGAAGCCGGCGCCCCCCGTGATCACGACCCGACCGGTCCCGGCTGGTGGAGTGGCCATCGGCGCGGAGCCTAGCTGGTCAATGAGCAGGCCAACTCGATCAGGGTCCGGGTGGCGAAGCCGGTGCCCCCCGCGTTGACCTCGTCGTAGCTCTCCTCGGCGCGGGCCGGACCGGCGATGTCCAGATGCGCCCAGGGCAGCCCGCCGGTGAACTCCCGCAGGAACAGCGCCGCCGTGACACCACCGGGTCCGGGCGGGCACTGCCGCAGATCCGCGATATCGGAGCGCAGAGCTTCGGCGTGATCGTCGATCAGCGGCATTGGCCACCAAGCTTCACCGGCAGCCTCGCCAGCGGCCTGGATACGCTCGGCGAGCTCGCGCTCGGTGGCGAACAGACCGCCGGTGCGCAAGCCCAGCGACACCTTCATCGCTCCGGTCAGGGTCGCGACATCGACCAGCGTGGTGGGCTTGCACGTGCGCACCGCGTGAGCCAACGCATCGGCGAGCACCAGCCGACCCTCCGCGTCGGTATTGGTCACCTCTGTGGTGGTGCCGCCCACCTGCCGCACCACGTCACCCGGACGGTACGCCGCCCCGGACATGTGGTTTTCCGCGCAGGGCACCAGCCCCGTCACCCTCAGCGGTAGCGCCAGCTGCCCGACCGCCAGCAGTGTGGCGATCACCGCAGCTCCCCCGGACATGTCTGTGCGCATCAGGTGCATGCCGTCGGCTGGCTTGATCGAGATTCCCCCGGTGTCGAAGGTGATGCCCTTACCGACTAGCACCAGATGCTCCCCGTTTTCCAGGCTTCCGCCGGGGGGATCCCAGGCCAGCTCGAGCAACCGCGGCGGCCGGGCCGAACCGCCACCGACCGCCAGCACTCCCACGAAGCCGTGCTCGGCCAACCAGTGCTCGTCGCGCACGGTGGCTTTTAGACCGGGCACGGTGTCAGCCAACCGGGCAGCGGTGCCGGCGAGCCACGCGGGGTCCTTGTTCCCGCTCGGGGTGTTGGCGAGGTCCCTGGCCAGCCCGGTAGCCCGCCCGAGCACCTGGGCCCTGGCGACGGCCTCGGCAACTGGTCCGGCCCCGTCGCCGGGTGGTGCGATGAGCGTCACGGTGGTCATCATCGACGGCGGGTTGCCGCCGGCGGAGCCGGCAATCCGGCGGCCGCCGGCGGAGCCGGTGACCCGGTAGTGATGCGAGCCCACGACGCACCCCAGGGCCAGCGACGCCGCCTGCTGGGCTGTCGTTCCGGACGGCAGGTGCACTTGTAGAACACCGCTGTCCGCCCGATCCCCGCAAGCCCGCGCCAGGGCGGCACCGGCCGCCCGCCAGTGCGCTGCGCTGCCCTGCCCGGTGCCTACCAGCCAGCCATAATCGTGCCGTTCGGTGGCCAATGGCACGATCTGCACCGAGCCCGCGCTGGCGGTCACCCGGTACTGGGCCAGCCACTGCTCGTCCACACCGAGCTCGTCGGCACCAGGCCCCAAGATCAACTGATCCTTCGCCGGTGAGGGCCGCTGACTGACTAGCACGGCGTCAGGAACCTCGGAGTCGCGTCGCCCCTGCACCCGGACTTCAACCAGCGGAGTCGGGATATCGGGTATCGCGTGCACGGGCATCTCCGGATCAGCTCGTGACGAGGCCCCGGCGCGCCTTTTCGGGCGTCAACCGAGGCCACAGAACGACGGACGCAGTGCGCTGGCCTTCACTCCACGACGGCCCGCAATGCCTCGCCAAGTTCGCTAGCCTCGTCCTTCGACAACTCGACGACGAGTCGCCCACCGCCCTCGAGTGGGACGCGCATCACGATGCCCCGCCCCTCCTTAGTCACCTCGAG
>JBOHFC010000485.1:0-13921 GCA_050701375.1 Pseudonocardiaceae bacterium
GGTAGCTGACCAGCGGGCAAGGCACGTGGAGCGCCCGGTGCGGAGAGATTCGCACGCCGGGTGCGGCGGGCGGGCCGGGGAAACCCACCGGAAGCAATCCCGGCAGGGCGCCCCGGTCCGACCCAACTTCCGCGGTGTTCGGCGAACTGACCCACCAACTGTGTTGCCAGCACCTGGGCCGGGATCTTGCCGGTGCCGCAGAGGTGTATCCCGACGCCCACTGGCCTGGGCAGATCAGCGACGCGCTGCGCGAGTTGATCCACGAGGCCAACCAGGCACGCGAGCAAGGCCGTGCCGCCATCGACGAAGACATCAACAACACGCTGATCACACGATTCCGAGATGGTGTGCGCGACGGGCTGTCCGACACCACAAGCCAGGGGAATCGACCCGGTGAACGCAGAGCCCGGCTGCTGCTGGAAGTCCTGCGCGACCGCGAAGCCGACGTCCTGCGCTTCACCCACGATCTGACCGTGCCGCCCACCTCCAACCAGGCCGAACGTGACCTGCGACCGGCCAAAGTCCAACAAAAGATCTCCGGCCGACTCACCAGCGAGCAACGCACCACCGACCGGTACCGACTCCGCGGATACCTCTCCACCGCCGAGAAACATGGACAGGGCGCCATCAAGGTCATGCGCCAGGCCATCCTCGCCCACCCATGAATACCCCCCGGCCCCTCCCCAGGCCGACCGGCCGAGCCAACACCAACACCACCCGCCGCAACCACCCCGACGGGCACCGAACCATGCCATCACAACTCACACATCAGCCGCGCATCGGTGCCGGCCGCTGAATGTTTACGTCTCAGCCCCACGTCCTCGTAAGCTTGCTCACGGGGAGCCGACGCCGCAAGGACAATCCGCCCCTTGCCAGCGATCTGTTCCAACAGATCCGACTCCGACTCAAGGTCGCGGGCCTGAACCGGCGCCACGAGCACCTTGGCCCCGAATCCTCCCGAGAAACAGCAGTCAAGGACACAGACGAGTGTGGCTGCCGGGATCTGGTTCAGGAGTGTCGCTACCTCCTCCAGCGGGAGTGCCGTGTCCTCCAACCGAGACCGATCCGCGTCGTATGGCACCAACTCGTGCGTGGTACTGCCATGGCCCGAGAAGGTGACGACCACCAAGTCTTCGTCACAGCTGACGTTTGCGAGTCGCTGTAGCTCACTGACTATATCGTGCTTGGTCGCGTCAGCATCAGCCAAAATAACAGGTTCGCCTCCGAAGCCATCGGCGAACAACGTATGTAGGGCGGTCGCGTCACACACAGCCGACGAAAGAAACCCAATATCTGGAGACTGGTAGCGATCAATACCGATGAAGGTGCCATGAAACTTCATGCCTGCGCGTTGCCTCTCATCGGGTACTTGCTAGATAGGCGATGCTCTACGCGATACCTACCGCAGAGCGCAGGTCGCCTTCGGGACGCTCAAACAACAGCTCTTGCACATACTGGGCCTGCTCGCTCAACAGCGTGGTGCTATATCCGGCATCCGTAAGTTGACGGGCGTACGCGACGTAGTGCCCGGTCGGCTCGGGGGCGGCGGCAGGGGCCAGATCCCGGGTTTCGTACACCCAGGCTTCATCCACCAGCCGGACGCATGCGATCCGGTGTGTCCGAGCGTACTCAAGCGCCCCGCGCTGAAAGCCGCTCGCAGCCACCACAACGCCCTTGTGCGCACCGGTTGATCGCAGCTTGTCCTTGAGTACCTGCACGTCTTCGCGCTTCACCGGAGACCTGTGGCGCTTGCACTCGAAGAGCATCAGGAACTCGGCGCCCAGCAGCGTGAATCGCGCCGTCACGTCGATGACGTACGTGCCGTCCACGCCTTCCACCGGATCAAGGTGCCTGACCTGTCAATCGCTGATCTCATGGCCCGCAGCTTGGACCAGGGCAACGACAGCACGCTCATACTCGACCGGGGTCAGCTCGAACGTCGGCCAACGATCCGTGCCGTCCTCCAGCGCCACCAAAACGACCACTCATGATCGAACTTATGTGTGAGTCCAAGTATCCCGTAGCCCCGCTTGAACCCCGACACCGGTACGCGCCAGCCCCGACCGCGCCGAGGGCTCGGTGCACGACACACAGAGCAGGCGGTGACGAGCGTCACCGGAAGACTCACCAGGCCCGGCACGACCCCTACATGACGTCCCGTCCCACGGTCAAACGATCAAGAGGCCGGATTCCAGTCTTTGGAATCCGGCCTCTGACCTGCACTTACGTGGTAGCGGGGGTAGGATTCGAACCTACGACCTCTGGGTTATGAGCCCAGCGAGCTACCGAGCTGCTCCACCCCGCGTTGATGATCCCTACTCTACGCGCGCCGCTCCGGGAAGGGCAAATCGGGTGGTCATCGAGCCGCCGCAACCCCGAACGTGCGAGTAGGTCCGCCACTGGGAATACCGAGCAGCCGGGCCTAACCCCCTAGTAGTCGCCTCGAGGGGTCAGCCAGGCCCGCCCAACAGCGCAGACAGCGAGGCCGCTGTAAGGTCTGCGTGCCAGACCTGCCCCGAGCTTCGCACGCCGCAACACTCCGGACTCACTTATCCCGCATATCACGCGAACCCATCTCATACAATCCACCGGAATCGACCGCGCAGAGTGCGTCACCGAGCGCAGGCAAGCCAAGCGCCTTGAAAGCACGTGCGACCTGATTCCGGTATTTTAGAATATCGGATTTAATCGCATCGATATCGCCCTCGACACACTCCGCAACAGCTCGTGCGATCGACTCAGCTACTTCGTCGGGAGGCTTATTCTGGCTGATTCCCCGCAAGTAGGTGTAGTTCGCTGCGAGGCATACGACCGCTCGACCGACGAAGGCCACCGCAGGGATTTCCGCGACCCCGAGTGGGCCGCCCGACTCCCCCGTTTTCAGAACGCCCTCCTCCTGCAGACGCCTCCGGATCCGGGCTTCTATCGGCTTGCGTTCGCCCGTCGACAGAATATCGTCAGGAATTGATGCGACTGCTCGATCGACCGCTTCCAGTTCCGACTCTGACAGTTGAGCGTAGGATGCGAAGTCCGTCCCTTTAGCCACCCGTGCCTCCATGTTTGTCAGCCATCACCCGCGCCAGTTACCTCAGTGAACCACTCCAGGCATCATCCATGGTCGTCGAGCGGATGTAGCAGTCGGTCATCGGTCAACCACCGCCGCCGGGTGCCGGTGTCGCGGCGACCGCACCGCCTCCCGCTGATGCTGCGTCGAAGCGCTTGGTAGCCGCGTCGAGGTCGGCCAGGGCCTTACCCTGCGCATTGAAATCGCCCGCAGCCTGCGCCGCCCGCAGACGCTTGAGCGCATCGGCGATGTCAGCGACGGCCTGGCGCATGGTCTGACTGGCCACGCCTGCACCAGCCGGGGCCGGGAGTTGCGTCACGCCCTGGTTCGGCGCCGGGGCCTGCTGGTCCGGCGACGCGGTAGCATCTCCGGCACCGGCACCGAAGACCTGGTTGAGTGCCTCACGCAGGGTCGGAGCGTAGCCGATCCGGTCACCATAGGCGACTAGCACCCGGTTCAGTTGCGGGAACGCTGCTTGCTGGTTCGCTCGCTCGATATAGACCGGTTCCACGTACAGCAACCCACCACCGACTGGGAGGGTGAGCAGATTTCCATAACGCACATCGGTCTCAGACTGTCGCAGTAGATTCAGCTCCGCGCTCACCTGCGCGGAGGATACGAATCTGTTTTGGACCTGCTCTGGACCCAGCGTCTGAGAGTCGCCAGGTAGCTCGAGCACCCGGATTTTTCCGTAATCTTTCGGGTCGCACGCGGCCGAGATGTAAGCAGCTAAAAATGGTCGGCGCAGACTGACCAGCGCGCTGGTCAGTTGGAACTCCGCCGGCCCCCGCCCGTTAGGCGGCCCGGCCAGTACGTAGTACGGTGGCTGATCGACGCCCTGCTGATTCTGCGTCGGGTCATTCGGAACATTCCAGAAGTCGTCGTTGGTGAAGAACACCGATGGATTGTTCACGTGGTAACGCGCGAGCATCTCCCGCTGCACCTTGAACAGGTCTTCCGGATAGCGGAAGTGCTTCCGCAACTCGTCACTGATCGCACTAGCGGGTTGCACGGTCCCGGGGAAGACGTTCATCCAGGTCCGCAGGACCGGATCGCTTTCATCCATCGCATACAGTGTCACGGTGCCGTCATAGGCGTCGACAGTAGCCTTGACCGAGTTGCGGATGTAGCTGATCTCGTCGTCCGGCAGCCGGGACACCCCGGTCAGCGAGTCCGTGGTCGCCTGGCCCAACACGGTCCGCTGCGCGTACGGGTAGTTGTCCAGCGTGGTGTAACCGTCGAGGATCCACTCGATCCGGCCGTTGATGACGGCCGGATAAGGATCACCGTCGACGGTGAGCCAGGGCGCGACCTTCTCCACCCGATCCCGCGGATGCTGATTGTAGATAATCTTTGAATCCGGCCCGATCGCCTGGTTGAACAGGATGTTGCGCTCGCCGTAGTACGAAGCGAAGATCAGTCGCCTCGCCCAGCTCCCCAGGGATACCCCGCCCTTGCCCTGATAGGTGTAGTTCTCGGGGCGGCCGTCGAACTCGCGAGCAGCAGCGCCGGGGTTTCCCCCGACGATCGCGTAGTCGTCGATCAACTCACCGAAGTAGATCCGGGGTTGTTGCACGGGGATATCCCCTTGCCGGGAAGTATCCGACACGGTGAATATCGGGTAACCACCCTCCCCGGAGCCGGCGTCCTTCAGCGCGGAGTTCACGGTGTTGGCCGGGGCGGCGACGAAGCCGTTACCGTGGGTGAAAGTAAGATGCTGGTTGATCCAGGTGCGTTGGTTTTCGGCCAGCGACTTCGACTCCAGCTCCCGTACCGCAACAATGTAATCCTGCGTTTTGCCGTTAACCGTGTAGCGGTCGACGTCGAGTTTTTCTGGAAAGCCGTAGAAGTTCTCTCTTTGCTGCAGCTGAGTGAAGGTGGGTGACAGCACGCTGGGGTCCAGCAGCCGGACGTTGCCAATTGTGGCGGTATCGGCCTGGATGTCGGCCGGCGATGCATCGCTACGCCCGGAGTATTGGGAGTACTCGACTTGGCGATCGGTGATGCCGTAGGCCGCCCGAGTGGCGGCGATGTTGCGCTGGATCGACGGCGCTTCGCGGATGTTGGCGTTGGGCCGGACTACGAACTGCTCCAGGACCGCCGGCCACGCCGCGCCCACCAGGATGCTGGACAGCAACAGCAGCGCGATGGCGATAGCCGGTAGTTGCAGGTTGCGCAGCACCGCCCCGACGAAGAAGGCGACCGCGCAGATCACCGCGATGCACATCAGGATAATCTTGGCGGGAAGCACCGCGTTGAGGTCTGTGTAACTGGCCCCGGTGAACAGCGGGTTACGCTGGGAGAACAGCAACTCGTAGCGATCCAGGAAGTAGCCCACAGCCTTGAACAGCACGAAAGTACCCGCCAGGATCCCGAGCTGGACCCGGGCCGGGCCGGAGAGCTGCCCGCCCCGGCCGGCCAGCCGCAACCCACCGAACAGGTAGTGGGTAAGCAGCGCGCCGAGGAACGAGATCACCACAGCGAGAAAAGCCCAGCCCAGCAGCTTCCGGTAGAACGGCAGCTCGAAGGCGTAGAAACTGACATCCTTGTGGAACTGCGGATCGGTCACGCCGAAACTTGTTCCATGCAGGAACATCTGCAGTGTCTGCCAGTCACCCAGCGCGGACAGCCCGGCGATCAGCCCCACCAGTACTGGCACACCGATACCAACCAGGCGTAGGCGCCCGATGATCGCTGTGCGGTACCGCGCAATCGGATCTTCGGGCCCGACCACGGGCACGAACACCGGTCGGGCGCGGTAGGCGATGACGATATTCAGCGCGAGCAGGCCACCGACAACCAGCCCGACAACCAGAAACTGCACAAGGCTGGTGACCAGGACGGTGGAGAACACCGAGCTGAAGCCCACCTCGCCGAACCACAGCCAGTCCACGTAGGTGTCGATCAACCGCGATCCTACGATGAGCGCCGCCAGCGCAGCGGTGCCAACGGTGATCAGAATCCGAGCGCGACGAGAAAGCGCGGGAACTCCGACAGGGTGCCGGTTGGCCACAGAACACGCTCCTGGCGACGACAGCGGTGCAGTGCGGACCCGTTTGGCGCAGCCGGTGCCACGCTGGGTGAGTCCTCTCCGTCCAACTCTACGGATGGCCTCGGGGTTCCGATCCTGGTGCCCGCACCGCTACCGACGGTTTTCCCCGCCGATGCGACGATGGTGCGGTGAGCGAGCCGCTACCGTACCCATCCGCCCTGTCTCATGCCCTGCCTGCCACGGCGCGCGAGGTCGAGGAGTTCGTGGCAGCCGCCGGGTGGGATCAGCCGCCGCAACTGTTCGCCTTGGTGACCACGGTGACTCTGCTGGCCAGCCAACCAGAGCTGGCCGTGCAGCTCGACGAGCAGGCCCCGCTCACCCCGGTGGCCCAGGATGGGCTTCCGGAGGGCGAGCTCGATGCCGCGCTGGCCACCATCGAATGGCCTGATTCGGTCGCCGGGTGCGCGTTGGCGCAAGAGATCGTGGTGCTGCCGCCGGAGGCGCAGGCTGGTCTCGGCGAGTTGCCCGGCGACCCCGAGCTGGCCCGCCGCGTCGCCGCCGAGCACCCGCAGCGGCGGGAAGGCAGACTGGTCGCCGCAGTGCTGCGGGACGGCGTCGGAGCCTGTGTGCTGCGGCTACGTGCCGATCCCGGGGACGATCTGGGCCACGACGAGGTTGTGGAGGATCCACAGCTCGCGCCAAACCTGCTCCATGCGCTGCTGGCAACCTTGCGCTGACCTACGTCAGCAGTGCGGTGGCTGCTGACCCGCCCGGATCCCGTCCAGGGCGTGCACCGCATCCGCCAGGGTGCCCACCCGCACCAACCGCAGACCCGCGGGGGGGCGCTGCACAGCCTCCGGGCAGTTCTCGGCAGGCACCAGAAACACTGACGCCCCGGCCTCCCGAGCGCGAATCATCTTCAGCGGGATGCCACCGATCGGACCTACCTGACCATCCGGAGCGATCTCGCCGGTGCCCGCCACGAAAGTGTTGTTGGTGAGCGCACCCGGTGTCAGCTTGTCCACGATGGCCAGCGCGAACATCAAGCCCGCCGAAGGGCCGCCCACGTCGGCCAGAGAGATGTTGATGGTGAAATTCACGTCGGGAGCCTCACCCACCCCGATACCCAGATAGCCGCGACCTGGCTGGGCACCCGTACCGAGCGGGACCGCCACCTCCTGAGGCGGGCTGTCTCCCCGCTGGAAGCTGACCTCCACGAGCCGGCCAGGATGGCTACCGGAGAGCAGGTCGATCACCTGCTGGGCGCTGTGCAACACGTGCCCATCGACGGCCAGCAACCGGTCGCCGGCGACGAGCTTGCGATTCGCGGCGCCGTTAGGGACCACCTGGCCGACCACGACCTTGGTAGGGTAATGCAGGTAGCGCAGCGCGGCCGCCTTCGCGTTGGCCTCCGAGTCTTGGAACATCTCCTTGTTCTGCTTGTCAACCTGCTGCGCGGACAGCGCCGGCGGGAAGATCTCATCGCGGGGAACCAGCTCGCCGTTCTCGGATATCCACAGGGCGAGCGCCGCATAGAGCGTCACGTTGTCGATCACCGATACCGTCGTCATGTTGAGGTTGCCGCTGGTGGGGTAGGTCTGGGTGCCTTTGATGTCCACCACCGTCTTGCCTGCCACCACACCCAGGGTGTTGAACGTGGGTCCGGGGCGAAGCGCGACGTAGGGCACCGTCGCGAACGCACCCAGCAACCCCAGCGCCATTGCGAGCCCGAGGCTGACCATCAGGGTCCAGGTTCGACGGCTCACGGCCGAACAGCGTACGTGCCAGCGTTCCGCGTACCGTGGAGCCATGAGTGACATGCCCTTCGGCTTCGGCTCCGACGACCCTCGGGACCCCGACCGGAGGGACCCACCCGAAGACGGCGGCAGCTCCGGTGCAGATCCGGCCAACCCGTTTGCGGCCTTCGGCGCCGGCGGCTTCGACGTCGGTGCCCTCGGCCAGATGCTCACCCAGCTAGGCCAGATGCTCAGCCAGGGAGCCGCTGGTGGCGGTGGCCCGGTGAACTACGACCTGGCGAAGCAGATGGCGGTGCAGAAGCTGTCCACGACCGGGCTGCCCTCGGCGCAACAGGCCACCGCGATCGCCGACGCGGTGCGGCTGGCTGAGCTGTGGTTGGACCCGTCGACCGCATTGCCCGCTGGGACCACCAGCAGTGCCGCGTGGGCGCCGCGGGACTGGGTGGAGAAAACCCTGCCCACCTGGCAACGTTTGTGCGACCCGGTGGCCCGCCGGATGGCAGGCTCGTGGATCGACGCGATGCCCGACGAGATCCGTCAGTCCGCCGGTCCGCTGGTGGCGATAGTCGAGCAGATGGGGGGAATGGCGTTCGGCTCGCAGCTCGGCTCGGCGCTGGCCCAGCTCGGTGGCGAGGTGCTCACCTCGACTGAGATCGGGCTGCCGCTGGGGCCGCTGGGCGTGGCGGCGTTGTTGCCGGCGGCGATCGAGCAGTTCGCCACCGGGTTGGGCCGCAAGAGCTCCGAGGTGATCGTTTTCCTCGCCGCCCGGGAGGCCGCGCATCACCGCCTGTTCGGGCACGTGCCGTGGTTGCGCCAACGGCTGCTGGGCACCGTCGAGGAGTTTGCCCACGGCATCCGGGTGGACTCCGACGCGCTGCAGGAGCTCGCCCGGCACATCGATCCCACTGATCCGCAGAGTATGGATCAGCTAATCTCTTCTGGATTGCTCGAGCAGCAGCACAGTCCTGAACAAAAGGCCGCCCTGACCCGATTGGAAACCCTGCTTGCGCTGGTAGAAGGCTGGGTCGATGTCGTTGTCGCGGACTCGTTGGGCGAGCGGCTCCCAGGTTCCGATGCGCTGCGGGAAACGCTGCGCCGGCGGCGGGCCTCCGGTGGACCCGCCGAGCACATCTTCGCTACGTTGGTCGGCTTGGAGCTACGGCCCCGTAAGCTCCGGGCGGCCGCGCAGCTATGGAGACAGCTCACCGATCAACAGGGCATCGAGGGCCGCGACGCCCTGTGGAACCATCCGGATCTGCTGCCCACGAGCACGGACCTCGACGATCCCACCGCGTTCGTCGATCGGTCCGCCAGAAATGCCGCCGATCTGGACGACCCGATCGCCGCGCTGGAGCGCACCGTCTCGCAGGCGCCGCGCGAGCAGCCGCCTCCCGATCCCGAGGATCCAGGCGACGATCCACCCGCGCGTGCCACGGAGTGACATCACCCAGGTACCGCTATGCACAAGCTGTCCACAACTGTGGATAACATGTGGACAGTCATTTGGACGATTAGGTGGCAGCATCCAGGATTGCGGGCATGAATCCGCCGCGCTCCCCCGCCGCCTTTGCCCACCGCCATGCTGTCTGACGCTCTACCGTGCGACATTCCCGAGCGGCTCAGGCTTGCGCCGGGTCGCGTCGCCCTCTGGCGTTCTCCCAGTTGCCTGCAGCTCGGGCTGGATCAGCAGCGCGCGTTGGTCCTCGATGATGTGCCGGCACCGCTAGCCGCGTTGCTCAAGCGGATGGACGGCATCCGTAGCACGGCCGAGCTGGTCGCCGAGGCGCAGGCAGCCGGATCCTCCCGTCGCGATGCCCTGATGATGCTTGCTGATCTGCACCGTTGCGGCCTGGTCCAGGACACCTCGACTGCCGACGATGGCCCACCAGGGTGGCACCGCGTCGCGCTGGCCAACGAGGCGGCCAGCTGGTCGATACACGCGACCCGTGCGACGCGACACGTGTTGTGCGCGCGGCGGGAAGCCACCGTGCGGGTGATCGGATCCGGGCGGGTGACGGTAGCGGTAGCCACCGCGCTGGCCGCGGCCGGGGTTGGTCACCTGGCGTTGCACGCCTCCGGTGCGGTCACCGCCGCTGACCTGGGCACCGGCTACCTTCCCGACGACCTGGGCAGGTCCCGCGCAATAGCGTCGGCCGATGCCGTGCGCCGCGCTGGGCCGGGTGTGAGCGTGGGTGCTCGCCGCCGGCCAGACATGATCGTGCTGTGTGATGTGGTGGTCCCCGAGCCGGCGATGCTCACCGAGCTGCACGAGTCAGGGATCGCGCACCTGATCGGCTACGCCCACGAGGGCACCGCGACGGTGGGGCCGCTGGTATGGCCGGGACGCAGCAGCTGCCTGCGCTGCGCCCAGCTGCACCGGGCTGAGGTGGACCTGGCCTGGCCGAAACTAGCCGCCCAGCTCGTCGGGCTGATAGCGACTGCCGGGCTGGCCTGCACCCAGCTTGCTGCCGCGCTCACCGTCGAGCAGGTGCTCGCCGCGCTTGCCGGCCCGGCTGCGGGCATGCCCGTCCCGCCGACGTGGGGGGCCACGCTGGAAGTGGATCCCGTGCGGGGCATTCTGCGGCGCCATCCTCGACCACCGCATCCACTCTGCGGCTGCGGCGCCAGATGATGCCATACCGCCACTACTGCGCAGAGCGCAGCCGGGGGACAATCACCCCGTGACCGACATCCCGCGCAGCGCCACGCAGCGAACCGCACGGCTCGCCAGCCTCCCACTAGGGGTGGCTGGGCGGGTCGCTGCGGGCTGGGGCAAACGGCTGGCCGGGCACGATGCGCAGGTTGTCAACGCCGAGCTCAGCGCTCGTACCGCCGAGCAGCTGTTCGCAGTGCTCGGTGAGCTCAAAGGCGGCGCGATGAAGTTCGGTCAGGCGTTGAGCGTGTTCGAGGCGGCGATCCCCGAACAGTTGGCGGCGCCGTACCGGGAGGCCCTGACCAAACTGCAGTCCGCGGCACCGCCGATGTCCCCACAATCCGTGCAGCGGGTGCTCGACGAGCAACTCGGTACGGGGTGGCGTCGCCGCTTCGCCGACTTCTCCGACAAGCCTGCGGCGGCCGCTAGTATCGGGCAGGTACACCGGGCGGTGTTGCATGACGGCCGTGACGTCGCGGTTAAAGTGCAGTATCCTGGCGCGGGCGAGGCACTGTGCTCCGACCTGCGGCAACTGCAGCGGTTCAGCCGGCTGTTCCAGGCGATTGTTCCTGGCCTGGAGGTCAAACCGCTGCTCACCGAGTTGCGCGACCGGATGGTCGAGGAGCTCGACTACCGCGACGAGGCCGATAACCAGCGGGTATTCGCGGCCGCGTTCCGTGGCCACCCCGAGATTGCGGTCCCCGCGATCGTCGCCAGCTCGCCGAAGGTGATGGTGTCGCAATGGATCGCAGGGACCCCGTTAGCACAGATCATCCGCAGCGGCTCGCGGTCCGAGCGGGACGACATCGGTACCAAGCTGTCGCTGTTCCACTCCTCCGCCCCCACCCTCACCGGGCTGCTGCACGCGGATCCCCACCCGGGTAACTTCCTCCGGCTCAACGACGGTCGGCTGGGCGTCCTGGACTTCGGCGCTGCGGCGAAGCTGCCCGGCGGACCCCCCCGCACCCTGGGCATCGCGACCCGGCTGGCCGTTGAGGAGCGTTCGGCTGAACTGCTCGAGCTGCTGCGCTCAGAGGGTTTCGTCCGACCTGGTATGCAGCTACGGGCCGAGGACGTGCTGGCTTACCTCAGTCCCTTCGCCGACCCGGTACGTACCGAGTCCTTCCACTTCACCCGGGCCTGGATGCAAGCCCAAGCCGAGCGCGTCGGTGATTTCTCCGGTCCGGACTTTCGGACCGGCCGAGCGCTGAACCTCCCGCCCAGCTACCTACTGATCCACCGGGTGAGCACCGGGACATTCGGCGTGCTGTGCCAGCTCGACGCCACCGTGCCGCTACGCGGGATCGCTCAGCGCTGGCAACCGGGCTTCGCCAACTGAACCCTCGACCTGGTCACTCACGATGCGCCCGTCGCGCAGCTGCACGACCCGGTGGGCGAAGCCGGCGATCTCCTCCTCGTGAGTGATGATCACCACCGTGCAGCCGCCATCGTTCAGTTCGCAGAGCAACTTCATGATGTCCCGGCTGGAAGTGGTGTCGAGGTTGCCCGTGGGCTCATCGGCAAGCAGGATCGCGGGATCGTTGATCAGTGCACGGGCGATCGCCACCCGCTGCTGCTGACCGCCGGATAACTCATTGGGCATATGTTTCTGGCGATCGCCGAGCCCGACCTGCTCCAACGCCCGGCGGCCGGGATTGCGCCGATTCCGGATCCCGGCGTAGACCAAAGGAAGTTCGACGTTGCGCGCCGCACTGGTGCGCGGAATCAGATTGAACGACTGGAACACGAACCCGATCTTGCGGCCGCGAACCTTGGCCAACTGGTTGTTGGATAGCCGGGTGACATCGGAGCCGTCGAGCAGGTAGCTCCCACTGCTGGGGATATCCAGGCAGCCCAGAATGTTCATGAGCGTGCTCTTGCCCGATCCGGACGGGCCCATGATGGCGACCATTTCACCGTCATCTATGGCCAGGTCGATATCGAAGAGTACCGGGACCTCGATCTTACCCATCTGGTACGTCTTGGTCACACCCTCAAGCTGGATCATTCCACTCCTTCATCTGTATCGCCGGCTATCGACTTCGGTGGCCGACGGGTGCCGATCGCCCTCCCCGACCACTGGCGCGCCGGCACTGGGCGCGCAGTCTGACCTTCCCTCGTCATCACCGACCTCGCGTCTCACCTCTCAAGCGCTGCTGGTGAGCTCACACTCTAGATATGGCCTGTTGATGTGGGAGCAGCCTGGACGCAACGTCACAGTTCGCTGGGAACATCGTGTGATCGCCGGCCAGACATCCGCACGCCACCCAGTGTCCTCCAATTCCTGTGGCGGGCGTCACGATTTCGTCAGACTGTTACGCTGCGCACTCCGTTAGCTGCGAAGCGCCATCTTCTGCATACCGTGCGGTAGCGGCGCGCTACGTATTGTGACGGAAATAGAGAATTAGCTGGGAGTTCTCTGTACGCCTTGCACAAAACGCGGACGACTGGTTATTCATTTACGGGTGTCCTTGACGGGGAGCGGGCCGACGCGGAATCGGCAGAAGATCAGCGAATGAGCCTGGGAGAGGCGTTACTCATCGCGCTGCGCGCGCTGCGCGCCCACCGGCTGCGTTCCGCACTGACGATGCTGGGCCTCGTCATCGGAGTCGCCTCGGTAGTTTTCCTGGCTGCCTGCGGCCAAGGGGTGAGCAACTCGGTCGATGCCCGCATCGAGACCATCGCCAACAACGTGACCATTGTGCCGCAGGCCTCCGACCTCCCCGGTGGGCCGCCCGCACAAAGCCTGACCGACGCCGACGCCGATGCGCTGCAAAGCGCACCTGACGTCGCCACCGTCACCCCCGCCGCCACCGCTACAGCACCGATCGGGAGCAGCACCAACACGCTGCTGTCGTCGACCGTCATCGGCACCAGCGACATCTGGGCCCAGACCAACAACCGGGAGTTTCGGGCAGGTTCGTTTTTCGACGCGGCCCAGTACCGCTCCGCCGCCCGCGTGGTGGTCCTGGGTCCTACTGTCGCGACTACCCTGTTCGGTGGGCCCGCGTCGGCGATGGGGCAGACGGTCCAGATCAACCATGCGCCTTACCGGGTCATCGGGGTGATGCAGTCCTACGGCCAGCAGCTTGACAAGACCGCGGTGATGCCGCTGAGCACCGCCCGCCGCTACATCGTCGGCCCCGGCATCGGCGTCGGTCACGCACTCAACCAGATCACCGTGGAAGCCCCCCAGCAGGCCGAGGTGCCCGCCGCCATGAATGAGGTGACCAGCATCCTCGACGCCCGCCACCACATCACCGACCCCGCGCGCAAGGACTTCCAGGTTCAATCGCTGGGACGCCGGCTGGCGACCTTCAACCAGATTGTGGGCATCATCACCGTGTTCACCCCGGCCGTCGCCGCGATCTCGCTGCTCGTCGGCGGCATCGGAGTCCTGAACATCATGCTGGTCTCGGTCACCGAACGAACCCGAGAGATCGGGATCCGCAAAG
>JBOHFC010000486.1:0-13753 GCA_050701375.1 Pseudonocardiaceae bacterium
ATCCCGGGCTCGGTAGGGCCGAGACCATAGGAGGGGCAGTCCGCGGCCAGCGGGCATACCCAGCAGGCCGGTCGGCGAGCGTGGCCCACCCGGCGTCCGTGGAAGATCACCCGGTGAGACATGATCGTCCAGTCCCGTTTCGGCACGAGCTCGCCGATCGCGTGCTCAACCTTCACCGGATCTTCGTGCTCGGTCCACCCCCACCGGCGTACCAGCCGCCCGACGTGAGTGTCGACGGTGATCCCAGGAACGCCGAAGGCGTTGCCGAGGATCACGTTGGCGGTCTTGCGCCCGATTCCCGGCAACGTGACCAGTTCAGCGATCTTGCCGGGCACCTCACCGGCGAAGCGCTCGACCAGCGCCGCGCCGAGCCCGATCAGCGCCGTCGCCTTGTTCCGGTAGAACCCGGTGGACCGGATCAGCTGCTCCAGCTCATCCCGATCGGCACCGGCGTAGTCCCTGGCACTGGAGTACTTGGCGAACAGCGCAGGGGTGGTGTGGTTGACCATCCTGTCGGTGCTCTGCGCCGACAGGATGGTGGCGACGGCGAGCTGCAGCGGCGTCTGGAAGTCCAGTTCGCAGTGTGCATCCGGGTAGGCGACGGCCAGTACGCGATCCATCCGGCGGGCTCGTCGAACCAGCGCAAGATGGCTCTCCGCAGCGAAGGACCGACGCGACCGAGCTGGCACTCCCACAGGGTACGGAGGTGGCGGCGGTCCTCCTCGCCCAGCCTCGCGCTGGCAAAACCAGGCCGTGCCGGGCGACACGCCCGACAAGCGACCCCGCGCACACATCTGGTCGGGTGATACGGCAGGATCCTCCGCACCATGACCGTCTGGTTCGTAGCCGCAGTCCCCGTGTTGCTCATGTTCTTCGCGCTCGGAATGGAGCGGCTGGAGAGCCGTCTGCGCCACCTCACAGTGCAAGAGAACGACGTCGAGGAGTTCTTGCAAGCCGCTCGACCTGACGAGGTGCGGGCGCTGTTCCGCAGTGGGATCGGTCGTGCGCTGGAACTGTTCAAGTTGCGTCGGCTACCCGACACGGCCCTGCCCAACCGCGGCTCACGCAGCTTCGGCCTAGTCACGTCACGCCGCGCCCGCCAACGGCTTTAGACTCCACCCAACGTGATCGGTGGCATTGGAGCAGCTGGAGGAATGCGGTGACCGATCCCCTGGCCAAAGCCGGCATCTTCCAGGGTGTGGATCCATCGGCGGTTGAGGCGCTGAGAACCGCCCTGGAACCGGTCAGCTTCCCGCGAGCCCACATCATCTTCGCCGAAGGCGAACTGGGCGACCGCCTGTACATCATTCAGTCAGGAAAGGTCAAGATCGGGCGGAAGTCAGCTGACGGCCGGGAGAACCTGCTCGCGGTATTCGGGCCTTCGGACATGTTCGGCGAGCTTTCGATCTTCGATCCAGGACCGCGGACGTCGACGGCTACCACGGTGACGGAGGTCAAAGCCGTCAGCATGGACCGCCCCGCGTTGCGAGAGTGGATCACCAAGCGGCCGGAGATCGCCGAGCAGCTGCTGCGGGTGATCGCTCGCCGGCTGCGCCGAACCAACAACATGCTCGCCGACCTGATCTTCACCGATGTTCCCGGACGGGTGGCCAAGTCGCTGCTGCAGCTCGCGCACGACTTCGGCACCCAAGAGTCCGGCATACTCCGAGTTACCCATGATCTCACCCAGGAGGAGATCGCTCAACTGGTCGGCGCCTCCCGGGAAACGGTGAACAAGGCGCTGGCCGACTTCGCCGCGCGAGGATGGTTGCGCCTGGAAGGCAAAAGCGTGCTCATCCTCGAGCCGCAACGTCTAGCCCGCCGGGCTCGCTAACAACGGTAGCCCTTCAAGTACCGCCACCCCCAGGTTCAGCTGCTCCTCACAGCTACCAACCTCGCTTCGCATGGCATCTGGGTGCTGCGCGACGTCGTCGCGTAGCACTTGTGCTATCCTGACGCCCGTGGAAACGGTCGGGCTGAGGGAGCTGCGCCAGAACGCGAGCGAGATCGTGCGACGGGTCGAGGCGGGAGAGACCGTGACGATTACGGTAAGCGGACGACCGGCCGCGGTGATTCGGAGCGCTACCGCCCGTGCCTGGCGCCGCTTCGAGGACATCGCGGATCTATTCCACGGACCGGACGACCAGCAGTGGGAGCATGACCGCACGCTGCTTGACGACATGCCTGTGGACCCCTGGTCTCGATGATGCGGGCCGTGCTGGACACCAGTGTGGTGATCGCACACGACGTGCCTGGGCTCGACGGCGAGCTGGCCATCAGCGCCGCCACGCTCGCTGAGTTGCACTTCGGTGTCTTGATCACTGCGCACCCAGCAACGCGTGCCGAACGGCTCCGGCGGCTTACCGTCCTGCAGCACCGCTTCGACGCACTACCCGTCGACGACGCGGTGGCGGCCAGTTACGGCCTGCTCGCGGCGGCGGTGGCCCAGTCCGGCCGCCAACCCCGCTCTCGCGTCATGGATCTCATCATTGCTGCGACCGCACACGCGCACGACGCCCGGCTTTACACCCGCAACAGCAAGGATCTCGCGGGACTAACGGACCATATTGAGATCGTGCCCGTGTGACCTGATTAACAGTGCACGCCTCAGGAGACCTCGACGACCAGCTCGACTTCAACTGGGGCTCCCAGCGGTAGCTCGGCGACCCCGACCGCGGACCGGGCGTGCGCGCCTGCCTCGCCGAATACCTCACCGAGCAGCTCAGAAGCCCCGTTGATCACGGCAGGCTGCGCGGTGAACCCGGGTGTCGAGGCGACGAACCCCACCACCTTCACCACCCGGACCACAGCGTCGAGTCCGACCAGTCCATCCACCGCGGCCAGGGCATTGAGCATGCAGGTTCGGGCCAGCGCATGACCCCGCTCGGTGTCGATCTCGGCACCGAGCTTGCCGGTGGCCGCGAGCACCCCGTCGACCAGCGGCAGCTGGCCGGCGGTGAACACCAGAGATCCGCTGCGCACCGCGGGCAGGTACACCCCGGCCGGCGCGGCTACCGGGGGCAACACCAGCCCGAGCTCGATCAGCCGACCCGACCAGTTCACTGTTTGGGGCGCTTGAGATAGGCCACCAGCTGCTCCCCCGTCGGCCCAGGCGTAACAGTGACCAGTTCCCAGCCGTCAGCTCCCCATTGGTCGAGGATCTGCTTGGTGGCATGGGTCAACAGCGGCACGGTCGCGTACTCCCAGGACGTCCTGGGCGAGCAGGTTAGCGAATGCCGCTGCACCGCTCGCCAGTGGCATTCGGGTGTCCGCATCCCAATGGTCACATCCGTCCCACCAGCCCCTGGACGAGGTCCATGGGTCTGTTGAGTATGTGCCGCCAACGGCAACATTCTGCGAAAAGTTGCCGTGAGTGGCACCTCCGCACGCTGCCCTGGTCCTTCCCGCAAGGTAACTGACAGTTACTGCTTCGGCGGTGCGCTGAAGCGCGAGGCGCGGCCGCCTAGGCTCACGGTATGTGGTCCGATGAGCTGGTCCGGGCTCGCCTGCATGTCGTCACCGGCAAGGGCGGGACGGGCAAGACGACGGTAGCCGCTGCGCTGGCGGTGGCGCTGGCCAGCGGGGGCGGCCGAACGCTGCTGGTGGAAGTCGAGGGACGGCAAGGCATCGCGCACCTGTTCGACATCCCGCCGTTGCCCTACCAGGAGCGGCGCATCGCGGTCGCTCCCGGCGGCGGCGAGGTCCGGGCGCTGGCGGTGGACGCCGAGGAAGCCTTGCTGGACTACTTCACGATGTTCTACAACCTGGGCTTCGCGGCGCGGACACTGCGCCGGATGGGCGCGATCGAGTTCGCTACCACGCTGGCACCGGGGCTGCGTGATGTGCTGCTCACCGGCAAGGTCAAGGAAGCGACCACCCGGGCGACCAACGGCATCCGCACTTACGACGCAGTGGTGCTCGACGCCACGCCGACCGGGCGGGTGGTGAGGTTTCTCGACGTCACCAGGGCAATGGCCGACCTGGCCAAGGTCGGCCCGATCCACCACCAGAGCAAGGGGGTGGTACGGCTGCTGCACTCCGCGGACACCGCGGTACACGTGGTCACCCTGCTGGAGGACATGCCGGTAGCTGAAACCTTGGACACCGTCGGGGAGCTGGACCTGGCGGACCTGCGTCCGGGCGCCGTGCTGGTCAACCGGGCGCGGCCATCCCGGCTGCCCGACCAGTCGGCGACCGCCGCGGCCAACGGGCAGATCCCGGCCGATCGGATCCGGGCCGGGTTGCTCGCCGCCCGCCTGGATCTGGACCCGACCGTGCTGGACGGCCTGGTCGCCGAGACCGTAGAACATGCGATGCGGGTGGAGGCCGAGCGCCACGCCCGCGCCAGACTCGCCGACGCCGGCATGCCTTTGATCGAGCTTCCGGAGCTGACCGAACCCGGCGGAGACGGAGTGGATCTCGGCGGGGTCTACGAGCTCGCCGAAGCGCTGCGCAGGCAGGGGGTGCGATGAGTTCGCCGACTCCGCTCGATATCGACGCGCTGCTGGACAACAGCGCCACTCGGGTCGTGGTGTGCTGCGGCGCGGGCGGCGTGGGTAAGACGACGACGGCTGCGGCGCTCGCGCTGCGAGCAGCCGAGCGAGGCCGATCGGTGGTGGTACTCACGATCGACCCGGCTCGACGCCTCGCTCAGGCGCTGGGGATACCGGAGCTGACCAACAACCCTCGCCTGGTGGCCCCCACCGCGGCGATCCAGACGGCCGGCGGGCAGCTCCACGCAATGATGCTGGACATGCGGCGCACCTTCGATGAGATGGTTTTGGCGCACGCCAGCCCGGAGCGGGCCGCCATCATCATCGCCAACCCCTTCTACCAGGCCATCTCCTCGTCGTTCTCCGGAACCCAGGAGTACATGGCGATGGAGAAGCTGGGACAGCTGGTGGCGGCTCGCCAGTGGGAGCTCGTCGTGGTCGATACGCCACCGTCGCGTTCCGCACTGGATTTCCTGGACGCTCCGCAGCGGTTGTCGTCATTTCTCGACGGGCGGATGATCCGGCTACTGTCCGCGCCGGCGCGGGCCGGCGGCCGCGGCGTGCGCCGGCTGGTGGGTGCCGGCTTCGGGCTGTTCACCAGGGCGATCTCGACGATTCTGGGCGGCCAGATGTTGGCTGACGCGTCGGCGTTCGTGCAGGCGTTCGACACCATGTTCGGCGGGTTCCGGGAGCGGGCCACCGCGACCTACGAGTTGCTCCGCGCTCCGGGCACTGAGTTTGTGGTGATTGCCACTCCGGAAGCCGACGCGGTACGCGAGGCGGCCTACTTCGTGGACCGGTTGGCCACCGAGTCGATGCCGCTGGCGGGCCTGGTGCTCAACCGGACACATCCGGTGCTCGCGCAGCTCCCGGCCGCACGCGCCGAGACGGTGGCTGAGTCGCTGGAACGAGCGGGCTCAGCCGCCAACTCCGCTGCGTCGCTGGCTGCGGCGGTGCTGCGGTTACACGCCGACCGAGTCGCCCTGGCCCAGCGGGAACGCCGGCTGCTGGCCCGGTTCCGCCGAGCACATCCGGCCGTCCCGGTGGTCGCGGTGCCGGCCTTGGCCGTCGACGTACACGATCTGCCGGAACTGCGCGGCATCGGCCGGCTACTCGCCGGAGAGCAGCCAACCGTGCGCGATCCCACGCCGGCGCCGCTGCGCGACCACTCAGCGAACTGAGTCGAGCATGTGATAGAGCAACAGCAGCTGGGTGATCGCCAGCGGCTCGCTGCGGGTGCCGTCGCCGATGTGGCCCAGCGTGACAGGTAGCTCCGACTCGGTGTCGAGCTCTGCCCAGATCGCCTTCTCCAGCAGCCGGCTCTCCTCGCGGGGCACGTACCCGTGCACATGCAGGCCCTCCACCGGCCTGCCGTCCTCGTCACGCTTGAGCTTGAGGTGCATGGCGCGCCGGTCGGACTCGCGGAAGACCCCGGTGAGGTCCGGATGGCGGATTGTCGGGCGCAGCGTCAGCTCAGTCGACAGCGGGGTGTCCGGCGGGTCCTGGCGTCCCTCGATGGGACCGAACCGGACCACGATGTCGGCGGCGGACCGTTGCGGGCGGATGAACTCCTCGGACTCGGGCTCTCGCTTGTCGAGTTCGGCCAGCACCTGTTCGGGGGCATATCCGCGCTTGGTGGTGTCGCGCTTGACCTTCCAGTCGCGACGGATGTGCTCCGGCGGGTCGAGATACACGGTGATGTCGAAGCACGCCTGAGCCAACCTGGTGTGCAGCGGTAGCAGACCCTCCACGATCACGAACTCGGTGGGCTCGATGAGCTCAGGCCGGGTGAGCTGGCCCGTGTCGTGGTCGTAGACCGGTTTGAGCACCGGCTGCCCGGTGGCCAGCAGCTGCAGGTGCTGTTCCATGATCTGCACGTAGTTGCAGTCCGGGTGCAACGCCGTGAATGGCAAGCCCTTACGTTCCTGGCGGTCGTAGCGGTGGTAGTCGTCCACGCACAGGGAGGTGATTCGATCGGCGCCCAGTGCGTCGACCAACCCCTGGGTCAGCGTAGTTTTCCCGGCAGCGCTGTCGCCGGCGATCGCGAGCATCACCGGGCGCGAGGTTCTGGATCCAGCGAGCTCCATCCGCAACAATTTGTCGGGCATGACATACACCCTTTCTTCCGCAAGGCCGCACGAGGGCACTGTTCCGCAAGACCTCACGAGCCGCTGTCTCTGCAGGCCCCCGCAAGGCCACCCAAGCCGCGATAGGCCGTGCTGGACTGTAAGCAAGATGGCTGCCGCCCGGCGTCCCCTTCTGGAGGGAGAGGCGAGGGGATCCGGCCCAACCGTGTCGCCACCGAGTCACCTATAAGGGCTAGCTTGCCGATTACACTCAGCACATGGCAGGCCAGCCGCTACGTGTGGTACTGGTCGATGACCATGAGATGGTGCGCACTGGTCTCAAGGCGATGCTCAGTCGCTTCGCTGGGCGGGTCCGGGTGGTCGGTGAGGCCGCGGATGCGGCGACCGCCCGGCGGGTGGTGGCTGGACTAGACCCCGACATCGTCCTCGCCGACGTGCGATTGGGCGGGGACAGCGGGTTGGATCTGTGCCGTGAACTCATCGCGGACTCCCCCGGCCGCCGGGTCGTCCTGCTGACCGTCTACGACGACGAGCAGTACCTGTTCCAAGCCATGCAGGCCGGCGCGGCCGGTTACCTGCTCAAGCGCATCGACGGCCCGGAGCTCGTCGAACAATTGCAACGGGTGCACGCCGGGGGCGTGGTCGTCGACGCGGGCCTCAGTGCCCGAGCCGGAGCGTCCGCCGCCCGCCTGCGGGCCGGCGAGTTCTGGCCCGGCGCGTATCTGGGCCTCACCCACCGGGAAAGCGAGGTGCTTTCCCTGATGGTCGGCGGTTCGTCCAACCGGGCTATCGCGACCGAGCTACTGGTCGGTGAGGAGACGGTCAAGAGCCACGTGCGGGGCATCTACCGGAAACTGGCGGTGACCGATAGGGCAGCCGCGGTGGCAACCGCGTTACGCGAGGGTCTCTTCCGTTAGGTTTCAGCGAGCGATGGATCAGTCTGTGACGACTTCGATGCGGGGAAACACGTGCCCTCAGGACGATCTGAGCCAGCACTTCGACGCCACGGTGCTCACCGGGCTCTTCCATCCCGACCAGATCGCGTGAGCCGACAGTGCGCGCTGCCAACTTTGGGTGCGGGTTGCTGGCGAACGCATAGGCACATGTTGTGGAGCATTCGTGGTCGAGACGGAACTGAGCTGGATTCAACGGGCGGCCGATGCCGCGATCGAGCATGCCCACCGTTCGGGTGTGCGGCAGATCGTGTGCGCGTCGGGCGTGTCGCCATCGGGTCCTATCCATCTCGGCAACCCGGAGCGCGCCCACCTCCTGCTGTCCGTGCACGCGACCGGATAAAAGGTGTTGCTGCTGCGTCAGCCTCCGTTGGGTTCGGGGACTGATGCGTTGCGTGGGTGTGTGTAAGGGCAGTGTCAGCAGCCGTTCGTGCAGGTCTTGGGAAGCTTGCCCGGGATGGCGTTCGCTGAGCAGGTCGGCATCGAGCGCGGCCAACCGGCGGCGCGTGGTTTCCCGCAGGGCTGCTGGTGGCACCAGGTTCAGGACGTCGGCGGCGAGCGCGGCGGCCTCGATGGTGCTGTGTGCGGCTGCGTGGGCGCGGGCGAGGATGACCGTGGCGGCGGCCCAACCACCCGACCCGGGGCTTTTCAGTTCAATGGAATGACCTGCATGCAAGCGGGCGCCCCGGGTGTCGCCGAGGCGCAGGGATGCCTCGGCGAGATGCTGGTTCAATTCGGCCCGGTCGAATCCAAAACGTCCCGGCTTATCAAGGGCAGCGGCGTCCATATGACGCTGAGCCGCCCCTGCCGCACGCCGGGCGTCGTCATCGAGACCTAGCGTGGCCAATGCCCGGAGTTCACACCACGCCGTGATTTGAGCGCGGTGCAGCGCGGTGTCGACATACTCGCTGGCCTGGTGGGCGAGATCGAGCGCATCAAGTGGGCGGTCGCCGAAGAACGCCACCATGGACTGAGCACCCAAGCTCCATCCGGCCAGCCGGGTATCGCCGACCGCGATCCCCAGCCGCGCGCCGGTGCTGAGGTGAATGTGCGCGCCGGCGTAGTCGGAGAGGGTGAAGGCCAGGTCGCCGAGCAGCGCGGAGAGCCATCCGCCCAGCCGCTGCAATTCTCTTCGATCTGTTTCCCGCTGGTCGCGTGCGAGCATGTCAACGACAATCGTGCGACAACGGTGGATCTCAGCGGCCAGGGTTCCTGGTGTGTAGCGGGCGTAGTCCCGTGTGTAGTAGTCCACTGCTCGCTGTAGTTGCTCACGGGTTGCTGGGCCGCCGCCGGGTCCTTCGATCTCGCGTTGGAGCTGCACTGAGTCAGCAACGGCGGTCAGTGCGTTGTCGGCCATGGCGGCTCCCGGCTCGGACGGTTGGCTGGGGTGACCGTACCCACCGTCGGCCACCATGCCGCTCAACGCGATGCCGAGTCGACGTAGCGAGACCTGATAGACCCGCGCCAACGCATGCGCGTAGTCAATCTCGGGTTGGACGGAATCGTGTTCCCATCGACATAACCGCGCGCTGGTCAATCCTGGTTCAGCCAGGCCGGCGTGGCGGTAGAGCTCCAGGACGGCGGCGACCACCTGAGGACGGCTCCATCCGTAGGCGAGTCGCCAGACTTCCAGCGGTTTGACCTCCGGGATCTGGCGAGAGATCTCGTCGGCGATGGTGGCGACGTCCCAGGCGGCGCGTTGGCCTTGTTGCCGAATATTCGCGGCCCGGTGCTGGAACTCGGCGCGCCGCGCCCGGCTGATCCTCGCCATGACCATTCCCCTCCGCTGGTCATCCACAGTATCTGGTCATCATTGGCGGCCACATTGCCGCGCGAGGCAATGTTCGCCCACGTGGCGGCATTGAGCCGGTCGCTCCTCCCCAGCAACAGTGGGGATCCGCCCGAGAAGACGAGGAGGTGAGTTGGCATGGACGATGGTGACGATGAGCTGATAGCGGCTGTCGAGCAGCTCTTCAGTGTGCAGAACCGGGGTGACTTCCAGATGTCCGATGGGGCTCAGGGGGACTCCGGCGATAGCCGGGATCCGTAATCCGCTGTATCCCGTCGACGTGGGGCCGCAGACAACCGTCCCGGCCCCATCTCCCCTTCTGGGGTCAACCAGTACGAGAGGTTGGTCATGTACGAGCACCGACTGATCCACGATGTCGAGCGCGCTCTGGGCTGGACTGGGCCGAGCGAATTTGGTGCCCAATTCACCTGGGGAAGGCTGCCTGAACCCGAACTGGTCGTCCGATTGTTGACTCCCAGGCGGCTACTCGATGTGCTGATGCGGCGCAGCTTGTCCCCGCCGCAGGTGCGCTGCCTGTGTAACGGCATCGACCTACACCCCGGCGATTACATCGTTGAGACGACAAACCAGCGAGGCCAGGCCATACCCATGCTGGACATGCACCGGCTCGGCCCTCTACTCGAATCCGGGTGCACGCTGGTTGCCGACGCGATCAACCGCTGGGACGCCACCATGGACGTCGCCTGCCGCTCCTGGCAATGGTGGGCCCGGGAGCGAGTCCAGGTCAACACCTACCTGACCACACAAGCCACCTCCGGATTCGCCCTGCACTGGGATGACCATGACGTCATCATCGTGCAGCTCGCGGGCGAAAAGAACTGGGACATCCGCGTCCCGTCTCGTCCGGTACCGATGTACCGGGATGCCGCGCCGAATACCGAGCCGAGCGAGGAACGGGTGTGGTCGGGGACGCTGAGGGCCGGTGACGTGATGCACATTCCGCGCGGTTACTGGCACCAGGCCACCCGCACCACCCTGGGCGCCGGGTACAGCCTGCACGTCACCTTCGGGATTGAGCAGCGCACTGGTGTGGACTGGCTGACCTGGCTGGCCGATCGCTCCCGGCAGGATGAGGTCTTCCGCCACGACCTTATCCGAAACGGCGCGCAAGGCCAGCAGACGCAGAAGCTAGCTGCGGCCGCGTGCCGCCTGATCGCGTCGATCTCGCCAGAGGAGTTTCTTGCGGAGCGGGAACTGCAACAGCCTACGTCGCGCCAGGTCCGCACCTGTGGGGTGTTCGGCGCACCGCGGGCAGTGGTCTGTGTGACCGATTTCCCGCCCCGCTTGAGCTCGAGCGAGGACACCATCATTGTGCGTGGCGCGGGAAAACGGATCACCGTCGCTGCGAAAGCCGAGCCGGCACTGCGGATGCTGTTGTGCGGGCAGCCGGTCGACCTGAACTCGGTCAGCGCTGCGACCGGGATCGATGCGGCGAAGCTGGCCGACGTGCTCATCGAGGAGGGATTGTGCGCAGAGGTGACCGACGAGTTGCTCTCGGGTTATATCGGTCTCATCTCGACCGAGAACTGCTGGAAACTGCCCTCACTCTCAACGTGACCGACCTCGACACGGCCTACAACTACCGAGCCTTCACCTCACATCGCAAACTAGCGGCCACCGCAGGCGATCTGCTGAACGACTTCACGATCTCCACCAAGGTGGGCTTCTTCCAAGGTAATCGCCGACATGAGCACAGTCTGGATCCGGTACGACTGCGCCGGGCGGTTCACGAATCCGTACAGGATCTGGGGGTTCAGCCGGACGTAGTGTTGCTGCACAATCCCGAACGAACGCTTGCCACACTGGCGCCCGAGCCCGGCCGCGACTGTTGGGCCGCAGCCTGCACCGCTCTGGATGACATGGCAACGGCAGGGTTGTGCCGGTCGTGGGGCGTTTCCTGCTGGGACCCCCGGCCCGTCCTCACGGTTCTCGACCGTGCGTTGCCGACCCCGGCGCGGATCATGGTTTGCGCCGGTCTGCTCGTCCGTCCGGAGATACTGGACGCTAGCGAGAGGCTGGCCAACTGGTTCGGCCTCAGCGCTCCCGCTCGGTGGGGAATGAGCCCCTACAGGGGTCAGGCAACACATCCCATCTGGGGCAAGGTCGACGCGCGGCAGCTTCTTCAGGGGGACTGGGGCTGCTCGCCGATCTCGGCCACGTTCCGCCTCGCTTATGAACTTCCCCAAGTCACCAGGGTGGCCGTCGGTGTCAGTACTGCCGAGCACCTGGCCGAGCTGGTCACCGCCGCCTCTTTCCAAGTCGACCACGATCGGATCGGCCGGTACCGGTCTTTGTTGCGCGCTAAGGCGCTTGCTACTGAAGCAAGTTGATCAACCGGGTCGCTTCCCGTCGGGCTGGCTCGGCCAGTGGCCCCGCGTAGCAATCACCGGCAGCAATGATCTCGACGCAGAAGAACAACTGGGACAACAATCCGGACCTGCTGCCCAGGTCAGCCTGGTATGCCCGCTGAAGTCGGGCCGCCAACGTCGGCACTGCCAAGGAGTTGCCCCACAAGGTCGCCGCGTCCCATCCGCGCGGTGCCAAACCCCAATCCTCCCAATCCAGCAGCCAGCACTCCGGGGCAGTCACATTGGCCCACGCCAAATCAGCGTGCGCCACCGCCCACTCGGTCACCGTGGTCTCAACGCGGCTAGCGAACACCCCCTCGATCGTGGCCGTCACCCGCTGCTGGCAGATGGGGACCGTGTGCGGAGTCGCCGCCCGGATCGTCGACTGGGCCGCCAAGACGCTCAACGACCTAGTCATCGTCGTCCACCATGCCTCCGTCAATCCCGGATCGGTGACCAGTACGCCGCCCGGCTTGATCGGGGATGCGGTCACCAGCTCGGTTTCGTCGGCCCGCCACAGCAGGCCGTGCTCGCGGGCCTGCCAGGACAGACCCTGATACCACTGTGGTCTGGCCACCGCTATAGGCAGACTTGCCGTGCCCTCCACACCGCTACCCTGCCCCGCCAGTGTGGCCAGCGGCCTGGCCTCAATACGAACCCAGGTATGCCGATCAGTACGCGCTCCTATGGAACGCCGCTTCACCACCGCGGCCTCCCAGTCCAACCGCACGCCCAGACGTCGCTCAACCTGAGCGATCACGTCTTCGCACGATTGAGTCCTGAGATCCACTATCGCCTTCCGGTGCCGCTGTTGTGGGCGGCTCATGCACCGTAGCCAGATCCATCTAGAGCAGCTAGCAGCTCCTTACGGCCCGAGCGTCATCCCACGCCTGGACCGTCTGCCACCGACCCTGATCCGGCATGGTCGTGCAGGGTACCGGGCGACCCCGCCGGGGCCGCCTAGCGACACTCTCGTCCGGAACCACATCAGGCACCCAGATACCAGCATCATCATCGGCTGGTGATCAAGAACGAGAGGGCACAACGACAAGCCCGGCGCCTCTGTTACGCCACCGCTACCGAGTTGGGGCCGACCCGGTCTGCGAGCGCCTGCTGGCCGGCAGAGACGAGAGCCGGATCCCCGTGCCACGCCTTCAGCGCCGGGTCGACCAACGCCCGACCGAAGGAGAAGGTCAGCGGCCACGGTGTCTCGTGCTTCTGCATCGCGGCCAGGTTCGCGGTCGCCACCTCAGGCGACTGACCACCGGAGAGGAAAGCGACCCCGGCCAGGGAATCGGGCAGCACCGCGCGCAGCGTGGCCACGGTCGCCTCGGCGACCTCTTCGGGACTGGCCGGCTGACCTGATGTCGAGCCGGGCACCACCATGTTGGGCTTGAGCACCGTGCCGGCGAGATCCACCCCAGCGTCGTCCAGTGCCGCGAGCAGCTGCTCCAGCGCCGCCTGGGTCACTTCGGCGCACCGCTCGATGGTGTGGTCGCCGTCCATCAGCACTTCAGGCTCGACGATCGGCACCAGGACCGACTCCTGGCACAGTGCCGCGTATCGCGCCAGCGCGTGCGCGTTGGCCCGCAGCGCGCGCTCGGTCGGCCGGCCCTCACCGATCGTGATCACTGCACGCCATTTCGCGAACCGGGCGCCGCGCGAGACGTAGTCCCGGAGCCTTTCGCGCAGCCCGTCGAGGCCCTCGGTGATCTTCTCACCGGGAGACAAAGCCAGATCCCTCGCCCCGGTGTCGACCTTGATTCCGGGCAGGATGTTCAGCGCGTGGATGGCCAGCGGGAAGCTGTTCCCGTCGCTGAGCTTCTGGTTGAAGGTCTCGTCGGACAGGATCACCCCGCTGATTCCCTCGTGCAGGTCAGGGGTGGTCACCAACATCTCGCGGTAGTCCCGCCGGTTCTCCGCGGTCGCCGCAACCCCGACCTTTTCCAGCCGGGAGGACATGGTGCCGATGCTCTCGTCGGCCGCGAGAATGCCGCGCGGTCGGCTCACCATCGTTCGAGCGGTTCCGTGCAGCGCCTCGATCATGGCCCTCCCTCCACGG
>JBOHFC010000487.1:0-5773 GCA_050701375.1 Pseudonocardiaceae bacterium
GCCGAAGCCACTGCCGCCACCGCCGAAGCCACTGCCGCCACCGCCGAAGCCACTGCCGCCACCGCCGAAGCCACTGCCGCCACCGCCGAAGCCACCACCGGCGGAGCCGAAGCCACCACCGGCGGAGCCGAAGCCACCACCGGCGGAGCCACCGCCACTGCCGCCACCTGCCGGGCCGCCGGTGGTGGTGCCGCCACCTGTCGGGAAACCTGTTGAGCCACCTTGGTTATGGCTGCCCTTTTTCCGTCCACCGGGACCCGAGCTTGGGTAGAACTCCGGTGCGACGTACGGAACGCTGCTGCGAACCTGCGGCGGACTGGCTGGCTGCACCGACTCTACGGCGCTACTCCGCCTAGGTGGGCTTGGCACGGCGATCTGTGGTGCCGGGGCCGGCTGTGCAGCCACCGGGGCCGGCTGTGCAGCCACCGGGACTACGGACGCATGCTGCACCGGCGTCTGATCACTGAGCAGGGCCACACCTTGGTGCGTTGGGGCGCGACTGGGTGCTGGTGAGGCACCTGGCTGGACCGCGAGTTGGCCACCGACCGGGCCCGGAGCACCGCTATCTACGACCGCAGCACCAGCGTGGTCATTCGCGGGCGGAGGCGCCGTCGAGGTACCCGTTGGGAGGAGCGGGAACGCGACGATTCCTACGATAAGTGCAGCCGCGGAAACCACTACACCGACCACCACATCAATCCGATGTGGCGACGGGGGATGCCCGACACGCCTAACGTTCCGCCGGGTGCGCCGAAGTGCTTGTCTTGGGCCGATCGCCTGCGTGTCGCGGGCGCGCGGTGGTGGCGGTGCTGGTTCGAGCTGTCTGGGGCTGTTCGGGGCCCGCCTGAGTGGTTGGGCTGGACCAACCTCTTGCACGGCGGGCATAGGCCGGGGCACGGGCACCACGGGCGCAGGCCGAGGCGCAGGCGCAAGCCGAGGCGCAGGCAACGGCCGATGCACAGGCACAGGTGCAAACCGAGGCACAGGCGGAGGCACGGCCGCAGGTGCAGGCCCAAGTGGAGGCACCGGGGGAGGCACAGGCACGGACGCAAGCGGAGGTGCGGGCACAGGCCGAGATGCAGGTGCGGGATGCGCGACGTCGTGCCGGGGTCGTCGAAGCGGTTGGCTCGGGAAACCTTCCGGCATCTCGGGCTGGCACTGCTGCGGCACGGTTGGCCCGGGCTGGTCAGCGTTCCCCCGGGCACCCCGGCGTGGGCGACCCCGCCAAAACCCCTGCGTCGCCGGCCGGCGTAGCCGGCGCCCGTGCGCGCTTCGGTTTCTCGGAATTGGATCCGGCATGGTGCGCTCCGGCTAGCTCAGTGACGCTCTTGCGAAAGCAGGCCGTGCCGTCGGCGCAGCCTGAAAAGCAGCTTGTAAAGGTGCCAGATCAGCGAGCCCGGTCACCCCGTGAGTGCCGCAGGTCGCGCACTCAGGCGAGTAGCGAACCGCTGCTGGGAACGTCCGCTGGGTTCGCGCGTCGTAGATGACCAGTTTCGGTACGGCGTCCTTCGGGGATGACGCGGCGGTGAAGGTCCGCGCGGTTTCCGCAACCTGCGTTGACGCCACGACACCATTCAAGAATATAACCGAGGGCATGGCCTGCTCGGTGCCGTAACCGTGGTCCCGTTCGTACTCCTGCATCTCCGGCGGCGCTAGGTCATATGCCGCCCGTTGCGGGTGAATGAAGCCACGGCACTCGAGACAACCGACTCCCGGCGCAACGACCTGGACCTGACCCCCGAGTTTCGCGTCGAGACTGTCGATCCCGAGCCTGGCGCCGGTACCTGCGTCGATGAGCGGTATGAGGTAACGAATAGACAAATGGTTCAACGAGAGCCGGGCCCCGTGCGTATCGACGCAGCCGAGAAGCAGGTCTGCCGCTTTGGCGTGGTGCAGCGCTCCGTTGTCCAGAAGTGGCGCTGCCACAGCTGTTACCGTGACACCCGGCGTCACGCGCCCGATGAGCTCATGGACGACGTCGACCTTGTAGCGTCCGACGTCGTCTGGTCCAGCGCCGATGAGGCGGTTGAGATTGCTCAGCTCGATACGGTCAGGATCAATGAGAATCAGGTGGCCGACGCCGAGGTAGGCGAGTTCTAAGGCAACGAACGAACCAAGACCGCCAAGGCCGACGACAGCCACTCGTGCTTTTGAGAGGGCCTCCTGGGTGGCCACGCCGAGTAGGGGCAACTGGCGGCTATGACGTTCGTCTGGCGGGAGCACCGACGCAGCTGCGGAACTGGACGCCAGGAAGTAGTGTAAGACTGGTGAATCGTCGGAGAAGCTACCCACGATAGTCACTCGCTTCACCGGCCGAATCGCCGAGGTGATGCGCTGGTAGTAATGGGCGTCCAGGCTGTTCTGCCCGACGACCATCGTGGCGTGGTAGAAGGGTTCGGGTAGCATTGACGCGAGCCGGGGCATCTTAGACCGGTCGTTGGACCAGTCAATGCCGCTGAATGTTGTTTGCGAGGCCGAGTCAAAGGGGTGCGAGTGGACCTCGATGAGGCTCCAGCCCTCTCGTCGGCACCGGGTCAGGGCGGTGGCGACGAACTGGCCGTTCGGGCTTATCGCCGAGGGAGACTGATGATCTAGATCCGTTGGCTGCGCCCGGAGCAGCTCATGACCCACCAATCGTATCCTGCTCGCCGACACGTTGGGCGCGGCGAGGATGAACGCCATCTGCTCATTGCCGGCCCCGCGCCCCGGCTTGCCATTAGTAGACAGAAGATGGCTGCGGAGCTCAGACCACAGGGTGGAACTGAGTACGATGTCGTCCACCTCACGCGCCATTACGGGCTCCGCTCAGAGTGCGTCGATCGCGAAAAATGGCTGCGATCAGGTCGAGGTACGTCATGAGGCTGTGCCCACGAAGCAGGTCGGAGCCACCAGCCGGCCGCCATCCGATAAGGTGCACGCAGAAGTGTCCCCAACCGTGGTCGACGTGCTCCCTATCGGTACTCGGGCCGCGCGTGAAGAAGTGGTTGAGTGGCTGTCCTTCGTGCGTCCGGAGATCGTGATCCGTCCAGAACCATTCTGGCGGTACCGACGGATAGCCGGGCGTACCGTGCGGGATATCGATGAGGACCTCGATATGCGGCTTGTTCCAACCCGGCGCGATCGGAAAGCGTTCTACATAGAACCAGGTACCGCTTTCAGTGTCGAAGCGGGCATCACCGAACCGTCGCGAGAGAAATAGCGCTTCGGTTTTGAGCCGGCTGAGCCTGCGCCGCGTTTCGAGATCGTTCATTATCGACGGCCGTTCATTATCAACGTCATTGCCCCGACCTTGCTGTCAGCCGTAAGTGAACGGCGTTACCACTGAGTAGTCGACAGCATTGGTCGGCAGCGGCTTATGATCTTCGAGCTTGACGATCTGCCCATTGGGCATGCTTGCCATCACCCAATCAGACAGCACGCTGTTGGCTTGGCGCTTGAGGTCGGCTGCAGTCGGCCGCTCCCCACGCACGTCGATAACCTCGCCGTTAACTATGTAGTTACCCATCTCGGCCTCCGTCTTGTTGTTCGAGCACGCCCGGGTCTATCGACTGTTCAATTGTGGTGTGTCTGAGTGACGGAACGGACACTGATTGTCACTGCACTCGCCGACTGTTTTTTCTGGTAGGTTACGGCCGCAGTTCGGCTGCGCAGCCAACGTGTTCTTGCCCCTCATGGTCCACCTCTTGGCGCGGTCCTTGTTTAGGTTCATCGCATCCCACCAAGGTCGCGTTACGCATCCAGCTATTGAGAGCTGTGAGTTATGGTGCGTACGCGTAGCGGATTCAATCGGACGTTTTTTTGTGCTGTTTGCGTAGTTCGGTAGGCGGTCGCCATCGAGGTCAGGCTTACCGGGGTCGGGAGTCCAGAGTCAGGAGTGCAGAGCGGACATCGCCAGCCAGCTGTCCCACGGCACGGTCCAGTCGTAGATGTCACCGTCGGCCCCGGTCAGCGGGGTCGGGCTGTTGGTGACCTCGACCGGATCGCCGAAGATCGCGGTGCCGAAGTACTCCTGGGCGTTCGCGGTGGACAGGTTGACGCAGCCGTGGGTGACGTTGGAGGACCCCTGCACGCCGGTGGTCTCCGGATTGGCGTGGATGAACTCGCCGTTATTGGAAATACGCACCGCCCAGTGCTCGGGCACGTTGACGTATCCGTAGGCCCGGTTGGACATCAGCACGGTCTGGGCCTTGTTCATCACCACGTGGATACCGCTGGTGGTGTTGCGATTCGGGTCGGAGCTCAGCCCGTAGCTGGCCGGGAAGTTCATCACCTCCTGGCCGTCTCGGATCACAACCATGCGGTGGCTGTTGACGTCGGCCCGCACGATCTGGGATCGACCGATCATGAACCTCGAGCTGATGTCTTCCTTGCCATAGGAACCGTCGCCCAGAGCGACGCCGTAGAGCTTGGCGGTGACGCTGACCGTGGTGTCGGGCTGCCAGTAGTCCTTGGGTCGGTAGTGCGCCCGGGAACCGCCATTGTCGTCGGGCAGCCAAGCCCACGATCCCTCGGTGAGCGCGGACGTCTGTACCTGAAGTGCTCGCTCTGCGGCGGCCTTGTCTGACACGTGGTGGTCGAACTGCAGGATGATCGGGGTGGCGACGCCGACGGTGTCGCCGTCGCCGATATTCAAGGTGGCGTGGAGTTGCCGCTTCGGCTTGACGGTGGTGAACGAGCCGGCTACGGGCACGGACAGCCGGTCGGGGCCAGCCGCGCTACCGCTCCAGGTGTATGTCTTGCCGTAGCCCAGGACCTCCGAGCTGGTCCAGCTGTGCCCGTCTGCGCTCAGGGTGCCGGCGACCGCTTTGCCGTCAGAGTTGACCAACGCCACCTGATTCAGGACGCCGCCGATGACTCGCACGGAGACCGGCAGCGTCGGGCTGACGTTCGAGGCTTTGTCGCCCGGCAGGGTGCTGACCTGCGCCTGCGGGCGTGGCGCAACCGCGGCGCTGGACGGTCCCGGGGAGCTCCCCGAGCATGCGGCGAGCAAAAAAGCCACGACAATCAACATCAACACACGCCGCATGGTTCCCGCCGAATCTTCCCGATCGCTGCCCCGCACAGGGTATCGCGGGACACCGGGTGGGCTGTGCCGAATTGCCGATGTCGCCTGGGTTAACTGAGGATGGTGGTGATCCGCTCGGCGGTGCGCCGATCCGTTAGCTTGGCGGGATCGGCATTGGTGCACTGCACCAGGGAAGCGTCGGCGGCGAGCACCGCCAGGAGCACCTCGCCCGGCACCGTCAGGTCCCAGCTCGCGGTGCACAGCAGGCGGTCCCCTGCGGCCAGGCCCAGTGCCGTGGCTCGGGCCCGGGCCACGGCGATCAGCGTCTCGGCGTCAGGTCCCGGTGCGCCGGAGGAGAACGTGTCGCCGTGTACCCGGACTTCGCTGGAGTAGTCCCGGATCCCGGGTGGCAGCTCCGCGATTCCCGCGCCCAGTGCGTCCAGGCCGACCGCTGCCAGTTCGTCGGCGCCGCCGGCGTCGCCGATTCGATCAATCCCGCATAGCGCTACCTGCGCTTTACCGGGCGTCGCGGTGACCGTCGCACCGCACCACCAGGCACCCAGCAGCACGCCGGCGGTCTGCCAGTGCGGAGGTAGTAATACCGCGACGGCGTCGCCGGGTTGGACGTCAAGTTCGTCGCGCAACCAGTTCGCGGTTTTGGCCGCCCAGTTGGCCAGCGTGGCGCCGGACAGTTCGATCCGGCTGCCGGCGGCGTCGTCGTAGTGGGTGATCCGCGGTCTGGCCGGGTCCGCGCGCAGCAGCGGTCCG
>JBOHFC010000488.1:0-44012 GCA_050701375.1 Pseudonocardiaceae bacterium
AGCACCACCAGCGGTGGCTGTCTTTGCCCTCGACCGCGGCGAACACCTGCCAGCTGGTCTCATCGACGTGCAGGTGCCCGGCGGCGGCGTTGCGCTGGGTGATCGCCTCGGCCAGCGGGGCCAGCAGCTGCGCGCACGCCGCGAACACCCCGGCCAGGGTGCCCTCGGCGAGGGCGAGCCCGTCGTGGGCCAGCGCGGCGACAATGCGGTGCGCCGGGCGGCCCAGCACGAACTTCTCGACCAGCAGTCGGGCCACAAACCCCGAGGTGAACCGGCCCTTGCCGATCGCCTTGGGCACCGGTGGGGCGACCAGGACCCCACGGACCGGGCAACGGCAGGTCCGCCGGTAGGTCGGGCGCCGGTGCACGATACGGATCAACTGAACCAGCCAGTCGATCTGCTCGCAGACCTCCTCCCCAAACGGCGCGTAGCCCGCGCCGCCGCACCGACACACCCGCCGGCCTTCGGGGACGTCGTGGATCTCCTCACGGGTCGGCAGATGGGAGTAGTCCCGGCGACCGTGCCCGCGCGAGCCCGGCTGCTGCCCACGACCGCGTTTGGCCTGCTCGCTGGCCTGCCCATCACCCGACCCACCGGCAGCCGACGAGCCCTCGCCCGCTCCCGAGGCTCGCCTGGTCGCCTTCTCCGACGACGTCCCGAACGCCAGCCGCGCCAGCACCGACACCTTCTCGGCCAGCGCGCCGACCTGACCCTCCAACTCAGCAACCCGGCCCGCAACACACCATTAACCGCTGCCAGACGCTCCGCCTCGGCCCGCCAGAACTCAACGTCGCCCGCAGCTCCGAGGTCGCCGTCGACTCCACCGATGCCATACTGGACCTCACGGTCGGCTCCCCTCTGTCTGTGGCTCCGTCCACCACCTCGTGACACGCACCTACCAGCGTCGGACGATCCACGACACAAGCCAAGTAGCTACCGGCAGAAACCGGAGCCAGCCGTTTCATGCTGACTTACGGGCCTCCAGCCACTTGATGTCCCGGAGCCTGGCGCGGCGCCACGAGGGCGCGGATTACGGCGTGGTCACGGTCCCGTGAGGAAACACACTCAAACAGACTAAACGGGCACCCTTGGTATAAAAAATGACTCATCGTGGTCACAATCATACGAGTGCGCCACCCGTGGGTGATACCCAACATCGCGCGGTCCGTCGTAAGCTGCAATCCTAGGCCAACGACATTCGGGGGAGGATGCCATCATTCTGACACGTCACTGATCTCATGACTTTAAGTGCAGATCCGGCGGGTCGCGGCTCAGGAACTGAACTTGCGTACCAGCGTCTCCAGTCCCTCTACGTGGAAACCTCCTAGCGGTCATTTCCGCACTAAATATCCCTGATTCGCCGACACCCAGAACTCTTCATTGACTATCGCTCCGCGGAGTATAACCTTTGCTCCGTTATCGCGCGACGTGAGGACGGTCGGAGGAGCCGTCGTCACTAACGACTCGGCCGGGTCATTCGCCAGTCCCGGGATCCGTCGGCCGAATATAGCCACTGCAATTTATAGACGAAATCATTGCAACAAGGAAGATAGATTGCATGCTGAGCGTACGTGATGTCACCTATGAACTTCTAAGAGAGTTCGGCCTGACGACTTTCTTCGGCAATCTCGGCACGACCGAGGAGCCTTTCCTTAAGAATTTCCCATCGGACTTCCGGTACGTGCTGGCCCTCCAAGAAGCATCGGTAATCGGAATGGCCGATGGGTTTGCCCAGGCCACGAGGCGTCCAGCCTTAGTAAACGTCCACGCTGGACCTGGGATGGGCAACAGCATGGGGGCCCTTCTGACTGCGGCACAGAACAAAACTCCTCTCATTGTGACCGCTGGTCAGCAAGCCCGCAATATGGTGTTGATGGAGCCCTTTCTGACGAATGTTGAAGCGACGACGCTCCCTCGTCCCTGGGTGAAGTGGGCCTACGAGCCATTGCGAGCCGAGGCTGTGCCCGCTGCTTTCATGCGTGCGATTGCCACGGCCATTCAGCCACCGACAGGTCCCGTCTTTCTCTCTCTTCCGCTCGACGATTGGGATAAACCGTCTGTCGGGCCTACGGCGGCGCGGACAGTGAGCCATCGCGTTGCCCCCGATCGGGCTCGCTTAACGGAGTTCGCCGACACTTTATCGGACGCATCGTCACCAGTCCTGATCTACGGATCCGCCATCGACAGAGGCGGCGGTTGGCATGACGCTGTCTCTGTTGCAGAGGCGCTCGGCGCCCCGGTGTGGGCTGCCCCTGTCTCCGAACGTGTGTCGTTTCCCGAAAATCATTTCCTCTATTCAGGAGAATTACCAGTCACCATCGATTCGCTGTCAGAAAAGCTCAAAGGTCACGACGTGGCGCTCGTTGTCGGCGCTCCGGTATTCCGTTATTGCTTCTACACGCCCGGGCCCTACTTGCCAAACGGGATGCGACTCCTGCACATTTCCGACGATCCAGCAGAGACGGCACGAGCCGCGGTCGGCGACAGTCTCCTGGGCGACGCCACCTTGTCTCTCGCTGCCCTCGCGGACTTGCTCAGAAAACGTAAACCAGAAACTGAAAGAGTACAAAAAAGAGTGGAGCATCGCGTGACGCGTGACCCATCGAACCGAGCAGATGCGCCGGACGGTGTCCTTTTAACTGCAGCACAAGTCTTCAGCGCTCTCAGTGAGATCCGACCACCGAACGCAATTGTGGTCGAGGAATCCCCATCGAATCACGCGGATCTTCATGCGTACTGGCCGATCACCGAACCAGCTTCGTACTTCACCGCTGCCAGCGGAGGGCTCGGCTTTGGTCTCCCGGCTTCGGCGGGCATCGCGCTTGGCGAGCGTGTCACAGGCCGCGACCGCCCGGTGATCGCGATAATGGGCGACGGATCGTTGCAATATTCAATTCAGTCGCTCTGGACCGCCGCGCAGCAGAATTTGCCCATTGTGGTCATTGTTCTGCGCAACTATGAATACGCCATCCTCAAGTCTTTCGCGGCGTCCAAGAACATCCCGAACCTTCCCGGTCTCGACCTCCCCGGTCTTGACATCGTCTCCCTAGCGAAAGGCTACGGCTGCGATGCTGCCCGCCTTGACGATCTCGATAGCATCAAGAAAGCTACAGCGGAGGCTTGGACAAAATCAAAGCCTACGGTGCTGGAGATCCCTATCGCCCCACCGCTCTTCTGACCCGAATCGGGAAGCAGTGGCGCGACATGCTCTATGGGATAGGGATACGCGCAGCGCTATCAAGTCGGCCGTCCGCCATGACGCCAGGAAGGATACATGATGCTGGTGCTGGGTTTAAACGGGAACTTCTCCACGGAGGACGAAGACCTAGTGCCTGGCATGTTGGAACTCTTCTTCCACGATGCCTCCGCCAGCTTGGTCCGAGACGGAGTGCTGATCGCGGCGGTGGAAGAGGAGCGGTTAAATCGGATCAAGAAGACCACCAAGTTCCCGATCAATGCGATTCGGTCCTGCCTGGCCTCGGCGAACGTCTCGCCTGCTGACATCGACGCTGTCGGCTACTATTTCCGTGAAGATTACATGGACATGGTGCTCAACCAGCTCTACATCGAAAGTCCCAAGACGGAAATTCGCTACTCTCGCCGGCTCATCGAGGACCGACTGCGAACGGAATTAGGCTGGGAACTCCCTGGTGACCGATTGGTCTACGTCCCACATCACGTCGCGCATGCGACGTCAAGCTTCGTTCACTCCGGAATGCGCGAGGCGTTGGTGGTTATTTTAGACGGCCGAGGAGAGGAGCATTCCGGAACCATCTTCCTAGCGCATGGTGAACGGATGGAGAGTTTGACGACCTACCCAGTGCACAAATCGTTGGGCGTACTGTATCTGTTTGCGACCCAGTTGTTGGGGTACAAATTCGGTGACGAGTACAAGGTCATGGGCCTCGCTCCTTACGGCGACCCCGGGCGGTACCGCGAGATCTTCGAATCATTATATTCACTGCGCGAAAAGGGTGACTACGAGATCGCCCCCAGCCTCGCGGGGACCAATGCGTTCGGATCAAGTTTTGCCCACGAATTTCTTCCAAGAAGGAAGGGCGATAGCTTCACCCAACAACACATGGATTTCGCCGCAGGGCTCCAGGACGCCATTGAAAAAATCGCGTTGCACATTCTGGGGTACTGGGCCGAGTGCACTGGGCTGACGAAGCTTTGCTTTGGTGGCGGCGTTGCGCACAACTGCAGCCTCAACGGCATGATCCTGCGTTCCGGATTGTTCGATGAGGTGTTCGTGCATCCGGCCTCTCACGACGCCGGTGCCGGGGAGGGCGCGGCGCTCGCGGCCGAATACTGGCTCAGCGGAGCCGTGTTTCCCCGAGTGCGGCTGCGTACTGCCGGCCTGGGTCCCGCCTTGGGCGGGGAAAGTGAGATTATAAACAAACTCGATGGCTGGAACGCGCTGATTGAAGTCGACCGCCCGGTCGATATTGTTGACCATGCTGTCGAGTTGTTGGCCGCCGGCGCGGTTCTCGGCTGGGCGCACGGTAAGTCCGAGTTCGGCCCGCGGGCACTGGGCAACCGCAGCATCGTCGCCGACGCGAGGCCGAAGGACAACCAGACTCGGATCAACGCTATGGTCAAGAAACGGGAGAGTTTCCGGCCCTTCGCTCCGGTCGTCACCCCTGAGGCCGCGCCAGCGTACTTCGAGATACCAGAGGTTACGGCGAACTACGACTTCATGTCGTTCGTGGTACGCGTGCGCGAGGAACGTAGGGAAGAACTCGGCGCAGTAACTCACGTTGATGGGACCGCTAGGATTCAGATCATCGAGCCCGAGACCAACGAGCGCTTCCATCGGCTAGTGGCCAGATTCGGCGAATTCACCGGAACTCCTGTGTTGCTGAACACCTCGTTCAACAACAACGCTGAGCCGATCGTACAGAGCGTCGAAGATGTCCTGACCTGTTTCCTCACTACGGACTTGGACTACGTCGTGATCGAGGACTTCTTGGTCCGACGACGACCGAACTTCTTGGCGGCGCTCGACCACCTCGTTCTTCGGTTCAGGCCGGCGACCAAGCTGACCAAGCGTGTTGGTTTCAGCTCATCCGGCGAGCGGATCGTGGTCCACGATATTTTTCTCGACTATTCGACTGGACCGAGGTCCGAAGTGTCCCCGCAATTGTTCGCGGTCCTTGAGAAAGTGGACGGGGCGAGCCCTCTTGTCGCACTCGGAGGTAGCTTGTCCAAAGCACTTAGGGAGGAGTTGTTCAGGCTGTGGGCGGATCGCTTCTTTACCCTATCTCCGCGTTGCTCTTGACCAGCCGAGTATCGTGTAGTGCCTGGCGGGTTCTTCGTAGCGGGATCAGCTACGCCGGCTCGCCCGTAAGCGGCACAATGCGATGTACCGATCAGCCACCGCGAGTGGGGCGTACGCCGCATAGCGCTGCGTCCCGTTGGGACGCTGAATGAAGGCTCAGCCGGTGTCTCAATCATGGCCCACGTCTTCCTATCTAGAGCGATTCCAACACGGCGTTTTTGCTTCTACATTGGGAGGGCCTTCGGGGTTTCAGATTCCGGACCTTCCGGATACTCAGTCTCAGTTCAAGAAAAGAAATCTGCTTTGATTTTACCTGCCCTATTTCGATCGGACAAATAGTTGTTCAGATACTTCGACTGGCGGTGCTCGAACCAAGGGAAAAACTGTGCTGTGCGCGGGCCGTAGGTGGCACTGTCGGACGGTTTGACGGGAAACCACATCCCAGCATGATCTCGTCAACTTCGCCGACGCTGAGCGGAGGCGATGATACAGCGATACGCAGTGGCTGCTGAGGTCCCAGCGTAGCGGAACCCCTGTAGGCATCCCCGCAACCAACCAGCTCTACCAAAGTTTACGGTGCCACCTCGGTCGCTCGGTTCACCCACTCATTCAACCGGAAGGAGCTGATCACGTGACCCTCCCCCGAGTTTTCCGCTCTCCGACTCCCCCCGGAAGTCGGCGTTGCGCCTACGGAGCGGCAAAGAGCCCGATCGAGGTTACGCCGGGAGGGTGTCGAGGTGTTCGCGGCCCGTGAAATGTAGATATCGAAATTCACCCAGAGGTGCACAGTTCGCCACGTACCGGTGGCCACCTCAAGCATGCTCTTGACTGGGCCAGTGCTAAATACTATGAAATACAATGGGAGTTATATCGCCAGCAGAATGCGTACCAGCAGAGGAGACCCTATGAGACGCAGAGGAGACCCTATGAGACGTGGAGAGGATAGTGACTCTACACGGGGAAGACTTCCCTCGGGTTAAAGTTTTGCGGAGTCGTGAGCAACCAGTGCAGTTGAGGGCCTCGATAGACTGTAGGAATTTTCTGTAGACCACAGGAATGGGGATGATGCGGGACATTTGGGTAACCGTTCACCATTTATTTAAATGGAATCGCGAAGTCGACAGAGGCGCACGGTTTGCAGTTGTAGAAGGCGGCGACCGGTGACGCGAAACATGCTATGCTCGTCGACCTGGCAATGCCGATCGGGGTTTCAATGGTAGGTAGGTTCAAGAACTTCTCATCCCAGCGGGACACGCGGTGCAACCGGGGTCGTTCGACCGCGCCCGTATCCACCACCATCGCGACGGTGATTGATGTCGTCTCTGATTAGGGCGTTTCCTGTCGCCGGGTGCGCGAAGATACTCTTCCTGCGAGGACGCCAACAACCCAAATCCGAGTCGCTCGCACTCAGGCGATCAGTTCGACGATCTTAAGTGAATAGCGCACCGGTCCCCGGGCCCATGATGCCGTATCTGGGACCAAGTGGGCTCGTGAGAGCACGTAGTTCCTTGCCGCCTTCGAACCGGTTATCAGCGACTTCCGAATCGGAGTGCCGAGCAAGAACAGGAGAAGATGTTCGCGTCTATCCGCGTAAATCGTTTGCGAACCCGATCCGGTTCAGCGACCCGTCGCTCGGACGCTGACCCAGATTATCGAGCGATTGTGTCCCCTGTCCGATAGCTAAAAGGGGTACGACGAAACTTTGTGGATGGTGGCCATGATCCGCTCCTTACTCATCGACAACTACGATTCCTACACGTACAATCTGTTCCAGCTCATGGCGCAGGTTTACGGTGTGGAGCCGGTGGTTGTCCACAACGACGATCCTCGCTGCGTTGAACTGGCCGCCGAGTTGAGATGTGTCGTCATGTCACCGGGGCCCGGGGACCCGCGTGATCCGCATGACTTCGGTATGTGCGCGGAGCTGCTCCAACAGGTGCAGGTGCCGTTGCTGGGGGTATGCCTGGGGCATCAGGGAATCGGCGCATACGCGGGTGCCAACGTGGTGCGCGCCCCGCAAGCAAGACACGGTTACATCAGCAAAATACGACACACGAACGATGCGCTGTTCTGTGGCATACCGCAAGGTTTCTCTGCGGTTCGTTATCACTCGTTATGTTTGAGTGAGCCGCTACCGCTCGAGCTGGAGCCGATCGCATGGTCGGAAGACGGCGTTCTCATGGCACTTCGTCACCGGAGGCGCCCTTTTTGGGGCGTTCAGTTTCATCCGGAGTCCATTCTCACCGAATACGGGTTTCGGCTGCTGTGGAACTTCGGCCAGATCGTGGCCTCGTATCTGAAGGGCGGCGCCACGGCCAGCAAGCGTCTATACACCGCGCACACGCGAGAAATCCCGGTCCGGGCCGACAGCGCGACGGTTTACTCCGCGTTGTTCGGCCGGTCTCAGCACACGGCATGGCTCGACAGCGTTCGCCCCGATCTCGCCGCCTTGGCCCGATTCTCCTACCTGGTTGAGGCGTCCGCCCAGCTTGGTGAGGTGCTGACTTATCGGCTGTCCGAAGGAAAGGTGTTCATCGAGGAAGTCGACGGGCCCATGCGCTGCATTCCCGGCTCCGTATTCGAGGTGTTGGACGAGGAGATCGGTCTCCGCGTCATCAACGCGCCCCAGCTGCCATTCGATCTCGTCGGAGGGTTTGTCGGCTATTTCGGATATGAGCTCAAAGCCGAATGTGGTGGCTCGGCTCGGCACACCTCCGACCTGCCGGACGCGGTCTGGATCTTCGTGGACCGCCTCGCTGTCGTCGATCACGCCAACGACACCATTCATCTCGTGGCGCTCAGCGACCCCTCGTCGGAGTCGGAGACGGCGGCGTTACACTGGCTCGACTCAGCGGAGGTGATCGTCCGAAAGGCTGCCGGCCGCTGTGCCCCCCGGGCCGAGTTCGATCAGACCGACGGTCCCAACCCCGAGGCGCTGCGGGCGTACGCGGAAACCGCCCTAGTCCGGGACCGCGAGCAGTACCTCGCCGATATTTTGCATTGCAAAGAGAAGCTGCTCGCGGGCGAGACCTACGAGGTGTGCGTGACCAATACGTTGCTCTTCCCTCGCACAGTCGACCCACTGCGCTTCTACACCCGACTACGTAGACGGAATCCGGCGCCGTATTCTGCGTTTCTCTCGGCTGGTGGTGTGCAGATCGCCTGCTCGTCGCCGGAGCGGTTCCTCAGGATCGACCGCAGCCGAGTGATCGAGAGCAAGCCAATCAAGGGAACCTTGCCCCGGAGTGTGATCCCTGAGGAAGACGATCGGTTGCGAACTTCGCTCGCGTCGGATCCCAAGACCCGCGCCGAGAACCTGATGATCGTGGACCTGCTCCGGAACGACCTCGGTCGGGTGTGCGAACCTGGAAGTGTACATGTACCCACCCTGATGCAGGTGGAGTCCTACGCGACAGTGCACCAACTCGTGTCGACGGTGCGCGGCCGGCTGCGTCATGACGTCTCGGCGGTGAACTGTGTGCGCGCCTGTTTTCCGGGCGGCTCGATGACCGGGGCTCCGAAGCTGCGCACAATGGAGATCATCGACGAAATCGAGACTCGGGGACGAGGTCCCTACTCCGGCACAATCGGGTTCCTGAGTTGCAATGGGACCGCCGATTTGAACATCGCGATCAGAATGGCGGCGTTTACCGACAGGGTACTGGTCATTGGTGCTGGCGGCGCGATCGTGCTCGATTCCGACCCGGCCGCCGAGTATGAAGAGATGCTGCTCAAAGCGATGGCGCCGATGCTCGGGCTGCCCTCCGAGAGTCTGACAATTAGATCCGGATCCTTTCGATGATATGGTCGACCCATGGCGGCGCGAGACAGATATGTCTGTCGATGAACGTGGTGGTGGTCCCGTACTGCGCGATCGACCAGATAGGGCAGGTCATCGACGTTCTGGTGTCGAACAAGCGGATCCGGTTTCGTTCGAGCACTGCCAGTCGAAGTATCTAAACTCAACCCTCTCCCCCTAGGCCAACCTTCCGATCATTCCAGCCACAGACGGATCACAAGTTGACAATGCCGCTTCTAGAGAAATGGGGTTTCTGTGATGACGAGTGAAGTGGCGCGGTTCTATGAGATGTTCCCTTTCCCGTCGCCGGAGGTGGGCATGCTGACGCCTGTGTCCGCGAATGAAGCATCCTTCCTCGGCGACGTGGGCATGTTGGCGGACAACTGCATCGATGGGTGGCAAGTGCTCGACGCGGGCTGCGGCACCGGACACAACTTGGTAGCGCGCGCCCTGCGATATCCTAAAGCTCATTTTATCGGCGTTGATGCTTGCCAGCGTTCCGTCGACATCGCGAGACATCTCGCTGAAAATAACAGTGCGGACAACATCGAGTTCGTCGTGGGCAGCATCCCGGATCTAGACCTATCGAAGAGATTCGACATGATCATCTGCTTCGGTGTCCTGCACCACATGGCCAATCCACGGGCTGGACTGCACTGGCTCGGTGAGCACCTAGCCGACGACGGACTATTACATTTGTGGCTCTACAATGCACTGGGCGAGCACGGCCGCATGCTGGACAGGGAACTGGTGCAGCTATTCACCTCGGGCGACGAAGGTAAGTCGGCCCTGGAAACGGTGCGGGTGCTTGGGCTCACGCTGTCCCTTGCCCGATACGGCCTTCAGGCGGACTGGCCGACACCCTGGATGAGCACAGCAAAGCAGGACGTATTCGACGCGGACGCCTACCTCAACCCTATCGTCCAGCCGATGCGGTTCACCGACGTACCCGCTCTGTTCGAAGGTCTTGACATGGTATGGGTGGCGGCGGATCAGATTTATTCGGGCGGCGGAATCAAGGGCGTCGACCTCGGCGGCACAGAGAACGACAGCTCCCTATTCGTGGGCGCGGAGGAGCTGTTTGACGACATCAGTTTGCGCCAACGAGTTCGTTCGCTTGACAACCTGAGCCGGATGCAAGCGATCGAGCTTAGGCTGCGCCCCGCAGCCTTCATGCTGCTGGCCGGCCGCGGTGACAGCCTAAGGCGCTGTGTTCCCCGAATCAGGAATAACCTCTTGCTCACCGGAAGAACCTCTATCGATTGAAGATCAGAAGGTCCGATGCCGGTCGACTCAGACACAGATCTTTGGAATTGACCACGCACTCCTGGTGTTGATCGCCCGGAGTATCCGAGTCGTTGTTTAATGGTAGACAGGCTGTTGCGATGTGAGAAGTCGGGCAAGCGGGGCTCGTTGGTCCCGGTTAGTCAGATCGCCAGGGCCAGCTCGGAGAAGGCCGTCTCTACTCGGAGGGGCTGTCAAGCTGTTTGGCATCGAACGTGACGAGGGCGTTGTCAACTTTCTTCGGTAGTTGGAGCGATCGGATCACGCATGGTCATGGTTGGGGCGGATCGATGGGGTCCTCGGTGCCCACTGGCTGACGATCTCCCCTGGATAGCGCGCAAGCCCCTGTACGACGGCGGCTCGTGCCCAACAGTCCAGCCCCTTCCCCCGCCAAGGAATGACCCATCGATCATCCCAGCTGTCAACGGCACGCGAATTTTGACCCCTGGCGGCACGCGGGTTCCAGTAGTCGTCGCAACACCCTCTGCTACGAAGGGTGTCGTGATGGCTCGGAGAGGTCGCAAGCGCGTCGTGGAGCGGGAGGCGCTGTACTGGCGGTTGATCGCTGAGGGTATGGGTACCGTGGCGGCGTGCCGGGAGGTCGGGATCGGCCGAAAGACGGGGTATCGGTGGCGTGCGGAGCTGGGTGGCATTCGGCCACCGGCGCGGCCGTCAGCGGCGTCGTCGGGGCGGTATTTGTCCCGGTTCGATCGGCAGCGGATCGCTACCCTGGCAGCGCAGGGGTTATCCGTACGGGAGATCGCGCGCCGGATCGGTCGCGTGCCCTCGACGGTCAGCCGGGAGCTGCGCCGCAACTGCGCCGAGGGTGAGAAGGTCTATGACGCCGATTTGGCTCAGGTTCGGGCGGAGGCACGGACGCGCCGGCCGAAGACCCCGAGGCCGGGCGTGGATCGGTGGCTGCGGGACTTCGTGCAGGCCAAGCTGGGCCAGGAGTGGAGCCCGGAGCAGATCTGCGGACATCTGCGCGCGACTTACCCGCATGACCGGTCCCGGCAGCTGAGTCCGGAGACGATCTACCAGGCGTTGTATCTGCCCGGCCGTGGTGCGTTGAGTCGGGAGTTGACTCGCAAGCTACGTACCGGCCGAGTGCTGCGACGCCCCCACCGTCGGGCCGAGCAGCGCCGGTCCCGGTTTGTCGACCCGGAGGTGCTGATCGCGCACAGTCCGGTGAGCGCGCGGGACCGGGTTGAGCCCGGGCACGGGGAGGGCGACCTGATCACGGGGGCGGGAAACCGGTTGGCGATCGGGACGGTGGTCGAGCGAACCAGCCGGTACTACCTGTTGCTGCATCTGCCGGTCGACTACACCGCGGCCGCCGTCCGACAAGCCCTGCTCGAGGCGTTCGCGGGTATTCCCACGGTGCTGCGTCGGACCCTGACCTGGGACCAGGGCTCGGAAATGGCCTAGCACGCCCTGATCGCCCCGCGCTTCACCGCTGGAGTGTTGTTCGCCGAGCCGGCCAGCCCCTGGCAGCGCGGCACCAACGAAAACACCAATGGACTGCTCCGGCAGTACTTCCCGAAGCGCTCCGACCTGTCGATGCGCACCGAGGCCGAACTGCTCGCGGTCCAGACCCGACTGAACGCCCGACCCCGGAAAATCTTGAACTGGGCGAGCCCTGTGCTCATCTACGCCAGTCACATGCCAAGCTGACACCCTCGTCGTTGCGACGACCACCGAAATTCGCCCTGGAACCCACGTGCCGCGCGGGGGTCAGTTTTCAGGTGCCGTCGACACCAGCAACCTGGCCTGGGCTTTTCACCGGGATGACGATCTTGTCTCCGGAACTTTGGTCGATCTCGGCGATCGCCCGGCACTTGGGGCTCAATCGGCGCACGGTGCGCAGTTATCTGTCCGACGAGGTGACTCCGGGAGTTCGTCGTGCGGCCGGGGCGGACGGGTTTGAGCCGTTTGTTGAGTACGCCCGGTTGCGGTTGGTCGCCGGCCCGCACCTGTGGGCGAGCGCGTTGCACGATGAGTTGGTTGAGCTCGGGTACCGGGGGTCGTATCCGTCGTTGACGCGGGCGTTGCGGGTTCGGGGGCTGCGCCCGCATTGCGAGGGCTGCGCCGCGTCGAAGGGCCGTGATCACGCCGTCATCGCCTACCCGCCGGGTGAGGAAACACAGCGGGATTGGCTCGAGCTGCCCGATCCGCCGCACGCGTGGGGGTGGGGCAAGACCGCGCATCTGCTGGTGGGGTCGCTGGCGCACTCCTCGCGGTGGCGGGCGGCGCCGGCCTCGGCGGAGGATCAGCCGCATTTGATCGAGGCCCTCGACGCGGTGGCGCGGTGGCTGGGTGGGTTGACGCTGCGGTGGCGGTTTGACCGGATGGCCACGGTGTGTCATCCCGGTTCCGGGCGGTTGACCGCCACCTTCGGGCCGGTGGCGGCACACTATGCGGTCGGCCTCGACATCTGCCCGCCGCGTCGCGGCAACCGCAAGGGTGTGGTGGAAAAGGTCAACCACAGCGCCGCGCAACGCTGGTGGCGCACCCTGGCCGATGAGCTGTCCCCGGTCGGGGCTCAGGCCAGCCTGGACCGGTTTTGTGTCCGGGTCGGCGACGCCCGGGCCCGACACCTCGACGGGCAACGCACCAGGGTGGGCGCGCTCGCGGCCGCCGAGGGCCTGCGCCCGGCGCCGACCGGGCCCTACCCGGCGGTGCTCAGTGTCGCGCGGCAGGTCAGCGACCAGGGTCTGGTGGCGTTTCGCGGCAACTCCTACTCGACCGGCCCGGGCCGGGGCGGTGCCACGGTGACCGTGACCCACCGGTTGGGCACCGCCACCCTCGACGTGATCAGCACCCGCGGGGTGGTGCTGGCCCGCCACCACCCGCGTCGGCGATTCCGCGGGCGCGGTCATCCGTCACGACGAGCACGTGACCGCAATGGAAACCAGCGTGCCAGCCGCGTTCACCGACCGGGCCCCGTGTCGAGGCAAGCTACGCCGACCACCCTGCCCGGCGGCCCGAGCCGAAGCCACTCGCCTGCGCGCCGCGGATGCGCCCGGGGCCACCGAGCAGGTCGTCATCGACTTCGCTCCCTACGCCGCCGCGGCAGCGGACCGTCAGACACTGGCCACCGCAACCACACACACGACCACGACCACAACCACGACGACGACCGCGACGACGACCGGGGTGTCGTCGTGACCGGCCCGGTGAGCAGACCGGGTGGTCTCCGGCTGCTGGCACACCCTCACCACACTCGCCGACTACTGCCGCAGCCGTTCCTACCTGGTCAGCGCCCGCAACCACGGCGTGCGTCCCATCGGCGCCATCCACCACGCCCTCACCGGCAATCCCTGGCTTCCCACAGCCTCCACGGCATGAGACATCACAGCTCAACCCGTGAATGGACACTTTCCGTCGGCACTGATCATGGACGCACGCCCCGGGCGGGCGGAGCAGCGGATAGAATTTCATGAGGCCGCTGAGTCGTGCAGCCAATCCAGAGTGAACTCGTACTCGGCCAGCATTAGCTTGGCGACCTTGTCGGTGATCACTTTCTCCACCTTGCCGCCGAATAGCGGCAGCGGGACCTCCGCCGCGAGCTGGGCGCCGACCACGCAACCGGTTGGCTCTGGTTGCAGGTGCATCACCACGGTGATCGTTCCTGGCATCCCGTCAATCACCGCTTGTACACTGCCGCTGGAGTTGGTCCACGTTTCGGTGCGGCGGATTGTCAAGCCCTCGGGACGCACCGAGCGTAGGAAGGATGGCAGCGCATCGCCAGGTATAGCGTGGTGCAGCACGATGACGACGCCATGCTCGTCCTGCTCGCGCAATACTAGCTCGGCTCCGGGCCCGCCCATCACGTGCAGCTTGTCTCGCAGGTAGTCCGGGTCGGTGAGCACTTCCCGGATGCGTTCTGGGGGCTCCGGATAGCGGTACTGCAGTTCCAGTCGGTTTGCCATGGTACGAAGGCTACCGTGGAGTGTCTGTGAGAACCGATCGCTCGACGTTCACCATCCCACGACTGGGCGGCGTCTCTCTATCGTCGGCATGGAAGGGTTGGGAGCACCGGAGCGGTGTGGTGGGTTCCACCAGACCAACTAACCAACAGGCTGTAGTTGGCGGCTGGTTCACCGAGAGTGCCGCACTTCTCTCAAAATAGGGCCGCCAAGAAGCCCGTTAGGATGGACCGCATCGCCTTCGAGTTACTCAACGTTACAGTCATCGGACGCTAAGGCGGTGATGACGCTCCGACAGGCCCTCGCCCATGATCGATGGGAGCAGTCGTGCTACCATCGGCGCCGGCCAAAACGGCAGGTCGCTAATATGCACCGACATGGAGACGTATCTGAGATGGCCCGACACCTTCTGACCCCTTATTTGATTGGTCTCGTGACCGCTCCGTTGGTGGGGACAATAGCTAAGCCGCTATTGCGGAGCACTCTCAAAGCGACCGTGGCACTCGCTTTGCAGGCGAAGAAGCTAGCTGCGGAAGCGAGTGAGGAATTTCAAGACGTCGCCGCTGAGGTAAGCGCAGACATGGCCAATATGTCGGCAGACATGACCGCCAAAACCGCGCAACCTCGGCGTCCTGGTGCGGCACGGCGAAACACGGCGTAGGTAAGGTTGCGGATTCTGGCGTTGTCAACTTGTTCGGTGTTCAGCTGTCGGATCAGAAATGGACACAGTTGGGGCTGATCGGTGGTCTTCGGTGCCGTATCTCAGGCGGCCGTGTCAGTACGCTGACCCCGTTCCAAGTGATGAATCGCCGCCCTGCGCAGCGACGGACAACGGCTGCCACTCGTTCCAGGCCGCGAGCCGCAATTTGTAGTCGGCAGTGACGATGGCCAGCGGCGTTCACCGAAGAAGACCCGCAGCGGTGGCTTGGCGGAGTCCACCAAGGTAAGTACCGCTTCCCTGGTCGCAACCGGGTCGCCGAGGATGCCGCGCCGGCTGGCCGGTTGGCATCCTGTTCACGGACCTTGTCGTAGGCGGGCAGCGCTCTGCGGGCGCTTGGCTGAGCTGCCGGCCCAGTCGGTGGAGTAACCACCGGGCTCGATGAGGGTGACTTTGATGCCGAAGACCGCAATCTCCTTCGCGAGCGACTGGCTCAGACCTTCCAGCGCCCCACTTCGACGCGTGATAAATGCTGAGGGCGGGAACGCGGAGGTCCCGCTGATGGAGGAAACCTGCAGGATGTGACCGCTACCCTGGGCGCGAAGGAAGGGCAGTGCCGCCTGGGTGACCCAGAGCACCCCGAACAGGTTGGTCTCGATCTGCTCGCGGGACTCCGCGTTCCAGGGCAGCCAGTGCCCCATTCCCGGCCGAAGCCGCGGGATGTACCGGTGATGAACCAGGTCTTGGCGCTCACGTGGTGTCTCCTCGGCGTAGGACAGGTCCCTTCCGTGCGAAGGCGACCAGGTCCTTGCCCAAGCCCCAAGCCCAGCCTGTCGGGTGCAACGCTCCGGCCCAGGTGTGAAACGCGGCGCCCGCCGCGGCGTGCGGCCCGACCTGCGCACGCCGAGTTTCATGCCACGCTCGGCTCGGTCATACACGATGGGGGACCGATGTCCCAGCGGGTTCAGCCATGAAGCCGTCCTTGCCGGTGACCTCGCGCTCATATGCTCGTTTGAACGCGGGCCGAAGCAGGCGCCACACGTCAAACGGATCGGCTCGCTGCCCCAGCAGCTCGAGACGCCCCGGTCTTGGAAGCTACGTCGGCGCTCACAGCCGCCTCGGCGGCCCTATCAACCCCCACCTCGGCGGCAAGAGTGTGAAACTCCTGACCCGCCTCCGCAGCCGCCTTCTTGACCTCCAAAGCGAGTCCCACCGACGCCTTAACGGTACCCCGCAATAGTGGCTTAACGATCTTCGCCACCAACGGTGCAGTCACGACACCAATCAAGTATGGGGCCATAACAGCCATCCTCAATTCCCCTTACTACGTACTATCTCCGGGCGTGTAGCGGCGAACCTACGAGGGACATACAATTATCTTGTAATGTAGTCCGACGACTCCCGGAAATCAAGAGCCCGAGGGAAGGGTTGAGGCAACGCCTTGACCTTTTACACGTACCCAGCCGCTACTCTGGGTAGTGATGCCGACGGCGCTTCACTCCTACGGGTGTAATATAATCCATTGGGGTGAAATCAAAATACACTGGTTTAATTTGTTGCCACATCGGCGTGTTGTTAGAACGTGTCCGGAAAGTTGACCGGCGACGGCGTGGCTTCCCGGAGATCTTGGTGTGGGCTTGATGATGTTGGCGGATCGGGGACGACCGCTCTGGATGCAATGCCGTTAAGTTAGGCAGAGAAGTTGATCTCCATGCTCGACATCACCGCAGCTCGCAGAGTCAAGAGACGATCTTGGAGAGCCTTAACTTAGCGGCATTGGCTCTGGATGGGCGAGCGCACGCTTGCCTGGGTGACTGCGCACTGCGGCCTGCTACGTAACTACGAACCTCTCACCTCGCATGCCGATGCCTTGGTCGAGCGGTCCATCGCTTTGCCGACACGCTCTCCCTTTCCCCAGGTCGATGCCTTTGAGCCGCTTCTCGCCGCCGCTCGAACACGACGCCGTCTAGCTGCGTAAACGTCGCAATGCGCGGGTAAGGCGAGGGCTGTGTGACTCCCGCAGCCCTCAGCAGCTTGACATCCATGGGGACATCGTTTCCCTTGGCAGTGCCGTGCCGCACTACCCACCCCGCGTCGTCCCCCGCGGTTCGGCGCATACACTGTGGCTTATGTGTGAGACTGCCGACTTTTCGCTCACCTCAGGATGGCTGTCATGGTAGAGACGACGTGGGCCTATAGCCTCGTTTCCCCGTCTACCCTTAAAAAGGTCGAGGTCGCAATCCCTGTGGACCTTGAGGTGGAGGAGGTCGAGGTCGAGCTCCTAGCAGCGGGGATTTGCGGCACTGACATCCTGAACTTCCAGCGGGGTCCGGGGTTCGAGGGCGCCCCGCCGGGCTTCCCGATCCACGAGTGCGTCGGCCTCGTATGCCGTGATCCTCAACGGGCGCTGGAGGGCCAATTGGTGTTGGCGATTCCCAGAGAGCATTCCGGCTTAAAGGGTAAATTTGTGTCCAGTCGCGATCACTGCCACAGGCTGGGTCGAGGTTGGTCAGGGGCTCAGGACCAACTCGCTACTGCAACACTTGTGCAGCCCTTGGCTACCGTACTATTCGCATTGGATCGATGTGGTGATCTTCAAGAAAAAACTGTTGTCATCGTGGGGACCGGACCGATCGGACTATTATTTGGTTTAGCCGCCCGGACTCGGGGAGCTCGACGAGTTATCGGCATTGATCCTCGGTTTGTTGTCAGCGATGTAAAAGTCTTTGGATTTGACGAAATTGTTGAGAAAGAGGGCATGTTATCAGAGTCGTCCTTCGATCTTTGTATCGAGGCCGTCGGTGGTCAGGATGCGACACTTGCTACGGCGCTGAGGCTCTGTTGCAGGGATGGACGGATCTTGGCTTTTGGGGTACCCTCGAGCACGTCTTATCAATTACCATTTCTGGAGTTTTTCAGCAAGCGCCTAACGCTTATCGCTTGCGTGCGCCCCGAGTGGCGTCGTTACCTTCCGATTGCTGAGGAGTTCATCTGTCGCCAGCACGAGACATTGTCAGCTATGGTGTCCGATATCCTCCCAATCAGTCGGGCGCAAGAAGGGTTCGACCTGGTCGCAAGTAGCGCGCCAGCACGTCGGAAAGTTGTTCTCGTAACCTGACCCGCGACTCGCCCGTTGTTTCGGATCAGTTTTTGTGTACCTTTCGGTGACGCCTGCAGGCGTGAAAATGGGGTTGGGTTGTCTGCCGACGTCGATGTATTCTCTGGGACATGTGATCCCGTGGGTCAGTTTGGCGCCGGGGCCCCGACCTGCATGGGTCACGCACTGTCGCTTCGAGCACGCCGGTCAGATTTTCGGTTCCCTGACCGAGGCCCCCAGGCATCCCACCCAGCTAGCGAGGCTGCGCCTCTGACCGCCAAGTCTGTGGGCACCCCACATGGTCCCTGCGGCTTCCTGAGCGCAAGCTCCCGCAGGGACTCCCGGTCTGGGGTGGCTGACCGTCGCCATCCGCTGCGCCGGGCTCGCTCGGGGCAGGATGAAGACCAAACGTGGCGCCCTGATCGAGGCATGGACCGGCGAGTTCGACGAACACCACGCCGAACTCGCCCGCATGCTGCTCGATCAAATCGACACCCTGTCCGCCCAGATCGAGCGGCTGACCACCCGCGCCGAGCAACTCCTGCAGTGCATCCCCGCGACGACGGGCCGGCGACCAGCAGGCTGGCAGTGAAGCCCACCCGCCTGGCACGGGCAACCCTTCCCCCACCCCGGCCGAAGACACCGAACACACCGTCGCTCACCGCGACGGGCACGGATGCACTTCCTGGCAACGCCTCGATGAGATTCCTGGTATCGGGCCACTGGCGGCGCAGGTCATCATCGCCGAAGTGGGGCTGGACATGAGCCGGTTCCCCACATCGGGGCATTTGGTGTCCTGGGCCAAACTGTGCCCCGCACCATCTCATCCGGCGCCAAGCACCGTGGCGGGGTCACCGGCAAGGGCAACCCCTATCTCAAGGGTGTCCTCGGGGAAGCCGCCGCCGCGGCCAAGACGAACACCTTCCTGGGTGAGCGCTACCGCCGCATCGTCAAACGCCGCGGCAAGCTCAAAGCCCTCGTCGCGGTCGCCCGCTCGATCCTGGTCATCATCTGGCACCTGCTGGCCGACCCGACCGCACGCTTCCACGACCTGGGACCCGAGTACCACACCACCCGCATCTACACCACCCGCAAGATCCGCAACCACATCAGCCAGCTCACCGCGCTGGGCTTCCGCGTCACCCTCGAACCCGCCGCCTGACACACATCCCCACCGGGCTACCTCGCCGGTAGTCCCGTTCGCCCGTCCCCGACTCAACGTCGACACACACGCTGAGCCGGTGGTCCCGTTCGCCCGTCCCGACTGTGTTTTCCGGTCAGAGCACACTACGTCATCGTGTCGCCGATCTGCAGGCGCCACAACGACGCGTACACGCCATCGCGATCCAAAAGCTCTTGATGGGTTCCCTCTTCGACGACCATCCCGCCCTCACCCATCACGTAGATCCAGTTGGCATGACGGATCGTAGAAAGACGATGAGCGATAATGAGCAGCGTCCGGTCCCGGGCGAAATCCGCGAGTGCGTGCTGTATGGCCGCCTCGGTCTCATTGTCGACCGCTGATGTCGCCTCGTCAAGAATGAGGATCGGCGCGTTCTTCACGATTGCTCGGGCCAGCGACAATCGCTGTTTCTGGCCGCCTGATAGCGTGACGCCCCGCTCCCCAATCATCGTGTCATACTGCGACGGCAAGGCCTCAATGAAATCGGCGGCCTCAGCCAGCCGTGCCGCCCTCATGACGCGCTCGGGGTCCGCATCGAAACTTCCATACCGGATGTTGTCCCCGATCGATCCGTCAAACAGGAAGGCGTCCTGCGCCACGAAGCTGATCGCGCTCCGAAGGTCTTGCAGTCTCAGGTCTCGTACGTCCACGTCGTCGAGCAGGACGCGTCCCGAGTCGACGTCCTGGAAGCGCAACACCAGTTTGGCGATGGTGGTCTTCCCCGCCCCTGTCACGCCTACGATGCCCGTCGTCTGCCTGGCTGCCATCCTCAATGAGAGATTATGCAGGACCGGTGGGCGCCCCGGGTAGGCGAATGCCACGCCGTCGAGCACGATCTCGCCGTTGACCGACGCAATGTCCAGGTGTTGGCCGACGCCACCCGACTCGACCGGAAGGCGACGAAGCTCAAGCACCCGTCCGAGCGCAGCCACAGTCCGTAGGTACTGTTCGACCGCGTCCCCGAGCTCTGGCAGCCTCATGAGGAGCAGCGTGGGCAGCGCGAGCAGACCATTGTAGGCCTCCAGTGCAAGCGTGCCGGTCAGCACATTGAGACCGCCGAGCAGGAGGACCCCGAGCAAAGCCGATAACGCGCACCCTTGGACCGTGTGATTGTAGGTTTGGGTACGCCTATCGCCGTGATGATTGCTCTGACGGTAGGCCTCGCTGAGGCGTGTAATTCGCGCGATCTCGTAGTCCTCAGCGCCGAAGCTCTTGACGGTCGCGCTTGCCTCTAAATTGTTGATCAGTTGACTGTTCAGCAACGACCTGATCTCGCTGCTGGCGGCATGTTCGGGAGCCACGCGCTCTTGGTACGAGAACGACAACCAGGCAATGATTGGTGCCGGGGCGAAGGCGATCCAGGCGATTTGAGGGGCCCAGAAGAGGAATGCCCCGACGACGACGACGAAGCAGGTGGTAATCTGGAGAAAAGTATTGATCGGACCGGCGAGGAAACGGCTGAGCTGGTCGATGTCGCCGGTGAGCATTTCTGCGAGCCTCGTCATCCGCTCGCCTTCAAGGTACCGGAGCGTGCCCCTTTGAACGTAGGAATACATCTCGCTGCGCCACTCGTGCTGGACAGTCTGGGCCAGATCGCGCCACATGATGCTTGCCGCGAATGACACGACCGCGAACGCGACGAGTGTGAGGAGGGTTGTTCCCGACAGGAACCAGAGTTGGCTCGCACCACTGGCGAGGCCTAGGCGCATCAAGGACGCGGTCGGTCCCTTGGTCAGGACGGCAAGTATCCAGCCCATGTACAGGGGTAATGCCATGTACAGCACCTGTGCGAGAACCGAGAGTACCGACGCCCAGGAGAACTCCCGGCGGTGCGGCCCAAGAATCTGCCGGATGGCACCGACGGTCGACTCGTGCGACACTGTCAAGGCGAGTTGGGCTTGCCTCGACCTTCGCCATCCGCGCCTGAGGACGATAGCCGTTGCACCGAGCACCGCGCCCAGGCGCAACATGGGTGAACGCAGGGCCAGGGCGATCGTCCCGCCACCGACCACCGCCAGCGCGACTAAACCGCGATTCGACCGTCGTACCGTCGTCGGCGCCGCAGAAAGCGCAAGCCGCGACGAGCGCCGAATGGGGATGACAGGGGTTTGGCGGGAGACTTGAGCGGCGGTTTTTCGGACAAGCTGGCCGACTTCGTCACCGCTCAGCTCCGTGTCATGGAAGACAAGCAACCGGCCGGTGACTGGATTGGCCCGTACTACTCGGATTCCCGACCGTTCTCGTAGCTTCGTTTCCAGAAGCTCCGCGATTCGAGGCCGATTCAACAAGACTGCAATGTCCCAGCGCTGGCGACCCGGTATGACGGATCGGGGTGCAACCCGATCCGACTTGGTGGCAGACGCCGTCATGACCGACATCCAGCGATGCGGAATGAAGCAGCAGACACCTCAAGATTAACATCATTGCAGGTCGCAGCCACGCAATGCCTCCCCGATAAATAACTATTTCGACAACGACCGCAGCGTAGCCAACGAGACCCGGAAGATCAAGATCGCCGATCATCACCCCGCAGCGGTCGCAGTCTGTCCACCAGCTGCTCTGACCCGCATCCGCGATGGCCGACACGGGCAGGCGCACTCGCAGGCCGGCGGGCTGGTCAAGCGAGAAACACAAGCTGTCCGCACGCGCAGGACCATGGACGGGATAGTGGGGCGCTGTGGTTGGGCAGAGTGGTCAGGGCGTGGCATCCCATCGACCTCCTCGCTCCAGATCAACACGGAGGCCGCGGGCACACCGCGGTGTCACTGGCTCAGCCGGTGGTGCGGGGCAGGACGTTGACTCGGACTCCCTTGCCGCTGGACGATCCCTTGGTCACAGAAGTGCCATCCAGATTCTTGATGTGGTAACCCCAGGCGAAGGTGGCGTCGTCGCCGCTGGGTCCACCTTGATGTTGACATGAAAGGTGATGGTCGCATTCACCTTACCATCAGCTCCTAGTCGCAAAACGGTATCGGTGTCGATAAAGGTGCACTCGCCAGTTCTCTTCCACTGGCCGTGGGACAGGGTGACCGTCTTGTAGGACGAGGTAAAGTTGACCGTCCCCTCCGAATGGCCGCCGGTGAACGTGGCGAGAATCACGTTGGTGCAGCCGTCCTCCACGATCCGATCCAGAACGTCGGCTCTATATTTGATTAGTTCGGCTGCCTGAAGAAAAGTAATACCGCAGTTGGGAGTGGACCGGCAAGACGGTGGTTAGCCGGGCACTGACCCGAATCCGCGAAGTAGCTGGCGACACGGGCCCACAGTTGGCGATGGGTGCCGCTTTGGCCGGTGATGATGTCGTTGCGAATCAACCAGGCATCTCAGGGAGTGGACACCCACCAGGTTGAAACGTTAGGGATATGTATCGGTTGGGGCGGCGGCTGCGGGTCGGCGCGCCGGTAGCTGACGCTGACTCTCGGTGTCGGGGCTGACTGCGGTGAGCAAACTGCTCGACCGATTGAGTGTGATCAAGTTGTTGGAAGCGGCGATCAGGGAGATCAGGGTCGCGGTCGGCGGTTCACCCGGTGGGCAGCTCCCGGTCAGCTGGCGACCGTGCAGCCGGCCCGGGAGGACTTCCTTGTCAGGCCCCGAAACGCCAACGCGCCGATGTGGTTGGCCAGATGCTGCACGCAGGTCACCGACGGGCAGTGGCGCGCGGCCCGGCGCTCGCCACTGGCTACCGGCAGTAACGGAATCGGCCGTTTCATGCTGACTTACCGACCGTGGCGATGCGACCAGCTCGAAGATCCACAATCTCACCCACCTCAGCCTCGCGCAACGCACCAACCCCTCTCACCACAGCTAACAACTTGACAGCGCCTCGAGCGAGCTGACTGCGGCCTCATTGGGGTGAACTTCTTTAACAAGGGGCCCATAGATTGGTATTGTTCGTTCCGATGCAGCCTTTGTCCCTCTGTCACCGGCGAAGTGCCGAGCAGGCATTCAACGACCCGCGGACGGGAAAAATCACGACAACATTCATCCGCTCAAGTGTCATTTTCGGCGAAAGGGTTTATCATGACTAAGAAGGCGCTCTGTGTCGGGATCAACGACTACGGCCACCGCAACGCCCCAGAGATGGGGATGGAGGATATGGATCTCAAGGGGTGTGTGAACGACGCCCATGATTGGGCCGATCTCCTGGTCAGGCGTTTCGAGTTTTCTGTAGCTGACGTCACACTTATTACCGATGCTGATGCGACCAAGGAGAACATGATCAAGGGACTCAAGGATCTTCTGGCGGGCGCCCAACAAGGCGATGTCCTCGTTTTTACGAACTCTTCGCATGGCTTCTGTATCCCGGATGTGAGTGGCGACGAGGAAGAGTCCGAGTTTGAGATACTGGGAATGCATTTCAAAGGAAGGTATGATCAGGCAATTTGTCCACATGACTACCCGACATTAATCATCGACGATGAACTCAGGGAGCTCTTCGACAGCATCGAGGCCGAACTTAACCAGGCCTTCAATTCCGATGAAGCAGGAGTCGGAGTTAACCTTACAGTCATCTCCGACTCCTGCTTCTCCGGAACGATCACCGACTTCCGAACGGGCCCCGACTCCGACTCCTCGAAGGTGAAGGAGGTGCTCCTGTCTGGTACCAGCGCCCACCAGCTATCAGGCGACGCGCATGAGGATGGTCGCAATAATGGATTCATGACATGCCACGCAATCAAAACCATTAAGGCTGCTCGCTCCAGACTCACCTATGCCGAGTTACACGAGAGAATGTTGACTTCTATTAAGAATAGCGACACGAAGTACAAGGTCCAGGAGCCCCAACTGGAGGCAAGTGAGAAGAATAAGCAACTCTATCTCTTCTCGAACGAGTTCAAAAAAGCTCGACGGCCAAGCATGCCGTCTCGACCCAAACGCGTGACTACGAGTTAAGGTTACACATGCTCGCGCTTGGTCGTCATCACCGGATCGTCCTGAGATAAGCCGCCGGGCTGCGCGGAGGGCGACGTCAGTAATTCGGGCGGGCGATGGCCGGTGTCGAATGGGCGCATTTTCTTCGTCTGCTCATCGGGCAGATGTGACACCTTGGACCGGTTCACCCAAGTTGGGGACACTCAGGGAGGTAACGTTGCCTGGTGGTGATGATATTGTTCTGCCGTTGTCAGCCGCCCAGCGTGAGATTTGGTTTGCTGAACAACAGTTGAGCACGGCGAACCGTGTCTACAAACTTGGTAGTTATTTAGAGATATATGGGCCAGTTGATCCAGTGTTGTTCGAGAGGGCGCTGCGGCGGGTTGTCGAGGAGGCCGACTCACTGCATGTGGTGTTTGTCGAGGGCAACGACGGGCCGCAGCAGGTCGTCAAGCCGTTGGCGAAGTGGCTTATGCCGTTCGTCGATGTCAGCGCTGAGCCTGATCCGCGCGGGACTGCGCAAGCATGGATGGCCGCGGACGTGGACCGGCCGATGGATCTGGCTCGCGGACACCTGTTCAGTTACGCTTTGATCAAGTTGAGATCTGACCGGTTCTTATGGTACCAGGGCTACCATCACATCGTAATTGACAGGTTTGGTTTTGCTCTTGTTGCGCGACGGGTGGCTGAAGTCTATACGGCTCTGACATGCGGGCTTACTTGTGATCAAAATTTATTTGGTTCGCTGCGGCAGCTACTGACCAGTGATGCTGACTATCGCGCGTCGAAGGAGTTCGAGCGGGACCGGGAATATTGGATGAAACGTTTTGCCGATCGGCCGGAGCCGGTCAGCTTGGCAGGTCGGCCGTCGGGGATGCCCGCAAATTGTGTTCATCGGACAACCTCGTCACCACTGTCCGGGGTGGATGGGTTACAGGTAGCAGCGGGCCGGGCCGGAGTGCGGTGGTCCCGGGTTGTGATTGCAGCGATGGCGGTTTATGTGCACGGTCTGACCGGTGCGCGGGAGGTGGTTGTTGGTCTGCCGGTTACGGCTCGTCCCGACCCTGTGCTGAAACGTGCACCGGGGTTAGTGTCCAACGTGTTGCCACTGCGGTTGTCGGTGCATCCAGACATGAGCTTGTACAAACTCATCGGACAAACGGCAGAGGAAGTCCGCGAGGTACTAGCGCATCAACGTTACCGAGGGGAGGATCTTCATCGGAGCCTTGGCCTGCCCGGTAATGTCGGGGCGTTTTTTTCGCCGGTAGTCAATATCATGTCTTTCGACTACGATCTGCGCTTTGGTGGGTATGGCACGGAGATGCACAATGTTTCTCTGGCGTTGATCAGCGATCTGGCGATGGAGGTTTTTGGTAGAAAGGATGGTTCAGGGTTGAGGATCGCTTGGCAGGCGAACCCAGAAGCCTCCAGTGCCGGCGAGCTAGCCGCCCATCATAAGCGTTTTCTAAATTTGTTGGAAACTATCGCAGTCGTTGATCTGGATCGACCGATCAGTCGTCTCGACATTCTGCCTGCCGACGAGCGCGCCAGGTTGTTGGTCGACTACAACAACACCGCCGTAGAGGTGACGCAGACGACGTTTCCGGCGTTGTTCGAAGCTCAGGTACTTGCTGCGCCGGAGGCGGTGGCGGTGGTGTTCGAGGACACCACTTTGACCTACAGCCAACTCAACAAGTGCGCGAACCGACTCGCGCACGCGCTGATCGCCGGCGGTGTGTGCCCCGAGCAGATCGTGGCGTTGGCGCTGCCTCGCTCACCCGAGCTGGTGGTGTGCATCTTGGCGGTACTCAAGGCCGGAGCCGCTTACTTGCCGGTGGACCCGGACTACCCGCCCGCGCGGATCAGCTTCATGCTCCACGACGCACAACCAGCATTGCTGCTGACCAACACCCAGACCGAAGGCGGTCTGCCTGACACCGGCCGGACTGCGCGTCTGGTCCTGGACGACCCCGACACGACGGAGCTGCTGGCGGGCTGCGCGGACACCGATCCCACCGACGCTGACCGCACCACCCCCCTGACACCCGCGCATCCGGCGTATGTGATCTATACCTCCGGTTCCACCGGCCGACCCAAAGGCGTTGTGGTCTGCCATGGGGGCGCGTCCAATCTTGCCGCTGCCCAGATCAAACACTTCGAGGTCAGTGCCCACAGTCGGGTACTGCAGTTCGCCTCACCCAACTTCGACGCGTCGTTCTCGGAGCTGAGCACAGCCCTGCTGTCCGGCGCCGCGCTGGTAGTGGCCCCCCCGGAGAAACTGGTGCCCGGAGCAGCGTTGTGCGCGCTTGCCGACCGGCAGCAGGTGACACATGTGACATTGCCTCCCTCGGCGCTGACGGTACTGCCAGCCGGGGACGGCTTGCCGCCAAGGATGACGTTGGTCGTGGCGGGTGAGGCGTGCCCGGGGGAGCTGGTCACGGCCTGGTCACCGGGCCGACGGATGATCAACGCCTACGGTCCCACCGAGGTCACCGTGTGCGCCACCATGAGCGGCCCACTGTCGCCCGCACGTCAGCTACCACCGCCGATTGGTCGGCCGATCACCAACGTGCAAGTGTATGTGTTGGGTGCTGGCCTGCAGCTGATTCCCGAGGGTATGGCGGGTGAATTGTATGTCGCGGGATGGGGATTGGCCCGCGGTTATCTGCATCAGCCCGGTCTGACTGCGGCGCGGTTCGTTGCGAATCCGTTCGGTCCGGTGGGGACTCGCCTGTACCGCACCGGGGATCTGGTCCGCTGGCGCGCAGCGGGGGAACTGGAATTCCTTGGCCGGGTCGATGAGCAGGTCAAGGTACGGGGGTACCGGATTGAGCCGGGCGAGATCGAGGCAGTCCTGACGGCCCATCCCCAGGTGGCGCAGGCGGTCGTCATCGCCCGCGAGGACCGACCCGGAGACCAGCGGTTGGTCGCCTACGTGGTAGCCGCGGACGCAAGCGCCGGCCTGGCGCCGCTAACGACGAACGACCCCATGGCGGCTCGTGGCACCGGCGCGCAGATCGGCGTCCTGCGGGATTTTGTGCGGATGCGGTTGCCGGAATACATGGTGCCCGCGGCGGTGGCGGTGCTTGAACATTTTCCTTTGACGCCGAATGGCAAATTGGACCGAGCCGCGTTGCCCGCTCCAGAGTTCCGATCAGCCGAGGGTGGACGGACACCCAGAACACCACAAGAACAGCTATTGTGCGAGTTGTTCGCTGACGTGTTGGGCCTGCCTGACGTCAGTGTGGATGACGATTTTTTTGATCTTGGCGGGCACTCGCTGTCGGCGACCCGATTAGTCAGCCGGGTGCGGGCCGCCCTGGGCGTCGAACTGGGACTGCGTGCCCTGTTCGAGACCCCGACGGTGGCCGGACTCGCCGGGTGTCTGGATGGTGCGGGGCAGGCAAGGACGGTGTTGACGGCGGGTGAGCGCCCTACTGTGGTGCCGTTGTCGTTCGCCCAACGCCGATTGTGGTTCTTGCACCAGCTGGCGGATTCCAGTGCGGCATACAACATGCCGTTGGCGTTGCGCCTGTCCGGACCGTTGGACCGCCCAGCGTTGCGGGCTGCGTTGGGCGACGTGGTGGCCCGTCACGAAAGCTTGCGCACGATCTTCCCCCAGATCGACGGCGTCCCCTGTTTGCAAGTTCTCGACGGCGAGGCGGCCTGTCCCGACCTGCCCGGCACCTCTGTCAGTCATACCGAGTTGCCCGAGGCGATAGCAGTTGCAGCCCGGCACCGGTTCGACCTTGCTGCGCAGCCGCCGGTGCGGACCCAGTTGTTCGACCTGGGAGCTGATGAGCATGTACTGCTGATGGTGATACACCACATTGCCGGCGACGGCTGGTCGATGGCGCCGTTGTCGCAAGATCTAGCCGCCGCCTACACCGCCCGTTGCCAAGGCCAGGTACCGGGGTGGGCACCGTTGGCGGTGCAATACGCCGATTACACGCTGTGGCAGCATCGCCTGCTCGGTGACCAGGCCGATCCGGACAGTCTGCTTGCCACCCAGGTGCGGTATTGGACCGAGGCGCTGGCGGGGCTGCCCGAGCAGATCATGCTGCCCACCGACCACCCGCGCCCAGCAGTAGCCTCCTACCGGGGCGGTCAGCTGACTGTTCGGTTGGACACGGCGTTGCACCAGGGACTGGTAGATCTGGCCCGCCGCGGCGGAGCAAGTGTGTTCATGGTGCTGCAGGCCGGGCTCGCCGCGTTGCTGTCCCGGCTCGGTGCGGGCAGCGACATCGTGGTAGGCAGCCTGACCGCTGGGCGCACCGATCAGGCATTGGACGAGCTGGTCGGATTTTTCGTCAATTCGCTGGTCTTGCGTACCGACATCTCCGGTAACCCTGCCTTTGTCCAGCTACTGGCGCGGGTGCGAGAAGCTGCGCTGGCGGCCTGGGCCCACCAGGACGTGCCATTCGACCATCTTGTCGAGGTTCTCAACCCGACCCGCTCGTTGGCGCACCACCCGCTGTTCCAGGTGATGCTCACGCTGGAGAATGCGCCCGAAGCCGACTTCAAGCTGCCGGGATTGCGGGTGTCCACCGTGCCGGCGTCGACCGGGACGGCCAAGTTCGACTTGGACTTCAGCCTGTCTGAACAACGCGGCCCCGACGGCGCGCCGAAGGGCATCGAAGGGTTCGTCAAATACGCCAGCGACCTGTTCGACCCCGCCACCGTCGAAGCTCTCGTGGCGCGGTGGGTGCGCTTGTTGGAGGCGGTGGTGGCCGATCCTGACCGGCCGATCAGTCGGATCGAGATCCTCACCGCGCAAGAACGCCAGCGGGTGCTAGTCGACTACAACGACACCACCCGTCCGATCCCCTCCGCCAGCCTGCCGGTGTTGTTCGAAACCCAGGTGCAGGCCACACCGCAGGCGGTCGCGCTGGTCTTCGGGGGCACGTCGTTGACCTACGCGCAGCTCAACACGACAGCGAACCGGCTCGCGCACGCGTTGATCGTCCGGGGCGTGGGTCCCGAGCAGATCGTGGCGTTGGTCTTGCCCCGCACGCCTGAGCTGGTGGTCGCGATCCTGGCTGTGCTCAAGGCCGGCGCTGCCTACCTGCCGGTGGACCCGGACTATCCGGCTGCGCGGATCGCCTTCCTGCTTCACGACGCCCGCCCAGCGTTGCTGCTGACCACCAACCACACGATGGGATGTGTTGCCGAGGACATCGCCACGCGGCGGCTGGTGCTGGATGACCCTGACACGGTACGAATGCTGGCCGGGTGTCCGGACACCGATCCCACCGACACCGACCGAGCCATGCCCCTGACCCCCGCGCATCCGGCGTATGTGATCTACACCTCGGGCACCACAGGCAACCCCAAAGGTGTCGTGGTCTGCCAGCGCAGCGTGGCGAATTTGTTTTCCAGCCATCGGGACAGTGTGTTCGCGCCATCGGTGGCCATAGCCGGAGAGCGTCGGCTGCGGGTCGCACAAACGACACCGTTCTCGTTCGATGCGTCCTGGGATCAGCTGTTGTGGATGTTCGCCGGGCATGAGTTGCATGTTGTCGACGAAGTCACGCTGACCGATCCGGATCGGTTGGTGGCCTACGTCGCTCGGCAGCACATCGACTATGTCGATGCCACGCCGTCATATGTTCAGCTACTGGTGTCGAAGGGGTTGCTGGACAGCGGCCGGTGCGGCCTGGTGGGGATTGCGGTGGGCGGAGAAGCAATTTCAGAGCAATTGTGGGACCGCCTACGGTCGGTGGACGGGCTTGCGGGATTCAACTTTTATGGCCCCACCGAATGCACCGTCGATGCGCTCATGGCGCGGGTAGGCCACTCTCCCCGTCCGGTGGTGGGGCGGCCGATCGCCAACACTCGGGTGTACGTGCTTGATGCGCAATTACAGCCGGTACCCACTGGGGTGACGGGTGAATTGTATGTGGCTGGGATGGGGTTGGCGCGGGGATATCTGCGCCGGCCTGGGTTGACCGCACAGCGGTTCCTGGCCGATCCCTTCGGCCCGCCTGGGACTCGAATGTACCGGACGGGAGATGTGGTCTGCTGGCGCACCGACGGTGAATTGCAGTTCGTCGGCCGGGCCGACGACCAGGTCAAAATCCGCGGTTTCCGCATCGAACCAGGCGAGATCGAGACGGCACTCGCCGCGCATCCAGATGTCGCGCAGGCCGCCGTCCTCGCGCGAGAAGACCGGCCCGACGACCGACGGTTAGTCGTCTATGTCGTTCCGACCGCAGGCAGCACCCCCCGCCCGGAGGTGCTGCGCGAGTATCTGCGAGTGCGTTTGCCTGCCTACCTGGTACCTGCGGCGTTTGTGTCGCTGGCCGGGTTGCCGTTGACACCGAATGGGAAGCTGGACGTTGCCGCGTTGCCCGCTCCCGAGTACCGCGCAGCCGGCAGTGGGCGAACGCCCCGCACCCCGCACGAGCAGCTGCTGTGCGAGGTGTTCGCCGAAGTGCTGGGCCTGCCCACGGTCAGCGTCGAGGATGACTTTTTCGAGGTGGGCGGGCATTCACTGCTCGCAACTCAGGTGGTCAGTCGAGTGCGGGCAATGTTGGGCGTGGAATTGGCGGTGCGGGCCCTGTTCGAGGCGCCGACGGTGGCCAGCTTGGCCGCCCACCTGGACGAGGCCGGACGTGCCAGGTTGGGGTTGACGGCGGGCCCGCATCCGGACGTGCTGCCGTTGTCGTTCGCGCAGCGGCGGGTGTGGTTCCTGCAACAACTGGAAGGCCCCAGCTGCACCTACAACATGCCATTGGCGTTGCGCCTGTCCGGTGACTTGGACCGCCGGGCGCTGGCGGCCGCGCTGGGCGATGTGATCACTCGGCATGACAGCCTGCGCACGGTCTTTCCCCAGGTTGAGGGCGTGCCACAGCAGCGGGTTCTGGAGGCCCATGCGGCCCGCCCACCGCTAGTGGTCACTGACACCTGTGAGACCGAGCTGTCTGAGATGCTGGCCGGGGCGGCCCGGTACGCGTTCGACCTGGCTGTCGAGCTGCCGATTCGGACCATGCTGTTCGCGCTGGCACCAGATGAGCATGTGCTGCTGATCCTGATGCACCACATCGCCGGTGACGGCTGGTCCATGGGCCCGCTGTCAGCCGACCTGGCCGCCGCGTATGCAGCGCGCTGCCAAGGCCGCGAGCCGGGGTGGGCGCCGCTGCCGGTGCAGTACGCCGACTACACGTTGTGGCAACACCGGCTGCTCGGCGACCATGCCGATCCAGACAGCCTGTTCGCCGCTCAGGTTGCCTATTGGACCGACACCCTGGCCGGGCTCCCCGAGCAGCTGACGCTGCCCACTGACCGCCCCCGCCCGGCAGTCGCCTCCTTCCGGGGCGGTCACCTGACCGGCCGGTTCGATACCCCGTTGCATCAGGGGTTGATGAACCTTGCCCGCCGCAGCAGGACCAGCCTGTTCATGGTGCTGCGGGCCGGCCTGGCCGCGCTGCTGTCCCGGCTCGGCGCCGGCACGGACATCCCGATCGGAAACGCGATTGCTGGACGCACCGATGAAGCGGCGGATGATCTGGTCGGGCTTTTCCTCAATTTGCAGGTGCTGCGCACGGACATCTCCAGAGATCCCACCTTCACGCAGCTGCTCGCCCAGGTGCGAGAGACCGCACTGGCCGCCTACGCCCACCAGGACGTGCCCTTTGACTACCTCGTCGAGGCTATCAACCCCACCCGGTCACTGGCTCGCCAGCCACTGTTCCAAATCGGACTCGGGCTAGAAAATACCCCCCAGAACGACTTCGATCTGCCCGGACTGCGCACTAGTCTCGTGCCGGTGTCGACCGAGACCGCCAAGCGCGACCTGAACTTCCTCCTGTCCGAACAACGCGGCCCAGACGGCAGCCCACAAGGCATCGACGGGTTCATCGAGTACGCCAGCGATCTGTTCGATCCCGCTACAGTCGAGACGTTCTTCGCCCGCTGGGTGCGCCTGCTCGACGCAGTGGTCGCTAATCCGGACCGGCCGATCAGCCAGATCGATATCCTCACCCCCACAGAACGCCACCGTCTGCTAGTCAACTACAACAACACCACCCACTCGGTGGCCCAGACCAGTCTGCCGGTGTTGTTCGAAGCCCAGGCGCAGACCACACCGCAGTCGGTGGCAGTGGTGTTCGAGGACACAACACTGACCTACCACCAGCTCAACACCAAAGCCAACCAGTTAGCACGAGCGTTAATCAGTCGGGGTGTGAGACCTGAGCAGATCGTCGCATTGGCCCTCCCCCGCTCACCCGAGCTAGTGGTCGCGATTCTGGCAGCACTGAAAGCCGGTGCCGCTTACTTGCCTCTGGACCTAGAGCACCCCGCCGACCACATGGCATTCGTGCTCCACGATGCCGAAGCGGCCTGTTTGATCACCACCGCCACAGCGTCAGAGCAGCTACCCGAAGTCGGCGAACTGACCCGGTTAGTGCTCGATGACACCTCCACCATCGAGGAACTCGCGACCCTGGCCGCCCACGATGTGGGCGACGGAGACCGTGCGTTGCCGCTGCTTCCGGACCAGCCCGCCTATGTGATCTACATTCCCGGATCGACCAGGCAACCTCAAGACGGCGTGGTGATTCCCCACCGAGCGACGGTCAACTACTTGCAATGGATGCAAGAGGCGGTGCCACTAAGCGCGGACGACACGGTGCTGCACAGCGCGTCATTCAGTCTCGACGCCTCGGTCTGGGAACTATTCGCACCACTCATCGCGGGGGCGCGGCTGCTGCTGACACCCCCTAGCGCTCATCGCGACCTCGGGGCGATCGCCCGGCTGGTAGCTCGAAGCGGCGTCACCGTGCTGCAGATGACGCCCTCCTTACTCCTGCCGTTGCTCCAGCAACCGGTCATCGAGCAATGGCGCGCCCTGCGGCGGCTGTTCTTCCACGGCGAGGCTTTCACAAGGCACCTCGAGGAACAATGCTATAAGCGCCTGGGATCAACCATGATCTACAACCTGTACGGCACCACCGAAACCTGCATCAATGCCACCTTCCACACCTGCCGAGACGCCGACGCCATCACCACAGTTCCCCTCGGTCGGCCAATCGCGAACACTCACGTGTATGTGCTGGGCACTGGCTTGCAGCCAGTACCCCCAGGGGTGGTAGGCGAACTGTATATTAGTGGGTCCGGATTGGCGCGGGGTTACCTGCGTCGACCTGGATTGACCGCTACACGGTTCACGGCAGACCCCTACGGACCGCCGGGTGGACGGATGTACCGGACTGGGGATTTGGTTCGCTGGCGCACTGACGGGGACCTCGAATTCGTCAGCCGCGCGGACGGCCAGATCAAGATCCGCGGATTCCGTATCGAGCCGAGAGAGATCGAAACCGTACTAACGGCACACCCGGAGGTCACACAAGCCACAGTCGTCGCACGACAAGACCAACCCGACGACAAGCGACTAGTCGCCTACGTCGTGACTGCTAACGGCAACGGTTGCCAATCGGACTCGCTGCGCGAGTATCTGCGACAGCGCCTGCCCAACTACCTGATCCCTACCGAACTGATCATGCTGGACGCCTTGCCGATGACACCCAACGGCAAACTTGACCACGACACACTGCGCGCGTCCAAGCCCGACTCAAGCGACAGTGACCGCGCACCCAGAACACCACAAGAAAAACTGTTGTGCGAGCTGTTCGCCAAGATGTTGGGTCTACCATCAGTCGGCATCGACGATAATTTCTTCGAACTAGGCGGGCACTCACTATTGGCCACCCGGATAGTCGCCAAAATACGAGCCACGCTAGGTATTAAGTTAGCGCTTCGGACCCTATTCGAGGCGCCAACGGTAGCCAGCCTGACCCACCGACTCCACATGGATACTGACCTTGGGATTTCGCGTGACCAGCAGACTGGTGGTGGTGCGCGACGCACTGGAGCGCATCACCAGGACTGTCAACCCGACCCAGGACAATGACACCGTCAACGCAGCCTAATGATCACCGGACGTCGCCAGCTTACTGCTGCGACTGTCCGTGCAAACATCGACAAGCGGGCGAGTCTTCGATTACGCACGTAGCAGTGAGTCGACGTCACCTCCGAGTCAGGCATTGGCACATCAGGCGCAACCGCACGGAAGCGCACTGTCCCGCACGGCGCGTCACCGACGGATTAAGGAGCCATCATGCTCGCTATCGCCGCAGCTGTTCTGTTCGCCCTCGTCCAGGCGCAGACCGCGCAAGCCGCGGCGGAGAAGGCCAGTGCCGCCCGCAGGAAAGCTGTGGGCGCACTCGTTGAGCTGGATCGCGTCCGGACTCAGACGGCCGAACAGCTGGCGGCCTGCCGAACCTCCACTGAACAGGCCCAGACCGTCGTACGCACCGCGCGCACCGAGTTGGAGGAAATCCGCGCCGCGGCTGCGAAGGCGGTCGCCGAAGTGCATGAAGTCGCCGACGCAGCCATCCAGCAGGTGATTATCGACCACGACCGCATCCTCGCTGAACGCGCCGCCGAATTGCGCCAGCAGATCGAGCAGGTCAAGGCCGAGGCCCAAACGCAAGTCAAGGCCATGCAGGAAAGGACCGATGCCGCTAAGGCCGACGCCGAGCGACTTATCGAGACCATGCGCGGCGCACTCGCTGACGCCACCAACGCGGCGACCCGCGCCGAACTAGATCAGGTTATGGTGGCTCAGCACCACGCGCAAACCGGGCTAGGCACGGCCCGACCGCACGGCCTGTCCGAGCGCCGCAAACTGAAGATGGTCCCCGAGCTGATCGACAAGGCCCAACGAATGTATGATTCACGCCGCTACACCATGGCTGAAATCGCCCAATCCTGCGCCGTCAGCTCAACGACGATCTACCGTTACATCCACACCGGCCAACCACGACACACTAACTAAACCATGCTAATTGTTGATCCTTGCTTGAGGATCAGCTCGCTTGCGCGTTCGGCCAGCATTGTCACGGGCGCGTGGGTATGCCCGCGCACCTGGCTGGGCATTGCCGCAGCGTCCACCACACGCAGTCCAGAGGTGCCGCGGACCTGGAATTCGAGGTCCACCACGGACTGCGGGTCCGGACCCATCCGGCAGGTGCTGACGGGGTGGAAAATGCTCAACCCGGTGCGCCGGATGTATTCGACGATGTCCGGGGTTTCCGCGGACATCGCGCCCGGCGTGAGCGGCTCACCTAGCCACTTCGACAGCACCGGCTGGTCCACGATGTCCTGCGCCTTGCGCACCCCGGCGACGGTAGTGGCAAGATCGGCACCGTGGGTGTCTGACAGAAAGCCTGGGTCGATCAGTGGCGCGTCGTGCGGGTTGGCCGTGCGGAGCGTGACGCTGCCCCGGCTCTCCGGCCTCAAGAGGATCACTCCGAGGGCAAGGCCGTGCTGTACCGAGGTCTCGTGCTCGCCGAAGGGGACCAGCATCAGGACGACCTCGATATCGGGGCCGTCCAGCTCCTCTCGGGTGCGCAGGAATACCAGCGCCTCGGACAGGATCGAGTCGAGCGGGCCGATGCGGTCGTCGAGATAGCGCTGGATCTCCTCTAGCCCGGCGTCGACTCCGGGGGACTCGAATCCCCGTCCGGCGAACGCGAGGGGCACAAGCAGATGGTCGAACAGGTTCTGTCCCACTCCGGGCGCGTCCACCAGAACCTGGATGCCGTGCTCGGCCAGGTGACCACTGGGCCCGATGCCAGACAGCATGAGCAAGTGCGGACTTCCGACCGCGCCGGCTGCCAGGATCACCTCACGATCGGCCCGGATCTGCGCGACGCCGCCGTCGGTTTCCAGCTCCACTCCGACCGCGTGGGTGTCTTCGAAGAGCACTCTACGGACCAGCCCACCCGTGATGACCTCGAAGTTCGGCCTGTCACCCGCCGGCCCGAGGTAACTGTCCGCCGAGCTCCAGCGCAAGCCGTCCCGATGAGTCGCCCGCGCCAAGGTGTACCCGTCCTCCTGCGGTCCCGCAGGAACGTGGCCGACCCTGGCGCACGCGGTGATGAAGTCCGGCGTGACAGGGTTGGGGTAGCGGATTCCCGCCAACCGGATCCGTTCGGACTCCGCTTTCTCAAAGTAGGGCAACACATCGGCATATCCCCAACCCACGCAACCTGCGGTGGCCCATGCATCGTAGTCCGCCCGGTGACCGAGGGTCCACAGCTGGCCATTGATGCTGGATGATCCACCCAGCGCCTTTCCCCGTGGATAGGGGATCGTACGGCCGTTCAGACCGCCTTGCGGGACGGTCTGAAACCCCCAGTCCACCTCGCTGCCAAAGGTCCGCGGAAACAGGCCAGGCACCCGAAGCTCGGCAATACTGTTCGGATCCTGGCTGCCGGCCTCCAGCAGCACCACATGGGTGTGTTCGTCAGCGCTGAGCCGCTCGGCAAGCACGCATCCGGCAGAGCCGGCACCCACGATCACGTAATCGGCACTCGTCATGCAGCCACCCCCCGTAGTGTTGTCAATTATCCACTTCCTGAGCACGGCAGTCGACCGATCAGCCGAATCGGGATCCTCGTCGCTGAAGAACTCCAGCGGGTGCTGCTCGACTGCAACGACTCCACACGCCTGATCTCCCCGCCAGCCTGTCTGTATTGTTCCCACACCGCAGGTGGTTGCGGTGGTGTTTGAGGGCACTTCATTGACCTACGCGCAGCTCAACGAAGCGAACCGGCTCGCCCACGCGTTGATGGTCCGGGTGTGGGTCCTGAGCAGATCGTGGTGTTGGCCTTGCCCCGCTCACCTTAGCTGATGGTGAAATCACCGGGCTGACGCATTCAACGTGCCACACGGGTTTTCGACACCGAGGTCCCAGAACAGACCGGCCATCATCTGGAGGCCTTCCCGCGCAACCGGCGCTAGCAGGTGCTCGTTGGGAGCGTGCTGGGCGCAGCTCGGGTAGGAGTGTGGAATCCATACCGTGGGCATTCCAAGCGCCGTGGCGAACGCATCGTTGGGCAGTGTGCCACCCACGTTGGGCAATAGGGCCGGACGTTTGCCGGTGGTTTCGGCTAAGGACCGGATGACCCGCGAGACCCACCTGTTCTTCGGATCGGTCCGGGTTGCCGGGACTGCGGTGCCTGCCCGGACCTCGACAATCCCGAGTCCGTGGGAGTCGAGATGCTCTCGCAGCGTCGTCTCCAGGTCACCATAGTCGGTGCCGACGACGAACCTGAGCTGGCATTTCGCCCACGCCGACCCGGGGATGGCGTTGACTGGCCGGTCCGGCGTCCCCGCGGCGGCGGCGAGCACTTCGACGGTGTTCCAGCCCACCAGCCGCTCCGCGGCGGTCAGTCCCGGTTCGCCCCAGCCCTCATCGATGGCGGGATCGCCGGGACTGCCGCCGACTTCTATGTCGGCCAGCGCCTGCCTGACCGGACCCGGAACCGCAGGAGGCCGCAGCCGGTCGACGAGTATCCGTCCCTGCCCGTTAACGATGCTCGCGACGGCGTTCAGCACAACCGTCGCAGAGTTGCGCAGGAGCCCGCCCCAGTTGCCGGAGTGGTGCGTGCCATCGGCCCGGCGAAGGCTCAACGTGAAGTCAACAACGCCACGCGAGCCCAGGAAGACCGTCGGTCGTGCTGCGGCCACTCGAGGGCCGTCGGAGGCGATCAGAACATCGGCTGCGAGCTCTTCGCGATGGCGGGCGCACAGTTCCTGGAGCCCAGGGGACCCGATTTCCTCACCAGTCTCCACCAGAACCTTCAGGTTGAAGCCGAGTCGGCCGCCCCGCTCGTCTAGGACCTGTTCCAGTGCCGCCAGGTTGATGCTGTGCTGGCCCTTGTTGTCCGCAGTGCCGCGGCCGTACCAGCGATCGCCCTCGATGACGATGTCCCATGGAGACAGGCCCGCGCCCCAGAGGCGCTCCTGGCCCGAGACGACGTCGCCGTGCCCGTAGGTCAGCACGGTAGTCGCCGAGTCGCTCTCGCGCCGATGCGCAATGAGTACGGGTCCGGCGCCCTCTGCCGGGTTGTCCACGATTCGCCACTCGCAGCCGAGTCGTCGGACAGCCGGTGCGATCTCCTGCTCAAGGTAATCGTGCAGGACGCCAAGCGCGTCCGGTTCCTGGCTCTCGGTGCGGTACCTGATGCGGCGGCGGAGGTCCGCTAAGTAGTCCCCGGAGTCGAAATAGCGGGTGGCGCGGCTGATCGTTCGCGTACGTGTCATGACCCACCTGTCCTGATTGTCAGCGTTCCGGTCGCGGTCACCCACTACCGTCGGCTCCCGACCTCGACCGTATCCCGACAAGTAGGAGAGCGGACAAACATGGGAGTTATGCGACGAGGTCGTGGTGTGATTGATCGCGGAGGCGGCTCCCCGAGCACCACGCGAACGGACGGACCGGCGCGGGTGTGACTGTCGTCGGAGACGGGTCGGTGGGGTCGGTGGGGTGGGATCGAAGATGGCCCGCAGCAGAGCTCCGGTGTAGGGGTGGGCAGGGTGGTTGCAGACTTGATTTGTTCCTGGATGGTGGCGTCTAGGGCGGTGGTCGGCTCGTCTGCAATAAGCAGCTTCGGCTCGAAAGCGAGCGCTATCGCGATCATGACGCGTTGGCGCATGCCACCGGATAGTTGGTGCGGATAGTTACTCAGCCGCCCGCGAGGGTGTGGCATGCCAACTGGGCGGAGCGTCTTGACCGCCTGTTCCGGGGCTGCTTCGCGGGAGGCGCCGCATTGCTGCCGTACCGACTCGGCGATCTGATTGCCGATGGTCATGGTGGAATTTAGTGAGCTCATCGGGTCCTGGAAGATCATTCCGATCTCGTTACCACGCGCCCGGCGCATCACTCAACGCTGAGCGTGGTTAGTTCTTGTCCGGACAAGGTGATCGAGCCGTCGACAATGCGCCCGCCGGGGGAAGCAGCCGCACGATCGACATGCCGGTCATGGTCTTGCCGGTTCCTGACTCGCCAACTAACCAGAGGTTCTGTCCTTTGCTCACAGCAAGTGACACCCCGTCCACGGCGTGCGCAATCGAGCTGCGCTGGCGGATGTCGGTTCGCAGGTTATTGACGTCGAGCAGGTCGTCCATGGCTACCGTTGACGCAGCCGAACGTCTAGCCAGCTAGGGCGTCGCGCAGCGCGTCGCCGATGAAGTTGAACGCAAGCACGATGAGCAGGATCGCAATCCCGGGCGGGTAGATCTGCCACCAGTACCCGTCGAAAACATATGCCGTGCCAGTAGAGAGCATCTCGCCCCAGTTTGCGGCTGGCGCGGGCAGCCCGAACCCGAGGTAACCCAGCACAGCGAAGATCAGGATTGAGTTGGCCACTTCGAAGGTGGTCTGCACGACGATCACCCCGATCGCGTTCGGGATGAGGTGGCGCAGCACGATCCGCAGGCTACCGCCGCCCATGATTTTCACCGCCTGCACGTATTCCCGGCTGCGCAGGCTGAGTACCTCGCCGCGGACTAGCCGGGCTGGTATCAGCCAGGCGAACAGCGCGATGATGGCGATCATCGTGATTAGCGTGGGAGTGATGATCTCCGCGATGAGCAGCAGGATGAACAACCCTGGGATGGACAGGATGATGTCCACGATCCGCATCATGACCGCATCCATGATGCCGCCGATGTAACCGGCGACGGCACCCCAGAACACCCCGATTGCGGAGGCCACCATCGCGGCGGTCAGCCCGATCTCAATCGAGCTGCGCCCGCCGACCATCAGCCGGCCCAGCTCGTCGTAGCCGAGGTAATCCGTGCCTAGCGGATGCGCCACGCTCGGGGGCAGGTTCGCCACCGCGAGATTCGTGTAGATCTGGTCGGTGTGGTAGATCAGCGGACCGAAGAAGCAAAACAGTACGATCGCTACAATCAACCCCACGCTGAGCACGGCCAGCCAGTTCTCCCTGAATACTCGAGCTGTCATGCGCCACAGCCCGCCGCCCGCGCGGACTTCCCCGACCGCCGGGCTCGCTAGAGGATCGATGTTCACGGCGGTTATGCCAGCCGTACCCGCGGATCAGCGATCCCATAGGCGAGATCGGCTACCAGGTTGCCCATCACGACCAGCGCCGAGCCGAGCAACGTCAGCGCGATCTCCACCGGATAGTCATGCCGAAGCGCCGCGTTGAAAAACAGCAAGCCCACTCCCGGGTAGTTGAACACCTGCTCGACGATCAAATTTCCGGCGACCAGCGCCGGGGTACTCAACCCGATCAGCGTGATGATGGGCAGTAACGCGTTGCGGAGCAGGTGCCTGAATAGGATGGTCCGTTCTGTCAGACCTTTGGCCCGGGCGGTCCGGATGTAGTCTTGGGCCAGATTTTCGATCGCCGTCGCGCGCATGAACCGGCTGAACGACGCGATCGAGACGATCGCCAGCGTCGCCACCGGCAGCGCCATGCTAGCGGGATCGGCAAGCGCGCCGCCGACGGTGGCCGTCTGGGGCGCCTCCGGCGGCAGCAGCGACAGGTCCACGGTAAACCAGGTGATCAGCAGCAGACCGAGCCAAAAGACCGGAATCGAGTAGCCGAGAAACGCCCCAGTGGTGATCGCATAGTCAACGAATCGGTTACGATGCACCGCTTGGGCAATCCCCAGCGGAAGCCCAACGATGATTGAGACAGTCAACGCCAGCAGGCTCAGGTACGCACTTTTAGGGACATCCTGGGCTAGTAGCGCGGCCACCGACTGGTTCTGCGTGTAGGAGAAGCCTAGGTCTCCGTGGATAAGTGAATTCAGGTAACTGAAATACTGCACGTAGATCGGTTTGTCGTAGCCGTGCGCCTTGCTGAATGCGGTGACCGCCGCCGGGGTAGCCCGGATACCGAGGATCGCCCGGGCCGGACCGCCCGGCAGCAGGTGGGTGAGCGCGAACACAATTATCAACACGCCGAACAGGACTATAATTGTTTGCCCGATGCGCCGCGGTAGGTAGCCGGTCATGACTTGAAGTGCCACCTCTCCGGTTGTAGGTTGCCCTGGGTGAGCGCGGTGAAGGTGCCATCGGTGGCGAGGGTGGACTTGACTACTGCAACGGCGTCGGGATCGGGCTGGTAAATCACCGGAATCTGCCGAACAAGGTAATCCTGGTAGAGGGTGAGCGCGTTTGGGTCATTGCCGTAGAGGGTAGCCTCAATCAATTTATCGGCAGTGGAATCGCTGTAGCTGCCCAGATTGAGCGCCCCGCCAGTTCCGAAAATTACATCGCTAGTCGGGTAGGCGAAGAACTGGATGCCGCCGAAGTCGCACATTTGCCATCCGCAGGCGGTTTGGTCTGGTGTGCAAACGCTGTCCTGCGAGAAGATTGTGTTGACGGGCTCGCCTCGCAAGTCGAGCTGGATGCCGACCCGCGCCGCGTCCGATTTCATGGCCTTCGCCTGCGTCGCGATCGGTTGAATAGCGTTTGCGTAGTCGAGGGTGAACGCCAGTTTGGTGCCTTGTGCAATGTCGGCGCCGCAATGGTCAGCCGCGGTGCCGGGGTTGATGCAAGTGTCCACACCGCCAGATATGACCGACCAGCCATGCGATGACAGCAACTGGAGGGCTGCGGACAGGCTGTAGGGGTAGGCGCCGTGCCGCTCTAGCTCGCTGGCGTAGGGATTGGGTGGCCCGACAGGTACTGGACCGTAGGCAGGGATCGCGTACCCCGAGTAGATCCCATGGATGATCGCCGGCTGGTTCACCAGATGCTGCAATGCCTGCCGAATGTAAAGCTGGGAGAACACCGGCCCAGCTCTGGGATTGTTGAAGTTCATGTTCACGTACGAGATAAGAAACTGGGGTACCGCGAATATCTGGTAGCCTCTCTGCTTGATCGTCGGCAGCTGCGGGAGGTCAGCGGTAGGAACGTACCCGACATCAATCGCACCGGCCCTGACCGCGGTGAACTCGGTCGCCTCCGAGGTGAACGGCAATTCCTCAAAGACCGGGATCGCCGGCTTGAAGGGACCACCATAATCCGGGTTGGCCACCATGGTGAGCTGGCCGGTTCTAGAGTACGAGGCCAGACGCCACGGCCCATCGACCACCTGCCACAGTGGGTTGGTAGCATAGGTTGACAGGTTAGCGGCCTGACCGGCGAGAAAATCGTAGACTTGTCTCGCCCTCGCCGGAGTCAGATCGTAGTCACCCTGGGGGCCTGAGGAAACCCTATCCCAAGCCAGCGGCAGCGGGGTCAGAAGCCCAAGCTGGTCGTTGGTGAACCACTGCGGGTTCACGCTACGGGTCAGCGTTAAGGTTAGCTGGTACTTCCCGGTCGCAGTGTAGCTTCTGAGGTTATCCGGGATATCGCCGGCCGTGTAGGTGCCGAAGTTAGCCGGACTCTCCTGCACTGCGGCCTTGAGCAGGTTAAGGAACAACACCACATCGCGGGCATCCACAGGCTCGCCGTTGGACCACTGGTAGTTAGTCTTCATGTTCACGGTCACGACAGTGTTGTTCTGCGAGTACACCGGCTCGTCGGCCAAGCTCAAATCATCATCAATGACCGGTTGGGCCCCTTTCGGCGCGTAGTACAATGGCCGGTACATCAAGTACTGGAACTCGCTGATGTTGGAAACACTAAACTGTTGAGTCGGCGTGATCGGGAAAATATAGTTCGGCTCGGCCCCAGGGACCTCCGCGAACTTCACCGTATTTTCGTTAGGCTCCCTAACTCCCGACCCTTCGGGGCTGAAAATCCCGCCGCACGCCCCACCTACGAGAAAAACATTGAGCAGTAGGACCACCATCAAGCCTGCTCCCCAGCGGATAAACCTACCAAATAATCCGCCTTTCTCCCATACGACCATAATACAGACCACCAGCCTAGTGCAGATTACGGGTTTCATGGCGCTGAACGACGAAACTCGGCGACCACCACCGCGAAGACTAGGCGCTGACCAACCGGGGCTGCACTCTGCCCCAGGCCCCTAGCAGAGTCTGGTGAGGCCGTGCAATGTGTGCGGATGGTCGAAGCTATAGCTGGCCCTGCGCAGTCCTTCGGCGATGTTGGTGTAGCCGGACGTCCGAGGACGGCGATGGAGAGGTTTCGGAGCGATGCCTTGATTCGTGGGTTGGAGCCAGTGCGGACGCGCGAGGCGCCCCCTGCGAAGGTCACGTCGCAGACGTAGTGCAGGGGCCATTCTCGATGCTCCGGTGCTCGCGTAGCGCGGTGGCGATCTGTTGGGGTCGGCGTGGGCGGCGGGACGGCTGGTTAGGCGGAGTACCGCGACAGCGGACGTGGGGTTGTCGTGCAGGTCGCTGACGTAGCGTTCGACCAGGAAGGTTTTTATAGCGCACGGGACCATAACGTGTCGGGGGTGGACAGAACCTGGATGGTGTGTCGCTCGATGCGGTCGTGTTGGATGTGAGCGGCCGGGACCTCGGCCCGGGGCAGCGACAATGACGCATCAGCTCAGCCTGCCCGAGCTTGCGATCCGTCAGCGCACAGTGCCGTGCTGAGCACTGCGACCAGCGTGGCCGGAAGCCCCGGAGCCGCTCGGTGCGACCGTCTTCGAGGGTGTGCGAAAGCCTCCAAGGTGAAGCTTCTGCGCACATCACGGCGCATCAAACGAACGCGGGAACGCAGTTGATCGTGTATTATTTTGCCGTCTGGCGAGTGTGGCTCCGGGAGAGTGCGGCAACGTGAGTATTATCGCGATTGTGGCAGCTGGGGTGGCGCTCCTCTGGCTCATGAAAAGCATCATCACGACCGTTCACTCAGCCATGTACCTCGTTGACACCGTCTCCAAATGGGGTAATGGTTCACAGCAGCCCAACCAGCCGTAGACGTTTAGGGGCCGTGAACAGCTCGGCGGGCAGATGCCGGTAAGCTTTGCAGCGGTGCCGCGTTGGCCATCACCTGCTCGCCTCGCTAGAGAAGCGGGTGACGGTTCCGGTCTGGGTCCAATGCCACGTAGCCTAGTTTGATCATGGTGTTGGTCTGCTGTTTCTTTGGTGGGCCTCGGCGTGGCGTGGTGGTGATCGTCGGGATGGCTGGCACGGTCGCTGATCATGGGCGAGGGTGTGGTGG
>JBOHFC010000489.1:0-2297 GCA_050701375.1 Pseudonocardiaceae bacterium
GAAGGCGACCAGCTCGACGACCTTGGTGGTGGCCAGCGGCAGGTTCGCGAAATCCTCGTCGGTGAGGATCACGGTCTCACCCGACGGCAGCTCGAAGCCCTTGGCGAGGTCGGCGTAGGCGACCTCGTTGTCGCACACCTCGCATACCCGGCGGTAGCGCACCCGCCCGGCGTCCTGATCGTGCACCTGATGGAAGGACACATCACGGTCCTCGGTAGCCGAATACAGCCGGACCGGGATGCTGACCATCCCGAAGGCCAGTGCGCCCTTCCATATCGCCCGCATCCCACCACACTGCGACACTCCGGGCCACGTGTCCAGCCCAAACCGTAGGCAACGGCGTACCGTGATGTGGTTTGGGCATTTTCCCGGGCCCGAACGGGAGGCGCGCTATGACCGTCGACATCATCGCGGCACTGATCGCGATCGTGGTCATCGGGGCGTTGTGGCTGCTGTCCGGTGCGCGGGTGGTCAGCCAGATGGAACGTGGTGTGGTTTTCCGGTTCGGACGAGTGTCCAGCACACCCCGGCAGCCGGGGTTGACCTGGATCACCCCGGGGCTGGAGAAACTCCGCAAGGTCAACATGCCGATCATCACCATGCCGGTTCCCGCGCAGGACGGAATCACCCGGGATAATGTGTCGGTCCGGGTGGACGCGGTGGTGTACTTCAGGGTCTGCGACCCGGTCAAGGTCATCGTCGAGGTGCAGGACTACCTGCAGGCCGTCTCGCAGGTCGCGCAGACCTCGTTGCGCTCGATCATCGGCAAGAGCGAGCTGGACGATCTGCTGTCCAACCGCGAGCGGCTCAACGAGGGGCTGGAACTGCTGATCGACAGCCCCGCGCTGGGCTGGGGCGTGCAGATCGACCGGGTGGAGATCAAGGACGTCGCGCTGCCCGAGTCGATGAAGCGGTCGATGTCGCGCCAGGCCGAGGCCGAGCGGGAACGGCGGGCCCGGATCATCAGCGCTGAGGGTGAGCTGCAGGCGTCGGAGAAGCTGGCCCAGGCAGCCGCCGCGATGGCCGATACCCCCGCGGCGTTGCAGCTGCGGCTGCTGGAGACCGTTGTCCAAGTCGCCTCGGAGAAGAACTCCACCCTGGTGCTGCCCTTCCCCGTGGAACTCCTCCGCTTCCTCGACGCCGCGACACCGCCCCGGAATCCCGACCCGCCGTCAGCGGGCGAGCGGGGTATCAGCGGGCGAGCTGACCCGTCGTTAACTCGACAGCACGGACATTTTTCGCGAACGGAAACGTCGGTGCTGTCGAGTTCACGACACACCACCCCTGCGTCGCAGGATCTTGGTCATGTGGATGAGGTGGTATTGCCCGGCTGAGGTGCGGTGATCTTCGGTGTAGCCGTGTCCCTCGTACAGCCGCTGGTTGGCCGAGCTGTGTTCACCGGCGAACAGGCGCACCAGCGTGACCCGCTCAGGCAGCTGCTGTTCTGCCTGACGCAGCAGCTGACTGCCCAGACCCTGCCCTTGGCGATCCGGCACGACGACAAGGCGCCCCAGCTCAGCGGTGTCGTCGTTGATCCGGACCCGGACTGCCGCCACCAGGCGGGCGCGCTGGCGCAGCCCGAGTGCCACAACCTCCGGGTCGGCAAGCTCAACGGCCAACTCGTCCAGGGACTGCACCAGAGGTGGCAGGGCGAGGTTGCCGTGGGCTTGCGCTTCAGTGACATAGGCCGCCCGCTGCAGCGTCAGCACCTCCCCGGCATCAGCCGCGGACAGCCGCACCAAGACGGCCGGCGCACCTGTGCCCGACCCGCATTCAGCAGGCTCAGCGGGGCTAGCGGCACCCGAATAACCCCGCTGAGCCCGCTGAATGCGGGGTCTAGCGCACGGTGATCGCGGTGACGCCGGTGGTGGTGCCCAGGTAGGCGTGGGTTCCGGCGAGACTCGGGGAGGCGAAGTGCGGGAGGTCGCCTACGTCGATCTGCGTGCGGGGGGTGCCGGTGGTCGGGTCCAGGGCGTAGAGGATGCCGTGGTCGGTGTCGGTCACCCAGACCGCGCCGCCGCCGACGACCGGGGACCCGTCGGCTGGCACCGACGCCGTCCAACGCACCCGCAACCCGCCGGTGGGATCCAGGTCCACCGCTCGGGTGCTGTCGGCGCAGGGGATGTACACCGTAGATCCGATCACCGCGGAGCCGCCGAACGCTTGGCAGATCGGGGTCCTGGTGAGCTGCCCGCCGATACCGCCGAGCCGGGCGGCGTCCAGCAGGTAACCGACCCCGCGCTTGCCGACCGTGAGCACCCGATCACCGAACACTGCCGGGCTCATCGACCCGAGGT
>JBOHFC010000490.1:0-3194 GCA_050701375.1 Pseudonocardiaceae bacterium
TGCACCGGCACCGCCTGTCCAAGCGGAAGAAGGGCTCGTTCTGGCGCGAGGTACCGATCCTGGTACTTACCGCCCTGCTGCTCACGTTCTTGATTCAGACGTTCATCGCTCGGGTTTATGTGATCCCCTCGGCATCCATGGAACCGACCCTGCATGGCTGCCCTGGCTGCACCAACGATCGCGTGCTGGTCGACAAGCTGACCTACCGGTTCCGCGACCCGGCACCGGGCGACGTAGTGGTTTTCCGCGGTACCGACTCTTGGGCCAGCGAGTTCACCAGCCAGCGGTCGGACAACATCCTGATCAACGGCCTGCAGCAGGCCGGTGCGCTGGTCGGCCTCGCTCCGCCCGACGAGCGGGACTTCGTCAAGCGGGTGATCGCGGTCGGTGGCCAGACCGTGCAGTGCTGCGACAAGCAGAACCGGGTGACGGTCAATGGCAGCCCGCTGACCGAGCCCTACGCCATGTTCATCGGGCACGAGCCCCAAGAGGAGTTCGGGCCGGTCACGGTGCCGCAGGGAAACCTGTGGTTGATGGGGGACAACCGGGACAACAGCGCGGACTCGCGACGGCACGTGGCGGACCAGTTGTCGGGCACGCAGCCGGTGAGCAACGTCATCGGCAAGGCCCGCGTGATCGTGCTCCCGCTGTCGCGTTGGCAAGGGATCTCTGACCCTGATCCGCAGCAGATCAAAACACTCGGCGCGTCTCGCTCTTCCGGCTCGTCCCTGCCGTCCGGACTTCCGCTGGCCGCTGGCCTGGCGCTGGGTTGGCCGGTGTCGCGAGGCGGCCGGTGGCTGCAGGAGCGGGTGGTCGCCAGGAGGCGTGGCTGACTACCGTGCCGGCCGTGGGACGAAACACCCGTCAGGCCCTGCCGCGACCGCCGAGGGCGGTGGTGCGCAGGGACGGTGGCATGTGGGCCCTGCAGAGTGTGCTGCACCGCAAGGGCTTGGGCCCTGTCGCTGGGGTGGACGAGGCCGGTCGGGGTGCCTGCGCTGGGCCGCTGGTGGTCGCCGCGTGTGTGCTACGGCCAGCGGACGCGGCGGCGCTGGCCGGGCTCAACGACTCCAAGCTGCTCACCGCTGCGCGCCGGGAGCATTACCATGACCTGATCGTCACCAGATCGGTCGCCCGGAACGTGGTGGTGATCCCACCCGAGGAGGTCGACGAGCTGGGCGTGCACGTGGCCAACCTGGAAGGGATGCGGCGCGCCGTCGCCGGCCTCGCGGTGCATCCCGGTTACGTGCTCACTGACGGCTTCCGGGTGCCGGGCCTGACCGCCCCGAACATGGCGGTAATCGGCGGGGACCGGGCTGCCGCGTGCGTGGCAGCGGCCTCGGTGCTGGCCAAGGTGACCCGCGATCGGATCATGGTGGACCTACACGAGCGGCTGCCCTGGTATGGCTTCGGCGAGCACAAGGGCTATTGCACGCCCGAACATAACGCGTCCCTGCTCTCGCACGGACCGTCGGCGCAACACCGGTTCAGCTACGTCAACGTCGCACTGGCGGCGCGAATGCACAGCATCTCTGCCGCAACACGCGGGGCGCCGCGAGCGCGATTGCGGCCGATGGCGTCGCAGATAGTGGTCCAGACTGGGGTATTGCCAAGAGCAGGAGAGGCCAGCACCCGATGAAGCGACTGATGGGCCCTCGATGAGCGCCGAGGATCTCGAGAAGTACGAGACCGAGATGGAGCTATCGCTCTACAAGGAGTACCGCGACGTCGTCGGACAGTTCGCCTATGTCGTAGAAACCGAGCGGCGCTTCTATCTGGCCAATGAGGTTGATGTACAGGCGCGCAACGCCGACGGTGAGGTGTACTTCGAGGTGCGGATGTCCGACGCCTGGGTGTGGGACATGTACCGGCCGGCCCGATTCGTCAAATACGTCCGTGTCCTCACGTTCAAAGACGTCAACATCGAGGAAGTGGATAAACCAGACTTACGGCTACCTGAGGGTGGTCCCTTCGGCGACTGACTGGTCCGCTTACGACGCGACGTCGGCCCATTGCCCGCGCACCATGACAGCAACCGGGTACGTCAGAGCGCCGATGTCGCTCAGGGATTTCCGTCGACGAGGCGCAGGTCGGCGTCATCACCGGCGAGCGATCAGCACGACTGCGCCACCAGGCTTCTGTCGCTCCCGTCGAACGCGCTGCCCGCCCTGATCGCCCACATTCCGGCTCCTCACCGGTCAGCTATCTCCTATCACCGTCCTTCTTCAGTCCCGAATCCGCGGATTCGGGTCAGTACCGGATCACGGATCGCGCGTCCAGGCCGAGACTTACGGCTAGGTGAGCCGTCGTCCGCTTGTCGTCGCGCTTGATCATCAGTTGTGTGCCATAGGCGACAATGAATGTCGCTGAAGGCACACAAACGGTGATCACAGTGGGGTCGACAGGCACCCTTTCGTTGCGACGGCGCTGGGGCTGCCCGTAGCACTAGAGACCGGTCCGAGCGGAGAGTTGCGGAGGGTCCGCCTTAGCACGCAGCCCTGACACTCACGCCGACCACCCACTCAGCACACCGCACTTATCCACATCCACCCCGTTGTCCACAGATCTGGCTGCGCGATGTCGACCTCGCCAACCCGAGCCAGCACTCTCGTGGTTGGAGATCGCCGAGGGCACGGGAAGGCCGACATGGAAACGACGGCGCAGGCGGCACACCGCCGCAACGACGAGCTGGGCAGGCGGGGAGAGGACCTGGCGGCTGACTACTTTGCCGTCGCCGGCCTCGTGGTGCTCTCGCGAAATTGGCGTTGCCGGGACGGCGAAGTCGATCTGATCGCCACAGACGGCGAACAACTCATAGCCCTATCGCACAGGTTACAGTGCGTCATCTCTCCTGTTCTGAGTCAACCTCAAGGCCAGGGGAAGCTGGGGATCGGGTGTGTGGTGTCCCCGCCGGCGTTGTCCCCGGGGTCGTGCTCGACTGGTGGCGCTTGCGCGGGCCGGTGCGGCATCGCTGGCTGCGGCGGTGGCTCGTCGTAGTCGGGTTGGCGGTGCTGGCGCGGATGCTGGGTGGGCCAGTAGTCGGGGACCCTCGTGGGGTCCATCCCCGGGTCGGCGGTGGGGAAGCGCGGGAGTTTCGGCATGACCTCGCGGGGCACGTCGATCACCGAAGGCGCGTGGCGATCACTCGTTACCGGTGGTGCGGTCACGCGTCGCGGTGTCGGGGATGCCGGCGGGCT
>JBOHFC010000491.1:0-5033 GCA_050701375.1 Pseudonocardiaceae bacterium
ACCGAGCCGCACGGTGCCCCGAACATGAAGTCGCCGGAACCGATGCCGCCGAGCAGGGTGGAGATCGCGGCCAACGCCATGAGACCGCCGAGCACGCCGACCACCAGGAGCCCGACCAGCCCCCGGCGCATGGCTCAACCTGCCCGCTCGGAACTGGCCACCCGCCAGCCAGCGGGGGTGGAGACGAGCAGCAACCGCACAACCACCGCAGAGGTGGGCACGTCCACTTCAGCCGAACTCGTTCCCGAGCTGACTGTCCGCGGCGCCTCGATGATCTGCGCTGCGGGGACGTTCGCCGGGTTGATCGACTGAAGTTGGGGGAACAGGTCGTCAGTGGTGTAAGGCCGCAGCTGCTCAGCCCAGCGCGCCGGGGTGATGCCCTTCGGGACGGTGAGAAACCCGTTGACCCAGGAGCGCGCAACGGTGAGCGCGGCGGCCGGGGCAGGGGCGCCCGGGGGCGGCACAGCAGGCTGCCGGGCACTCCCGGCATCGGCTAGCGCCGAGCGTGGCGCCAGGGCGAACGAGTCCGCTCCCGCCTTACGCTCAGCGCTGATCGACGGCGCTGCGGAGGTCGCGCGGTTGTCCGGCAACGCGCGCCCGAGCCCGAGACTGATCGCGAGGAGCGCCAACACGGTGCCGGCGAGGTGTTTGGGCGAACGCACCGGCCAGCCCCAGAACCTGCGGTAGACGGCTGTGCGGCCGCGGTGGGTCCGGATCGGCACGGCGCGCTCCCCGGTCAGTCCGCGATCCGGGCGTTGCCGCCGTCAGTATTTTCCAACCTGGATTCCGACCTAACATCCGAGCCGACTTCCAGGCCGGCTGACGGCCGGTACACCACCCACACCGGGCGCCCGGCCACCTCGTCCAGCCCGGCCACCCGTGGTGCGGCCCGTGCACTCCTAACCGCTGAAGGCACATACACCGGCTCCTCGCCGGCGCGAGCCCGGCTGCTGGCGGTCACGTTGAACGCGGTCGGCACCGCAGCCAACCGATCCGGCCGTAACGAGTTCGCGCTGGACCCCGGCAAAGCCGCCTCGCCAGATCCCAGGTCAAGGCCGCCGAGGGCGGTAGGACGGCTCGCACCGAGCGCTGGCGTACCCGCGGGGCCACCCCCCCTGCGGTCCATCCGCCCGGCCGTGACGATCACTGGCGCGTCGGCCTCTGGGCGGACCCGGCTGCCGGCTGCCCCGTCCGCGGTCGGTGCTCCCCGATCCGTATCGGAGCCCCGCGCCTCCTCCCAGAACCGCTCCGATGGGCTGGCATCGACGTCTGCCCTGCGCCGCCGCAGCCGGGCCAGCACGCCCGGGGGCGCTGCGGGTAGCGCACCACCTACCGCGCCGACCGCAAGCTCGGTCATCTGCCACATCCGTCGAACCGGGCGGGCCACCAGCAACAACACCACGGTGATCATCCCGGCGAGCAGCATCTGTGCCAGTACCGACATGTTGCGGGTGGGGTCGAAAACCCACACCATCACCAGCGTGTGCAGCGCGGCCAGCGCTGACAGCACCACGATGTTGAGCAGCGCGGCACCCACCGCGCGACCGACGCCACGCAGCAGGTCGTGATACAGGATCGCGATCAGACCGATGATCGGGCCCAAGAGGATCACCACCCGCAGCAATACCTGGGCCAGCAGTAGCGCCGCCTGCGCTAACAGTTGGAACAGCCCGAACATCACCGCTTGCAGAGCAGCCAGGAACCCGACGCCTATCCGGTTGCCGTCCACCCCCTGGAAGTAGCCGTAGGCGCTGCCCGTCCGCTCGGCGATCGCCTTGTACTCCTGCTTCTTGCGGTCCGCGACACCGGATTTCGGATCGTCCGCGCCGTCTGCGATCTCCTGCTTGGTGTAGGCCTGCGCGCGAAGCAGGTCACGGCCGAGCTGGGCGGCCTGCGGACCGTCCGGAGAGCCGAACTCACCGCGTAGCCAATTGCGATAAATGATCTGATCGTGCAGCAGGGTCGGTAGGGCATCGCGCTGCTCGATACCGACCTCGTGCAGGAACCCGCTGCGCACGTCGTTACTGCCCTCGACCAGGACGCCATCGAGCACCTGGGTGTACAGCAGTGGGGTCAGGTAGGTCGCGGCCGCCAGCCAGATGCCGGCCAACGCCCACGCCGCACGTTTGCTCACCGCGGCGAGGTCGCCGCGCCAGATCGATCGGAACAGCACGATCGCCAGCAGTACTGCGACCAGCCCGAACCAGGGCGCGTACACGCTGTCGTATAGCGCGACCGTGCCCGAGACGATCAGATCGTTCAACGGAGCCAGCAGGCCCCCATCGGACAACGCGTAGTGCAGCCCGTTAGTAGCGCCGACGATCGCCTTGCCGACATCGAACAGCAGGTTGCCGGTCCAAGTGTCGATCACCGCGTTCGGGTTGCGCAGACCCGAAGGACCACAGCCCAGGTCATAGGTGTGCCACACGAGCCCGGCGTAACCGACCTCGTGGTACGCACTGTTCGGCGCGCCGGCCTGCAACGGGGTGGGATCGAGAGCGCCCACCATGCCGGAGCCGGGCCGCTCCGGGTTGGGTGCCTGTTTGCAGTCGTCGGTTCCCGGGACCTGCGCCAGCGCTGCCGAACCCCAGGCGGTCGAGGGGCTGAGCAGCGCGAGGGCCACCGTCAGCCCGAGCAGTGCCAGCAACGCCGCGACCCTCCTGCCGCGCAGCACCCGGAGTGTCATGCGCGGGTCCTGACCGCGGCGGCCGGACCGATCCCGCTGCGTCCCGGCCCGTGGTCCGCTTCGGGCGCGAGGTCGGCCGCGCTGGGCAGCTCCACTCCCGGCGAGCTGTCGCGCAGTGCGTCCGGAGTGGTGTCCAGCGCGGTGCAAAGATGCTCCAAGTGGGTGCCGGAGAAGTCCACCCGCACCCTCTCCACCCCGCCGGCGCCGTCACCGAAGATGAACTGCCGGGGTGCCCGATCTCGTTCGGTCGTCATCCGGTCACCACCTGGGCGACGTCCCAGCGAGGCCACCACCTGCTCGTATCCCACTCCGACGGGAACCTTGAGCAGTCGCAGCGCATCGGCTTGCGCGGGACCGTCGTCCAGCCTCCCGACGAAGACCGAGTCCAGCAGCGACACGAAGCCCTGGATTTTCAAGAAGTCCGCCGGGACCTGCGACGACAGCAACACGCGGACGTTCCATTTGCGGGAGTCCCGGGCGAAGCGGTTCATCAACACCCGGCCGGTGGGGACCTCGGACAGGAAGAACGCTTCGTCGATCCATACTCCTTTGCGCTGGTCGCGCGGTCGCTCGTAGATCGACCGCTGGGTCAGCCAGGCGGCGAGGTTGAGTAGCTCCACGCCGAGCGACTCGGCGTCAGTCCAGTGTTCGCGGCCAATCGTGTCCTTGGGCAGGGTCAGGCCGGACATGGTGAGCACGGTGAGCCGGTCGTCGCGTACCTCCGTGTAGGTGTCGGCGCCCTTGTCCGGAATGAGCAACGACATGCGTTCACGCATCTCGTCGAGGAAATCCGCGACGACTATGGCGTGCTCATGGTGCTCGGAGGGATCACGGCGCAGCATCTCGAACACCTGCCCGGGGTGCGCGTCGGGACGCCCACCCACCGCCCGTACCGCGCGGAGCAGCACGATCCGGGTTTTGGCCATCCGGGCGACCTCGAACGGGAGCACTCCGGTCAGGACGTCAAGTACCAGCCGGCGCCGGGTGGCAGCGGTCAGCGCCTTCTCCCGCCGCCACGCCCGCTCGGGATCCTCCTCGTCGAGGAAATGCGAGAGCTCCGGCTCACCGACCACCCGGTAGGGGTTGAGGATGCCGGGCTGGGCATTGAGCAGGTTGATCGGCCGCGCGTAGGGCCGCAGCTCGGGCAACTCGCACAGCTTGGCCAGCGGGCCGGAGGGGTCCAGCAGGGTCCAGTACGCACCGGACCGCAGCGTCTTGTAGACGATGCCGCCGCCCAGGAAGGACTTGCCGCCACCGAGTCCGGCCACCAACGCAGTCAAGCCGGAGGAGTCTCGGATCTCCTGAGCCATCCACGGGTCCCAGGCGACCGGGCGCCGGGTGGCGGTGCACGTCTCACCGAGCAGGATGCCGCGCCGGTCCCCCACCTCCGCGGTGGCGGTGGGCACCGCGGACGCCGCCCAGATCACCGAGCCGCGGCGCAGGTAGGCACCCGAGGACAGCGGCTCCCCCGGAATGAACTCGCGGGCCAGCGCGTACTGCGACTCCGGATGCTCGATGGCGATCTTGGGCTTGTACAGGTCCAACAGCTGCTGCGCCAACCGCAGCGCATCCCGTTCAGTGGATCCCGAGACCGCGACCCGCCACCACGACCGCACCCGGGTGCCCAGCGCGGTGAAGCCCGAGGTCATCTCGTCGTCGATCTCCAGCACCCGGGTGGCCTGGCGGACCAGGCTCTGCGGCGGTTCGAGGTCGTGCTCGTCGGTATAGTGCCGCACCTGGGACCGCACCTTGTTCATCTGCCGCTGCAGCTCGCCGGCCACCTCCTCTGGACGGCGCACGTAGATACGGGCTGACCATTCGACCCCGGCCGGCAGACGGTCCGAGCGCTGCACCCAGGGATCGTCGATCTCCGGGATCCGCAACCCGTGCATCTGCCCCACGGTGAGCACTACGACGTGCCGGGCGACTCCGGCGTTGGAACCGGTGCGGCCGCGAACGGTGAGAGTGGGCGCGTAAGGCTCGGTGTGGAAGTCCGCGGCGTCGGTGAAGCTGGCCAGATCCTCCGGTTCCCAGGTGGCGCCGGGCGCCGCCGGCAGGTTGCGCGGCGCGGGCAGGCCCAGCGAGCACGATCGGTGCATCAGCCAGGACATCTCCCCCGCAGTCACCGGCCGGCCCTCCAGCCCGGCCACGCCGATCACGCCGTCGAGGTGCTCGACTTCGGCGTCGATCGCGACCAGCTCCGCGTCGACGGCGGTAGGAAACACCCGCCGCAGCACCGGCGCGGCCCGCTCCACGACCCGGTCGACCATGGAACGGGTCTGCACCTGCACGCCGAGATAGACCTCCTTCTCAGCCATCGAGTGTCCGAGCAGCTGCTGCTGCTCAC
>JBOHFC010000492.1:0-3594 GCA_050701375.1 Pseudonocardiaceae bacterium
GGATGCAGAACGCTGTTATTCAGCCCCAGATAAGCGCGTTCTGCATCCAGAACGCGACAAAAGTCGAGGAGCGAGCGATGAGTGTTGAGGTCTTTTATGACGGCGATGCGGATCTGGCGATCATCGCGGGGCGAAAGGTCGCGGTGATCGGGTATGGCAGCCAGGGGCACGCGCATGCGCTGAGCCTGCGCGATTCCGGTGTCGACGTCCGGGTCGGCCTGCCCGAGGCGTCGAAGTCTCGGTCGAAGGCGGCCGACGAGGGGCTGGCGGTGGTGACCCCGGCACAGGCCTCGGCAGAGGCTGACGTCATCATGATCCTCGCGCCGGATACCAAGCAGCGCGCCATCTACGCTGCCGACATCGCGCCGAACCTGACTTCGGGCGACGCGCTGCTGTTCGGCCACGGCTTCAATATCCGCTATGACCTGATCCGCCCGCCGTCCGACGTGGACGTGGCGATGGTGGCGCCCAAGGGTCCCGGGCACCTGGTGCGCCGGCAGTTCGTCGACGGCAAAGGAGTGCCCTGCCTGATCGCGGTCGAGCAGGATCCCACCGGTGGGGCCCAGGCGTTGGCGCTGTCGTATGCCAAGGCAATCGGTGGTACCCGCGCCGGAGTGATCAAGACCACCTTCACCGAGGAGACCGAGACCGATCTCTTCGGTGAGCAGGCAGTGCTCTGCGGCGGGATCACCGCACTGGGTCAGGCCGGGTTCGAGGTGCTCACCGAGGCCGGATACGCGCCCGAGGTGGCGTATTTCGAATGCCTGCACGAGGTCAAGCTCATCGTCGATCTGATGTACGATGGCGGGATCTCCCGGATGCGCTACTCGATCTCCGACACCGCCGAGTACGGGGATCTCACCCGCGGACCTCGGATCATCACACCGGAGGTCAAAGACGAGATGCGCCGGATCCTCACCGAGATCCAGGACGGCAGCTTCGCCCGGGAGTGGGTCACCGAGGACGACAACGGGCGGCAGGCCTTCACCAAGCTGCGCGCCGAGGGGGAGCAGCACCCCATCGAGCAGGTCGGTTCCCGGCTGCGCGGGCTGATGTCCTGGATAGACCGCCCGCTCACCGACACCGTTTAGGCTCAGTTGTCGCTGGACCTAGACTGGGTGGTCGTGACCCGACCCATAATCCTGATATCCGAAAAGCTCGCCCCTTCAGTGCTGGACATCTTCGGTGACGAGTTCGATGTCCAGCACGTCGATGGCGCCGACCGCCCGGCCCTGCTCGAAGCGCTCACCAACGCCGAGGCGCTGCTGGTGCGCTCGGCCACCCGGGTGGATGCCGAGACTCTCAGTCACGCTCCCCGGCTCAAGGTCGTCGCCAGAGCCGGTGTCGGGCTGGACAACGTCGACGTGCCGGCAGCCACCGAGCGCGGAGTGATGGTGGTCAACGCGCCCACGTCCAACATCGTCTCGGCCGCAGAACATGCCATCGCGCTGCTGCTGGCGGTGGCTCGACGCATCCCGGAGGCCGACGCCAGCCTGCGCAGCGGGCAGTGGAAGCGCAGCGCGTTGGGTGGTGTGGAGCTGTCCGGCAAGACCATCGGTGTGGTGGGTCTGGGCAAGATCGGCCAGCTGGTGGCACAGCGGCTGGCTGCCTTCGGCACCGAGTTGATCGCCTATGATCCCTACGTGTCCCCGGCGCGGGCCGCCCAGCTGGGCATCGAGCTGGTCGATCTGGACGAGCTGCTCTCGCGTGCCGACGCGATCTCGATCCATCTGCCCAAGACGCCCGAGACGCTCGGCCTAATCGGCGCAGACCAGCTCACCAAGACCAAACCAGGTGTGCTGATCGTCAACGCCGCGCGCGGTGGGTTGGTCGATGAGCAGGCCCTGGCCGACGCGGTGCGCGCGGGCCAGGTTGGCGGCGCGGGAATCGACGTCTTCGCCACCGAGCCGTGCACGGCGAGCCCGTTGTTCGAGCTGCCACAGGTGGTCGTCACACCGCATCTGGGTGCCTCCACCGCTGAGGCGCAGGACCGGGCCGGTACCGACGTCGCCCGCAGTGTGCTGCGAGCGCTTCGCGGGGAGTTCGTTCCCGACGCGGTGAACGTGATCAGCGGCGGGGTAGTGGGCGAGGAGGTAAGGCCCTGGCTGCCGCTGACCCAGAAACTGGGCACCGTGCTGGCCGCACTGGCCGGCGGGTCGCCATCGTCGGTGACCGTCGATGTGCGCGGCGAGCTCGCCACCGAGGAGGTCTCTGTGCTCAGGCTCGCCGCGTTACGCGGAGTTTTCGCCGGTGTCGTGGACGAGCAGGTCACCTTCGTCAACGCGCCCCGGCTGGCGCAGGAGCGCGGGATGACCGTCGCGGTCGTCATCGCCTCGGAGAGTCCGAGCCACCGTAGCGTGGTCAGCGTGCGGGGAGTCTTCGCCGATGGGGCGCTGCACTCGGTCTCGGGCACGCTATCGGGCCCGGCGCAGGTGCAGAAGCTGGTGGAGATCGATGGCCGGCACTTCGATTTGCGGGCCGAGGGACAGGCCGTCTTCATGGAGTACCCGGACCGCCCCGGCGTGATGGGCACCGTCGGTAGTCTGCTGGGCGAGGTGGGTGTCAACATCGAGGCGGCCCAGATCAGCCAGACGACCGCGGGCACGGATGCGATCATGGTGCTCCGAGTGGACCGGCCAGTGACGGGTCAAGCGCTGTCCGCGATCGGATCATCGGTGGGCGCCCGCACCGTCCGCTCAGTCACCTTCGGCTGACAGCCGAACAGGACTACCCATCTGGGGTCCCCCATTTGGGTGTTCCGGCGTGCGGTGTGGTAGATAGCTGCGGGTAATCTGCCCGCTGCGGAGGGTCCCATGGCGGAGGCCCGGCACGGGAGGTGGCTCATGCGGCTTGCGGTGATCCCTGGCGACGGGATTGGTCCAGAGGTGATCGGCGAGGCGCTCAAGGTGCTGGACGAGGTCGCCCCGGACGCCGAGACCACCCCCTACGACCTCGGTGCGGCGCGCTGGCACTCCAGTGGGGAGCTGCTACCCGAGTCGGTGCTCAACGAGCTGCGCCAGCACGACGCCATCCTGCTCGGCGCCGTGGGGGACCCTTCCGTGCCCAGCGGCATCCTGGAGCGCGGGTTGCTGCTGCGACTGCGTTTCGAACTGGACCACCACGTGAACCTGCGACCGGCGCGGCTGTATCCCGGGGTGCGCAGCCCGCTCGCCGACCCGGGCAGCATCGATATGATAGTGGTCCGGGAGGGCACCGAGGGCCCCTATGTGGGCAACGGTGGGTTGCTCCGCAAGGACACCCCCCACGAGATCGCCACCGAGGTCAGCTTGAATACCGCCTTCGGTGTGGAGCGCGTTGTGCGCGATGCGTTCGCGCGGGCCGCGGCGCGCCCGCGTAGACACCTGACGCTCGTGCACAAGACGAACGTGCTCTGCCACGCCGGGTCGCTGTGGTCCCGAATCGTGGAAGAGGTGTCATTGGAGCATCCCGACGTGACGGTGGCCTACCAGCACGTCGACGCCGCCACCATCCATCTGGTCACCGATCCGGGCCGGTTCGACGTGATCGTCACCGACAACCTGTTCGGCGACATCCTCACCGATCTCGCTGCAGCGGTCACCGGTGGGATCGGGC
>JBOHFC010000493.1:0-5183 GCA_050701375.1 Pseudonocardiaceae bacterium
GAACAGCCGGGTACTCAAGTGGATCATCGAACGGATCGAGGGCCGGGCGACAGCGGTGGATACCCCGATCGGCCGAGTGCCCACCCCTGATCAGCTCGACCTGTCCGGCCTGGACATCCCGATCGACGACGTCGCCGCCGCGCTCGCGGTGGACACCGACGAGTGGCGCGCCGAGATCCCCCTCATCGAGCAGTGGTTCACCAAGATCGGCGACCCCCTCCCCACCTCCCTCCGCGACGAGCTCTGCTCCCTCAAGCACCGTCTCTGACTCGCATTCAGCAGGCTCAGCGGGGTTATCCGGCCTCGTTTTACCCCGCTGAGCCCGCTCAATGCGCATACTGTCCGGATGTGGTGGAAGGTGTTGCTCCTGGTGCCGCTGTTGGTGTTGGTGACGCCGCTGTACAACAGCGACGAGCCTCGGGTGTTGGGGTTCCCGCTGTTCTACTGGGCGCAGTTCCTCTTCATCCCGGTCGGGGTGATCTGCGTGGCGGTCGTCTACTACAAGACCCCGGACCACAAGGCGGGTGACCGACGGTGACCGTGCGCTCGACCGAACTGGTCGTCTTCGTGGTGCTGTTCCTGCTCGTCACGGGGCTGGGCTTCTACGCCGCCCGGTGGCAGCGCGGCGGCACCCTCGATCATCTCGATGAGTGGGGCCTGGGCGGTCGCAAGTTCGGCTCGTGGGTCACCTGGTTCCTCATCGGTGGTGATCTCTACACCGCGTATACCTTCGTCGCCGTGCCGGCGCTGATCTTCGGTGCCGGCGCGATGGGGTTCTTCGCGTTGCCCTACACCGTTCTCGTCTACCCGCTGGTGCTCCTGCCGCTGGTCCGGTTGTGGTCCGTGTCGCGGGTGCACGGTTATGTCACCCCGGCGGACTTCGTGCAGGGGCGTTACGGATCGGCGACGCTCGCACTGCTGGTGGCGGTCACCGGCATCGTCGCCACGATGCCCTACATCGCCCTGCAACTGGCCGGATTGGAGGCGGTCCTGCGCACGATGGGTCTCAACGGGGCCGGGCTGGCCGGGCACGCCCCGCTGTTCATCGCGTTCGTGATCCTTGCCCTCTACACCTACCAGTCCGGCTTGCGGGCCCCAGCTCTGATCGCCTTCGTCAAGGACGGGCTGATCTACCTGGTGATCATCGCCGCTGTGATCATCTTGCCGGCGAAACTCGGCGGCTGGGGCGCCATCTTCGACGCCGCGAATGCGAAGTTCACCGCCACGAAAACGCCTAGCGACGGCATCCTGCTGGGTGCCGACAACCAGTTGCAGTACATCACCCTGGCGCTGGGCTCGGCGCTGGCGCTGTTCCTGTACCCGCATGCGGTCACCGGTGCGCTGGCCTCCCGAAGCCGCACCGTGATCAAGCGCAACATGGTGGCGCTACCGGCGTATTCGTTGGTATTAGGGCTGATCGCACTACTGGGTTATGCCGCGATCGCGGCGCACACAAAGCCGATCGTCAATGCGGCCACCGGTCGAGCGGACTCCAATACCGTCATCCCGATGCTGTTCCAGGGGCAGTTTCCCTCCTGGTTCGCCGGGCTCGCATTCGCGGCCATCGGGATCGGCGCGCTGGTGCCCGCGGCGATCATGTCGATCGCGGCGGCGAATCTATGGACCCGAAACATCTACAAGGCGTATCTGCGTCGCGATGCCACTACCGAACAGGAGTGCCGGCAGGCCAAAATCGCCTCGCTGGTGGTGAAGTTCGGTGCGGTGGCGTTGATCGTGTTGATCGACCCGCAGTACTCCATCGATCTGCAGCTGATCGGTGGAGTGATCATTCTGCAGACGTTGCCCATGGTGGCGATCGCACTCTATACCCGCTGGTTCCACATCTGGGGCCTGGTCGCAGGCTGGGTCGTCGGCATGGGGTGGGGCTTGACACTGCTCGACGGGATTCCCAACCCGGCAAGCGGCAAGCAACACTTCGGCGGATCAGCGCTCGCGCTGAACAAGTTGTCGATCCTCGGCTGGCAGCCTTTCGCGGGTTCGCCGACGCAGATCTACGTCGGGTTCGTCGCGCTCATCGGCAACCTTGTGATAGCCGTGCTGGTGACGGTGGTATTGCGCCGGCTGCGGGTCTTCAACGGTACCGACGAGACAAACCCGACCGACTACGACCAAGACGAGGGCTCCCCGCGCCTCAAACCGGTCGCCGGCATGCTGCGTTGACCCGGTCTGCCGCGTTCGACCCCGTCTACCGCGTTCTGGAGACAGACTGCTGTTATTGGGCCGCCGATATGCGCAGTTAGCATCCAGACTGCGGTCGCGGGTCGCGGGCGACCCGTCTGGCGGGGTGAGGCGGGGTGTGCGGCATACTGCGCGAGCTATGAGCGTCCGAACCGGTGTCGCAATCGCCAGCATCGTCGTCCTGGGCATGTTCGGTGCCGCTTGCTCGGGGCCAGCCAGGCCAACGGTATCCAGCTTGCCGTCAAGATCTACCGTGCAGCCCACGGACGTGCAGCCCCCGGACGTGCAGCCCCCGGAGCTGAGCCCGACGCCGACCTCCACGCCCGCCGAGGCGCTCGGGGCGAGCTGGTTGCGGGTGTCGCCCCAGCAGGGCGCTCCGGGTTCGACCGTCTCTCTCGACGTGGCATGCCTGGATAACCTCGGCGTAGTGCACTCACCCGTGCTCGACATCGGTGCGTTGAAGGGCAACCCCGAAGGCCACCAACCCTGGCGCCTATTCGGTACCGCCACCGTCCGCTCGGATGCGGTTGCGGGTCAGTACCAGATCTCCACGACCTGCGGCGCCAACGAATTGTCCACCGGGTTCACCGTTATAACACCGCCGTCGCGGTAGCCGAGACCGCTCCGGCGAGGGAGGATGGTCGCCCGGGACGGAGGTGGCGCCGATGTTCACCGATCGTGCCGACGCGGGGCGGCAGCTGGGCCAGCGGTTGCGGCGGCTCCGGGCCTGCGAGACGGGGTCCGGCGGGAGCTCAGTGGTGGTCCTGGGCCTGCCGCGCGGCGGTGTCCAGGTCGCGGCCGAAGTGGCAGCGGCGCTCGGCGCCCCACTGGACGTGATCGTGGTGCGCAAGCTCGGCGTGCCTGCGGAGCCTGAGCTGGCCATGGGTGCCATCGGGGAGGACGGCGTCCGTATTCTGCTGCGTGAGACGGTACAACGCGCAGGTATCACCCCAGCCGCGTTCGCCGAGGTGGAACGCCGGGAGCGAGCTGAACTGGCGCGGCGGGCCGAGCGGTTCCGCGGTGACCGACCCCGCGTCGCACTGGTCGGCCGGACCGCCGTCGTAGTCGACGATGGCATCGCGACCGGGTCTACCGCGCGCGCCGCCTGTCAGGTGGTCAGAGCCCAGGGTGCGGCGCACATCGTGGTCGCGGTCCCGGTGGCCCCGTCGGGTTGGGTCCGCGGAATGCGCGATACCGCTGATGAGCTGATCGCCCTGCTCACTCCCACGAAGTTGCAGGCGATAGGTGCGTGGTACACCGATTTCTCCCAAACCACTGACGAGCAGGTCGTCGCCTGCTTGCGCCCGCCGACGCATTCAACGGACTCGGCGGCCTTATCTGAGTCGCAAAACAAGTCGACTAAGTCGGATGAATGCGCGAAGTGACATCGAAGACACTGAGCGTGATTAATTCGAGATAAAGCGAAAATTGGTAACGTCGCGGACTCGATAGTCGATGACAGCGGTAGGGCGGCATCGGCCAAGCGCTGGAGCCCGGGCCACGATCGGCGTGCCGGCGACGCATGGATCGAGAAGGGGTCGGACGGTGAAGAGCTTCGACCACGCATTGTGGGAGCGGGAACTCGCTGAGTACCTGAACCTTCATCCCGACCTTGACGACCTCCCGCCCCCGGTGTTTCCGCGACGCTGGTCACGAATTTACCGGCGATGGCGCCGATCACGTCTGTTTAGGGTGTTTCAGCGGATTCGTCGGTTTCGGTTCCGACGACCACGGTCCGGTTCTGGTCACCTGTTCATTATCATCCTGGTGGTGTTGCAGTCGGTGGTGCTCAGCGTCATTCTTGGTTGGTGGATGGGCTGGCACCTCTGAGTGCGGATCACGCGCAGCGGGACAGCCGCCCGGCGGCGGTTACGGCGGCGGTTACGGTGGCGCTATGACAGCCACCACGATCCGGCTCACCCAGTATGCGCACGGCGGAGGCTGCGCCTGCAAGATCCCGCCCGGCGAGTTGGAGTCTGTGCTCGCCGGGCTGCTCGGCGCGGAGGTGACCGACCCGGCCGGTGAGCTGATCGTCGGTCTGGAGGATGGCGATGACGCCGCGGTGGTGCGGATCCAGCACGGTCTGGCGGTGATCGCCACCGCTGACTTCTTCACCCCGGTAGTGGACTACCCCTACGACTGGGGTCGGATCGCGGCGGCCAACGCACTGTCCGACGTCTACGCCATGGGCGGGCGCCCGGTGGTCGCGGTGAACCTGCTCGGCTGGCCCCGTGATGTGCTGCCCTTGGAGCTGGCCGCCGAGGTGCTGCGCGGCGGCCGGGACGTGTGCGGCAGCGCCGGCTGCCACCTGGCCGGTGGGCACAGCGTGGACGACCCGGAACCCAAGTACGGCATGGCCGTCACCGGCGTCGCCGACCCGCAACAGATCCTGCGCAACGACGCCGGGGTGGCGGGCACGCCACTGTCATTGACCAAACCGTTGGGCATCGGGGTGCTCAACAGCAGGCACAAGGCCACCGGCGAAGTCTTCCCGCACGCCGTGGCGGCGATGACTACGCTCAACGCGGCCGCCGGCGCGGCGGCGGCGGCGGCCGGTGCGCGCTGCGCCACCGACGTCACCGGGTTCGGGTTGCTCGGTCACCTCTTCAAGATGGCGCGGGCCAGCGGCGTGTCGGTCGTGGTGGACTCGACAGCCGTCCCCTACATCGCCGGGGCACGCCAGGCCCTCGCCGAGGGGTACGTGCCCGGCGGCAGCCGTCGCAACCTCGATTGGGTGCGGCCCCACTTGGAGTCCAGCGTCGACGAGGACGAGCTGCTCCTCCTGGCCGACGCTCAGACCTCGGGCGGCCTGCTGGTGGCGGGCGAGATCCCCGGGGCGCCGGTGGTCGGCGAGGTGATCGCCTCCCGGCCCGGGGGGCCCACGTTGCTGGTGCGGTGACGAGGGTGGCCGGACGGCCACTGGGACCAGCAGGAAGATAGGAGATAAGGTCGCCGCCAGAGGTGTCCAGGCGCCTGGTGGGCCT
>JBOHFC010000494.1:0-3245 GCA_050701375.1 Pseudonocardiaceae bacterium
CCATGCCGCCACCGGTGCCGGTCAACCCGCGCAGCACGGCGTAGGAGTGCCGGGCATCGCGGGGGGCGATGCTCGCGCCGAGCGTCGGCATCGCCTCTCGCCAGGCGGCCTCGGTGCCCGTCCATAGCCGGGCGGCATCGGGTGGCTCGCCGTCCAGGGCGGTGCCGGACAGTTCCAGGATCAGGTCGTGATGGGACCCCTCGGGCACGGTCAGGGTGGCGCGTAACGACCGCACGCTCTCGCCGTGGACGTGGGCCTCGGCGCCGCCGGTCCACCGCATGTGCAGCTCGCCGACCTGGCCCTCCCACCGTCCGTCGTCGTCGCGGTGCAGCCCACGCAGGTGCGCCCGGCCGAACCCGGCGGCCGGTTCCAGCACCACCTCGACGTGGGCGTCGCCACGCACGGCGATGATCCGACGCAGGATGACCGCCCGATGCGGGTCGCCGGGAAACGCCAGCGCCTCACGGCACTCGGTGATCCCGCTTTCGGTAATCCACCGCGAACGCCAGATCAAACTGCCGTCCTCGTAGGAGCCGCCCCACACGAACCGCCCGGTCGGGGTGACCGCGTAGACGCCCTCCCCGCCGATCAGACAGGACAGCACCGGGTCGGAATCCCAACGCGGCGCGCACATCCACACGTAGTCCCCGCGGGGGCCGACCAGGATGCCGCGTTCCCCATCGGCCAGCAACGCGTACTCCCGCAGCACCTGCGGCGGGAACGTTTCGATGCTGGTCATGGTGGTGCCTTTCGGTTCGAGGGGTTAGATGCCGGCGGCGTTGGCGTAGTACTGCTGGTCTTCGCGCCAGCCGCCCTGGCCCATGCCGATGTCGGCGACCTCGGCCACGAACTCGACCGCCGTGATCCACTTGACCATCTTGAAGCCGAGTTGGGTCTCGATGCGCAGCCGGACCGGGGCGCCGTGCTCGATGGTCAGCGGGGCGCCGTTCATCTCCAGGGCGAGGATGGTCTGCGGTGTGCTCGCCAGGTACAGCGGGATCGAGCCGTAGAAGAACCCGTAGCGGCCCTCGCCCTCGGTCAGTCCCTTATCGTCCATCGCGTAGAACACCACGTGACGCGCCTCAGGTCTGGGATGCACCAGTTCCATCACCGCGGTCAGCGGGACGCCGGCCCACTCGGCGATCGCGGTCCACCCCTGGATGCAGTTGTGCTTGACGATCTGACTTTGGCGCCCCAGCGCGCGCAGCTGCTCCAACGACAGCGACACCGGGGCCGCCACCAAACCTCCCACCCGGAGCCGGTAGTCGACGAAACCGCCGGTGGCCAGCTGCTCGTAGGCTTCGCCGGTGGGGGGATACCCGTTGACCCGGTGATACGGCGAGATGTCAGCGGGGGCGAAGTGCTGGCGGGAGCGGAACACCCGGGAGATCGCCCGCTCGAAGGGGTTGACCATGAACCCGAGCAGGTGCTGGGTCCTGCGACGGTAGCGCAGCGAGAACCAGCTGATGATCATGTGGAACAGCAGGATGCCGAAGATCCCCAGCAACCCGATGGCCAGCGCCAGCGTGCGGTTGCCGGACGGATCAGCCAGCACGATCTTGGAGAATTCGGCCGGCACCCCGTGAATGATCACCATGAAGGTGTGCAGCGCGGTGAACGCGGCGAAGGCGCACAGCCCCAGGAAATGCAGGCTGCGAGCACCCTGCTTGCCGCCGAAGAGCCGGCCGTAACGGGGGAAGCGGGCCAGTATCGACGGTGACATCGCTGCGCCGGTGGCGACCTGCACCGGCGCCAGCACGAAGATCACCAGGAAGTAGGACAGTTTCTGCGCCGGCTCGTAGGGCTGCCCCGGGATCTTGCTCGGGAGTTGGAAGTGCAGGTAGGTGCCCACCGCCTTGATCGAGTCCGGGAACAGTGACCAGTGGCTGGGGATGAGGTAGCGCCAGTAACCGGTGGCGAAGACCAGCGCGAGGTAGACCGCGCCGGTCAGGATCCAGAACTGCACGGTCATGAAGTGCCAGTGCCGCCCAAGGCCCAGGTTCTTGCGCCCGGGCAAGGCGATCACCGGGCTCCACGCCTCCTCCTCGTCCAGTGAGGACCACATCCGGCGCGAGTCGGCGCCGTACATCTTCTTGGAGAACCGGGCCCACTCCCGTCCCGGTGGGCAGTCGTCGCGCCAGTACAGCTTCGGGAACGCGGAGAGCACCTCCAGCCCGGAGCGGGCCAGCAGCAGCAGGAAGAAGACGTTCAGGAAATGGGTGATCACAACCCACAGTGGGAAAAAGGGCGGCACCGGTTCAACTCCCGGGGAGTTGGCCGACGCGCACTGGGGTGGTGCGCCGGCCGGCACTGCGGACCACGCTGGGGATACGGCCCGCGCGGACCGCGGGATCGTCGTCCATCGCGGCGCCGCCGGCCATCCCCGCGGCGAGTCGGGAGGCCAGCGCCATGATGGTCAGGGCGGGGTTGGCGCTGCCCTGGGTGGGGCACACCGACCCGTCGGACAGGAACAGATTTGGCACTGCCCAGGCCCGCTGGTGGGCGTCGACCACGGACACCTCCGGGGAGGAGCCCATCCGGGCGCCGCCGATGAGGTGGGCGTAGCGGTGGATGGTCAGCACGTCCTGGGCATCCCCGGCGTGCAGGATGTCGGTGATCACCTTGGTGGAGTAGGCGACGTTGGCCTGGTCGTTGTCCGACAGGGTGTAGTCCATCCGGGCGACCGGCTGGCCGTAGCGGTCGGTCTCGTCCGCGAGGGTGATCCGGTTGTCCGGGTGGGGGAGCAGCTCGTTGAGTACACCGATGACGCCCCAGTGGTTGTAGTCGCGCATGTACTCGCGTAGTGCCCGGCCCCAGTGCCCGTCGGCCAGCACGTGTTCGGCCCAGCCGATCGGCAGCGGTGCGACGGTCTGGATGGAGAACCCGCGGGCGAAACCCCGGCTCCGGTCGGTTTCGTAGAACTGCTCCGACGACACCTCTGGTGGAGGTGCCTTGTACATCCGCAGTTCCTCGGGCCAGCGACCCGCGGTCGGGCTGGCGCCTCGGACCATGACATAGCGCCCCACCTGGTCGTGGTCGTTGCACAATCCCTCGGGGAAGCGGCGGCTGATTGAGGCGAGCAGCAGCCGCGGGGTCTCGATGGAGTAGCCGGCGACGGCGACGAACCGCGACGGGCTCTGGGGTCGGCTGCGGGCGCACTTCTCCGAGCCGGAGCTGGTCGAGCTCGGCAACTTCATCGCGCTGACCTACGGTCAGCAGAGCTGGATCAGGCTGCTCGGCATCGA
>JBOHFC010000495.1:0-14438 GCA_050701375.1 Pseudonocardiaceae bacterium
CACCCCGCCGTCTAGTAACCACTCGATAGGTGTGTTTCAAGTGAGGAGTCGTGTTCCCGGAGCCGTTGGCGCCGGTGATGACGACCCGGTCGGCCCACCCGAGCGCCCCATCCACCGGGCCGAGCCGGAACCAGCCCCGCTCGACGACGGCGCCTCGCAAGGTCGCCACCACCGAACCCGAGCGGGGCGCGGCGGCGATCGACATCCGCAGCTCCCACTCCTTGCGGGGCTCCTCGACCACCTCGAGGCGCTCGATCTGCCGCTGTGTCTGGCTGACCTTAGCGGCCTGTTTCTCGGTGGCCTCGGCGCGGAACTTACGGCCGATCTTGTCGTTGTCGGTCGCCTTGCGCCGCGCGTTGCGCACGCCCTTGTCCATCCAGGACCGCTGCATCCGGGCTCGTGCTTCCAGCCCGGTCCGGGTGTCGGCGAAGGCGTCGTAGGCTTCCCGGGCATGCTGGCGGGAGCGCGCCCGCTCGGTGAGGTAGGCGTCGTACCCGCCGTGGTACACGCCGACCTGTTGCTGGACCAGGTCCAACTCCACCACCCGGGTCACCGTGCGGGCGAGGAACTCCCGGTTGTGGCTGACGATCACTGCTGGCGAGCGCAACCCGGCGACGAAGCGCTCCAGGCGTTCCAAGCCGTCGAGGTCGAGGTCGTTGGTGGGCTCGTCGAGCAGCAGCGCGTCGTAGCGGGACAGCAGCAGCGCGGCGAGCCCGACCCGGGCGGCCTGACCGCCGGACAGCGCGGTCATCGGGGTGTCGAAGTCCACGCCGAGCCCCAGGTCGACGGCCACCTCCGCGGCCCGCTCGTCGAGGTCTGCGCCACCGAGAGACAGCCAGCGGTCCAACGCCGGGGAATAGTGGTCGGGTCCGCCGTCGGCCAGCGCCTGTGCGGCGGCGTCCATCGTGCACAGGGCGTCGGCTACCCCGGTGCGACGACCCAAGAAGGACCGCACCGTCTCGCCGGGACAGCGGTCGGGTTCCTGCGGTAGGTGCCCGACGGCCGCATCGGCCGGCCTGCGGACCACCGCGCCGTCCTGCGGGGCATCCAGACCGGCCAGCAGCCGCAGCAGAGTTGACTTGCCCGCACCGTTGGCCCCCACCAGCCCGACCACATCACCCGGGGCGACGATGAGGTCGAGCCCGGAGAACAACACTCGATCACCGTGTCCGGCAGCCAACCCGGCAGCGTGCAGTGTGGCGCTCATGTCGGCGCCGACGTTATCCGGTGAGCGTGGCCAGCGCTGCGTCGAGGCTCTCCAGGGTGGGCCGCTGGTCGGGGTTTCGGTGCAGGCACGCGTCGATGACGTGCGCTACGCCTGCGGGTAGCCGCCGTCGAGCGCGGATCTTGGGCGCGGGGCGGGCCAGCTGCGTTCGGCACAGCGACAAGGTCGAGGTGTTCACGCTACCCGAAGCGGAGTCGCCCGGAATGTCGAACGGTTGAACCCCGGTAGCGGCCTGGTAGAGCACCAGGCCGATGCCCCAGACGTCTGCGGGAGGCCCGAGGACACCGCCGGTGACCTGCTCGGGTGACATGTAGCCGGGGGTGCCGAGACCCGCGGAGCAGCGGCCGGGAGGCCGGGCCAGGCTCAGGTCGATCAGGCGGGCGACGCCGTCACAAGCGATGATATTGCTGGGTTTGACGTCGAGATGCAGATGTCCGCAGCTGTGCAGGTACCGCAGGGCTGAGCACAGGTGCCGGCCGAGGTGGCCCAGATCTTGCGCGCCGAGACGTCGCCGGTCCCCGCTGAGGAGGTAGCTCAGGGTTGCGCCAGTGAGGTTCTCCAGGACCAGCAGCGGTGCCTGGGCCGAGTCTGGTTTTACGTATTCGTAGGCTCGCACCAGGTGCGGATGAGTCAGCGAGAGCAGCAGGCGGGCCTCGCGCCGCAAGTGACGGCGGGCAGAGGCGTCGCTGGTGAAATCAGGCCGCAGCGTCTTGATGAAACAACGGCAGTAGCGCTGCGAGCTCCACGCCTCGTAGCTGTCCAGATCCTCCCCGCGGCGCACGTGCTCGATCACCTGGTAGCCGGGGGCGAGCAGGTGACCCGCAGGGTGCGCCGGAGGACCGTCGTCGCGCACCCGGTCGCTGCTCGTCCGGACCGCGAGATCGGGCGGTGTGGTCATATCAGCTCCGGCTGCAAGTGGAGGTCCACCTCGGCCGGCTTGTCGCGCTGCTGGTGCAGCCGGTATAGCTGCGCGTAACCGGGGCTGGTGGCCAGGAGTTCCTGGTGAGTGCCAACTTCGGAGACGTGCCCGTCAGCAAGGAACACGATCTGATCGGCATCGGTCACGGTCAGCAGGTTGTGGGAGATCACCAGCGTGGTCCGCCCGGTCATCAGCCGGCGCATCGGCGCCAGGATGCGGTCGGTGGAGCCGGCGTCAAGGCCGGTGGTGGGCTCGTCGAGCAGCAACACTGGAGCGTCGCGGATCATGGCTCGGGCCAACGCCAGGCGCTGGCGTTGGCCGCCGGACAGCAGCCGCCCACGCTGCCCGATCCGGGTGTCGTAGCCCTCGGGCATGGCGCTGATGAAGTCGTGCGCGTCCGCAGCCGCGGCGGCGGCCACCAGCTCGGCCTCGGTGGCTGCGGGATTTCCCCACAGGATGTTGTCCCGGATGGTTCCGTCGAACACCAACGTCTCCTGCAGGACCGCCGAGACGTTGCGTCGCAGCGTGGCCAGTGGCAGGTCACGCAGGTTGCACCCGTCGAGGCTGATCCGCCCGGCGCTGGGATCATAGAATCGCAGCAACAGCTTGCTCACCGTGGACTTGCCAGCCCCACTCGCGCCCACAATCGCAACCGTCTGCCCCGGGGCGACCGCAAACGTGATCTTCTTCAGGGCCAGGCGGGCGGCGCCAGGGTAGGCGAAAGTCACCGCATCGAAGTTCACCCAGCCCTGCGCCCTGCTTCCCGGACCGCCGGGCAAGTTACGCGGTTTCGCGGGCTCGCGAACGTCGGGTTGCTGGCTGAGTAGGTCGATGATTCGTTCGGCGCTGGCGCTGGCCGCGTAGAGCGTGTTGGACAGCCGACCCGCACCCCGGACCGGGCTGTAGAGCCTGGTGAGGTAGGTCACGAACACCACCAGCCCGCCAACGGTGATCTGGTTGTGCGACAGCGCCCACACGCCCACCGCCAGGACCAGCACGACAGCCAGGGTCTCCAGCAGATCGGTCAGCGGCCGGTACAGGGCACGCAGCCGAGTTGCGGCCATCTCCGCGGTGAACCTGCCCAGGTTCTCGCGGTGAAACCGCTCGGTCTCAGCGGCGTGGCGGTCGTAGGCCTGCACCAGGGCAACGTTGGCCAGAGTCTCCTCAGCGGCGGCGGTGACCGATCCCGATCGCCGTCGCTGCTCGCGGGACGCTTTCTTGATCCTCGCCGAGAAGTACCGCGCGATCACCAGGAATGCCGGCGCGGCGATCATCGCCGCCAGGGCGAGGTGCCAGTTCAGGTAGAACAACGCTCCGGCGAAAAACAGGATCTCAAACCCGTAGGACAGTGTGCTGGTCACGCCGGAGAGCACCAGTGCCTCGATCGAGTCGATGTCCCCGGTCAGCCGGGACAGGGTGTCTCCGAGCTGGCGGCGGTCGAAGAAGTCCACCGAGAGCCGGTGCAGGTGATCGAACAGCCGGGTCCGCAGGTCGAGGACGAACCGCTCCACCAGCCAGGCGGACAGAAGTTCGTCGGAGAACGAGCCGATCCCCTGGGCCAGGCCGATCCCGACGTAACCGGCTGCGATCGCGGGGAAGGCGTGAAAGTTGCGCGGGATCAGCACGTCGTCGATCAGCAGCTTGAACATCCAGACCTGCGCGGTATCCAAGAATGGTCCGACGGCGACCAGTAAGAAACCGGCGAGCAGGCGGCCCCGGTAAGGGCGGGTCGCGGGCCAGAACCACCGGAAGATTACCCGGATACCGGCCGCCGGGGTCGCCGAAACCGACCCCTTGGGCGTTGCCTGGGCCGCCGAGGAGCGCCCCCCGAGATGCACCTCCCGCCGCTTGGTCACTGAAAGCCAGTCCTCCCATCACGGCGGCTGGGGGCCCCACCTCCGTGTTTGCGGAGGTGAGGCCCCTGCCGTCACATACCGTTAGTGCTTGGCCACCCTAGTGGTGACTGTGGCGGCGATGACCGCTGCGACGGCGATTGCCGCTGCGACGGCGACGGCCGCTGCGGTCGCAGTCGTCTCCCCAGTGCCCGGACAGCGCGCGGTCGAATGACTTGAAGTAGCCAGTCACGACTTCATCTCCCATTCATGATCAGCGATGGCCTTGTCAACCACCTGTACAAATGATGTTCGCTTAACGCGGCGGTAACGTTACACACAATCATCGAGCGGTTACTTAACTCCCTGCATCCGGCCGTCACGCTGTGATGACTCCGCACAGTGACGACCGGCGGTTGCGACGCCTAGACGGACTCCGGCAGCACGCCACCCGCCCGATCGCCGTGTTGGCGTGTGAGGTAGTGCGGCCGGCGTGCACAATGGGGGACTGGGTGTGCTCCGTGAGATGCAGGATCGCCACCTGACGCCTACCACCACCAACGAGGAGCGATGGCCGACCACGAACCCATGATGGACGGCGGGTGCGCAGACCCGGCGCTGTCCCCGGAACTTCGAGACGCGCTCACGCTGCTGCGTGAGCACAGCGACGACAGCGAATTCCGCACGCTGGTCGATGACGTGCTGGCCGGTCGGTGCAGCCTGGTCGAGGCATCGGGCACTGCGGCGTTCAGCAACGTCGTGTTCGCGAGTATCGCGCAAGAGTTCGACCAACTGACCGCAGAGGAGAAGGAGCGTCTCGCCGCCCAAGCCGAGTCGACCGGGCATGGGCCCTGCGGCTTGCCGTGCTCCAGCTGCGCTGGGGCGTGCGCACTGCGCGGTAGCCCGAGCCAATGATTTCGCCAACTATCCTACGCTGAGTCACCCCACTTGAGACTTCACCGCGAAGGCACCAGGCCGCGACGAAGACCGCCGTTGAGCAGCAGTGGAAGCTCCTTGAGAAGCTCGCCTACGACATCATCGTGGGCGATGGGGTCACCTGTCATCTGACGCATGAGTACATTCGCGCACGCGTTGATGAACACCTCACCCAGTATCTTCGTCGTGGTAGAAGCTATGGTGGTGTTGATAGTTGTCCCGGTACCAGGGAAAATCTTGAAGAAACTTGCCGCCGTTCGGGCTACAGAGGCTACACCGAGGACGGTGGCGAAGGCGGTGGCGACGGCTCTGGGATCGACCTTGAATCCCATGATGGTGGCGATCTGGCCCAGCATGCTGATCTGGAGCGCGCTCAAGGGAATGGAATCAACAAGTGGGATGGGGGTAGCCGCGATCAATGCAGCCGTACCCACGTTGAAGTTTACCGAACGCTTGGCCTCAGCGATCTTGAGCTCTAGCGATACACGCTGGCAGCTGGCTAGCGTATGCCGCTCCGCATCCGGTAGCTGATGGTAAATCGCGCTCACGAGATCAGGAAGGCCGAATGGGGGCAGTGTGACACCAGCGACATTGTCTTCTTCCGCCAGGGTCATGAAGCACTGTCCGTCGAGCACCGGAAGCTCGAGCGAGGTGAGATACCGGGCGAATCTGTTGGCACGAGGGTCGTCATAAGTGGGGCACTGCGTGAGTACCAGCGCTACCAGCACATCCCTCGCCAACGCTCGGACGATGTCCGCCTCGACCGCCTCGAAACGTTCATCCCGGGTCCGGACGCAGTAGAGGCAGAAATGAACACGGGTGTCGTCATCGTCCATCTGCCTCCTGATCTCACTGAGGTAGGTTTCGGCTATCGACTCCGCCTCGACGCCAAGTTCGATACCCGGCGTGTCATATACGGAGATCGGGAGGTTCGGCCGCACATACCGTCGAATACTCTGGGTGATTGAGGTACCGACCCCGACCGGGGCGATCGGCTCGCCGAAAATTGCGTTGACCAACGTGCTCTTCCCGACGCCGACCCGTCCGGCGAGCATGACGTTGAGGCGAGACCTCCCCCGCAGTGCTTGAGAGAACCCGTCCCGGAAGAACTTCTCGAGGTTGAACTCGTCCTGACCCTCGGTATACCGGAGTAGGCCTGTAGATCCATCCATCGGGTCCCCTTATCAGCCGGTTTCCAGCGCTGGCCGGTATAACCCACGTGCGCAAGATCAATAGCGCTGGGCAAGTCGCGGCCACGCTGATCTCGGTGGAGTGGCGGCGCTGCTAGAACAACGACCTGAGGCGCCCGGCGTTGCCTTGTAATTCGATGTCGATCTTTACCGATTACGACAAATCTCCCAGGTGGCTCGATTTCTTGATCCGATACCGCGCAGCCGAGCCTTACCTCAGGCTGCGATGCCGAAGCGCTGCTGCAGGATGCAGGTGCTGACGATCCGGAGCGCGACGCCTTCGAACGCGGCCCGATCGGCCGGTTCCATCGCGGCCACCTGATCCATCAGACCGTGGATCCGCCGCGGGTCGAAGAACGGCTGGTCCTCGACAGCCCGGGAGCGCAGCGTGTCCTGGCAGAACACAGCGAGTGCGTCACCAGTGTCCCGAGCCGGGGGCGACATGAACGGGTGCTTCTGGCGGTCGTAGACCTCGGGCAGCACGCAGTCGCGGACGGCCTCGCGCAGCACGTGCTTCTCCCGCAGCCCCCGGATCTTGTGATGCACGGGGATCTGTGCGGCGTACTCCGCCACGTGGTGATCGAGGAAGGGCACCCGGCCCTCGACCGAGTGCGCCATCTCCATCCGGTCACCGAGGACCGTGAGAATGAAGGTGGGCAGCATCGTCCGGGTCCAGATGTAGAGCGCCTGGTTGACCGGGTCACGGTCAACCAGGCGGCGGCGCACGTCCAGCGTGTCGAGCAGTTCGGTGTAGGGATCGGCGCGCAGCCCGGCTCCAAGGTAGGCGTCGGTGAAGTAGGGATACATCTTGGCGGCGAGGGTGGAGAACGCCTCGATCGCCGACGGAATCCAACCTAGGCGTACACCGAACGAGTCGAGGCCCGGGCCGGGTGAGCCATCTGCGGTGAATATCCCGCGCGAGGCCTGGTTGGTGGCGTTGAGTTCGGTGAGTAACTTCTCTACCTCCTCCGGTGGTTGCGCTTCGGTGTTGTGCAGCAGCAGGTCCCGGCGGAACGGGGGGTAGCCACCGAGGATCTCGTCGGCTCCCTCACCGGTGAAGACCACCTTGATCCCCGCTTCGCGTACCGCTCGGGACAGCAGGTACTTGGCCACCCCGTGGCCGTTGAATACGAGCGTCTCCGCGTGCCACAGCGCGTCGGGGAAGGCCTCGGCCAGGTCGTGTTGGCTGACGGGCACCGGTACGAACGTTGCGCCAAGCCATTGCGCGGTCTGCTGGGCCAACTGTTCCTCGTTGTACAGCTCTTCGCCGAAGACGATCGTGAACGCCCGGATCGGACGGTTCAGCTTCTGCTGGGCCAGACCGAGCACCGCGCTGGAGTCGATCCCACCACTGAGGTAGGAGGCCACTTCCACGTCCGCGATGAGCCGCTGCCCGACGGCGTCGTCGAGGACCGCCCGGAACCCGTCGACGATCTCAGACTCGGAGCGGTCATCGGCGGTCAGAACCTCCCGGCTGGGGTAGTCGGTGTCCCAGTACGGTCGAATCTCCACTTGGCCGTCGCGGGCGACGAGCGCGCAGCCGGGCGGTACCGCTCGGATCCCGGCGAACAGGGTCCGATCCGCGGTCCGGACGTTGTGGCATTCGGCGAAGAACGCCTCGCCGTCCCAGCGGGCCGCAGCCCCCATGGCCAGCAGCGCCTTGATCTCCGAAGCGACGAGCACGTCAGCACCGTGGATGGTGTAGAACAGCGGCTTGATACCGAAACGGTCGCGTACCGCGATCAGGCAGCGCCGGCGCTGATCGGCGATCACCACCGCGAACTCCCCGCGCAGCTGGTGCACGAAGTCGCCACCCAGCTTCTGGTATAGGTGCAGCGCGATCTCGCTGTCGGAGTCGGTGGCGAAGTTCCGTCGCTGCGCCTGCAACTCGCTGCGGATCGCCCGGTACCCGTACAGCTCGCCGTTGACCACGCAACGAACCTCGCCATCCTGGCTCGCCAGGGGCTGATCGCCGTTGTCCAGCCCGATGATGCTCAACCGCACATGGCCGAGCACCGTTCGACGATCCGATGAGCACCACCAGCCGGTGTGATCCGGTCCGCGGTGCGCAATGCTCGCCAGTGCGCCGGCGATTGCCCGATCCGTCAGCGTCGGTTCAGCGAGCAGCGCCGCGATCAACCCGCACATCGACCCTTGCCTCCTCAGCGATGGGGCGTCCCCATCATCCAGGGCGAGTCCTACCGGTACTAAGAGGCAGTTACTCCCGCCCTGGATACAGCTTGCCTGCCTGCACTCCTTAGGGCTGCTGATTCCTGGGGTTGGGCCGGGCGGTTCTCGCAATGGCTCGCCGTTGACAACGGCGAGGATGTCGCGAGCGATGAAGCGCCGGACGCGGCCGGAGGCAGGGACTTCGACGAGCAGCAGCGCAACTAACAGCCGCCCGACTCGCCCGTTGCCGTCTTGGAACGGGTGGATCGCCTCGAACTGATAGTGCAGGCAGGCTATTTCCACCAGCGGCGGAAGAGTCCGTTTGCCGCGCGGAGTTCTCGAACGCGTCCAGGCAGTCGGGCAATAGCTCGACTGGCGGTGGAACGTAGGACGCAGCACCGATTCCGGCACCTGACCACCCGAGCCAGTTCTGGGTGTCCCGGTACTCACCTCACACGTACGACGATGTATGATACTCAAGCAAAGGTTGGGTATCATAACAGCCGTCCTATGCGACTTGCGTATCACTCGGGCATCTGGCGCGGCTGCACCGTCTTCACGTGGTGCTCTTCGGGAACGATCGACCTGCGTCGGTCGTTCCCGAAGAGTTTCGTCATGCCGGGTGACCTGCGTATGCGTCTACCGCACGCTGTCCGGGAAGCTTGCGGGTGGGGGGCCGAACACGCGCTGGCTGGTGGTCACCGCCGTGCGGCCGAAGCCGCGGTTGCCGACGGCCCCGATCGCCGCTCCGATACCGAACGGCGCGAGCCTGCCCAACGCCAGGAATCCCTGCTTCGGTGCGTACTTTCGCACGAACCAGCGGCCGAGGGTCTTGTTGATCGCGGTGATCGAGGACAGCGGAATCGCGTCAGGCAGCAGATCCCCCCAATGCTGGCTTCGCCGGCCGACCATCTTCTCCACCAGCAGGGCGCCGCTGTCACCGAGCACGATGGCGAGCACCAGCGCCTCGCGTCGCTCGATCTCCGCCACCCGGATGCCGTGCACCTCCGCGACGGCCAGTGCGAACAGTGCGGTGGCTTCGAAGAACAGCGCAAGCTCGCCACCAGTGAGCGCGAGAACAGTGCCCACGGCAGGTGCGGCCGCGGCACCGCCCACGGCGGCACCGGCACCGGTGACAGCCGCCAGGTACTGCTTCTCCAGCACGGTGATGATCTCGTCTGGGGTCGCGACCGGGCGCGCTCGGCGCAGGCGCGCCACGTAGGCCGCGACGGGTGCCTGCTGGATGCCGATGGCCTTCTCCAGCGCCCGCTGGAGCACCGCGGGCAGCGCCACCTGCTGGTCACCCATGATCGCGACCGCCATTGATCCGCTCCACACACCGGGTGGTCGTCATGCGCCTATCCTCCCAGCACGGGACTGCGGGCGGCCGGAATCGTCACAGGCCTCCTGCGCTAGCCGAGCTGGCCGCGGATCGCTCCATCCGGGAACGCGGTCGTGTGGATGATGACGTAGTAGCCGGCTGGATGACCGATGACGGCCTTGATCTTGTCTGGGGTACTCGTCGAGCAGCCCGAGGCCGTACTTCCAGCCCCGGGGAAGTGCTGGTCATTGAAGAAATCGATCGGATGCGGACCGTCCTGGCCCGGAGGTGCGACGTGAATATGCGCCATGGTGACGTCGCCGCGGAGGTCCTTCCACGACAGGGCGTAGCAGACCGTGTTGTGGGCAACATCGAAGTCGACTCGGGCTGAGCCGCTCGCGCCTTGGTTCCCGTCGCCGGTGACCTCCTCGGGGGTCAACTGGATCATGTAGTGGCCGGGGCCCTGGGGCTGCGGATCGTTCTGCGCCGATGCCGTGCTCGGCAGGGCGGTGACCACCAGCAACGACGACAAAGCCGCGAGGCACGCTCCGAAACGTCCCAACATCGTGAGCTCTTCCCTTCTGAAGTACCGCGCGGACGAACCCATCGACGTTGTCGGCTGTGCTCGGGTGTGACGGTGTCACCACTATACGTAATCGCCGGCGCGGTTCGGCCTGTTAGCTCCGTGTCGCGAGAAGGTTGGGCTCGCTAGGCTCGCGGACGTGGAGCCGCTGCTTGCGGTGCGCCAGTTCGTGGCTTTCGGGCTGTCGCACCGCGTGGTGATCGCGGTGCTCGTGCTGGTTGCGGCGGCGCTCGTAGCCCTTGGTCGGTGGTGTCGCGGTCGGCCTGTTCAGCGGTGGTGCAGCCGGACCTTTGCCCTGGTGTTCGCCGGGTTCCTGCTACCACTGGAGCTTTACTGGCTGCTGTACGGCCCGGGGGAGATCAAGTATTCGCTGCCGTTGCAACTGTGCGACCTGGCGGCCGTGGCCGCGGTGTGGGCGTTGTGGTCGTACTCCGACACGGCGTTCGCGCTGACCTATTTCTGGGGCCTGACGCTGACCTCGCAGGCCTTCGCCAGCCCCGAGCTGACCGGTCCGGACTTCCCGTCGCTGCAGTTCGTGTCGTTCTTCGGCATACACAGCTTGGTGCTGTGGGCCGCGATCTATCTGACCTGGGGGGTGGGACTGCGACCGGACTGGCGCAGCTACCGGATCGCGGTCCTGGCCACGATCGGCTGGGGGGCGGTGATGTTCGTGTTCAACCAGCTCGCCGGCACCAACTACGGCTTCCTCAACACCAAGCCCGTGGTCAGGTCCCTGCTGGACCTGCTGGGTCCCTGGCCGTGGTACCTGCTCTCCGCACTGGCCGTAGGCGCCGCAGGGTGGGCGCTGATCACCTGGCCATGGGTACGGCAGCGGGCTCGCGCAGCCCACCTCTGACTCGCGGTACCGATGCACTTGCGACACTGGTCGGGTGGACGATCCGGCACGGCTGCGCATCACGTTCCCATGCCAGCACGAGGGTTGTTCGCGGGCGGCGGCGATCGTCGAGGTGAGTCGGCGCGGGCAGCTGTACATCAACGACGAGCAGGACATCATCTACCGAGTCTTTGCCGACGCCCAGGGCACGATCCGGACCATCGGTTTCCTGCCGTACACGAGTTTCGCCAGTCAGGTGCCCGACCTGGCCGCAGCGATCCTCGCGGTGCGGGCCATCGATGGGGCCGCCTTGTATGCGCTGGACCGCACCTGGATCCCGTTCTACTGCCCGGACTGCGATCGCTCGTTCTGCATAGCCCACTGGAACCTCAAGCCCACCTTCGACTGGGGTTTTGACCACTATTCGGGTACCTGCCCGGTCGGGCATCCACACTTCATCGATCATTGCTAGGCGCACTCGTCTGGCCCTGGCTTCTGCGCACCGCAGGGACTGGGGCGCAGGACCTCCGGTTGGTGCGCCGGGATAAGGAGTCCGCAGCTCGGAGTGCCCTTAGGGGCCGGTGGTCGGCATGTCTGACGTGGAGCGACCATCGGCTTGCCAGTTGACGCCCTGGCCCCCACGGGCCATGGGTTAAGTCCGGAACCGTAACGGAGCCCGCAGTCGGCCGCAGCGCAGGGCACCCGTCCCGCGTTGCACCCGCCCGGCTCATCGCACGGGCTGATCCTGGGCCAGCGCGTCGAACAGCCGGGCGGCCTGCGCGCGGTCCCACAGGACGCCGGAGGAGCCGTCGGTCACCGGTCCGAACCCGGCGATCGGCACTGTCTCGGTCACCGCGTCGCCGCTGGACAGCGAGCGCAGTGCCCAACCCAGTCTGGCCAGATTCCAGACGTGGTCACCGTTGTCGACGGTGATCGTCTTGGGTGCGTCGACCACCAACGGCACGGAGTGAAAGGGATTGAGCAGCACCGCCGGGCTGCCGGCACGGGCGATCAGCGCACCGAGGAACTCCCGCTGGTGTACCACCCGGTCCAGATCGGCACGTGGCGTGGCCCGGGTCCGCACGTACCCCAGTGCCTGCGGGCCATCCAGCACCTGGCAGCCGGCCGGGATGTGCAGACCGGCCAGCGGGTCGGAGATCGGCTTGGGTGGGCACATCTGCACACCGCCGACGTCGTCGACAAGACCGGCGAAACCACCGAAGCCGATCTCGGCATAGTGGTCGACGTGCACCCCGGTGACCTGCTCCACGGTCTGCACCAGCAGGGTGGGCCCGCCTATGGCGAAGGTGGCGTTGAGCTTGACGCGACCGTGGCCGGCGAGCGGGACCGAGGAGTCCCGGGGCAGGCTCACCAGCGTGAGCTGCCCGTTGCCGGTCAGCGCGGGGATATGCATCAGCATGATCGTGTCGGTGCGCCCGCCACCTGCGGCCGCCTCATCGCCGGTAGTCAGCCTGGCCTCCTGGTCGGGGGTCAGGCCGGCCCGGCTGTCCGATCCGACGATCAGCCAGTTGGTGCCTGCGGTGGCCGCGATCCGGCCGGGGTAGTCGGCCAGCGCATCAGTGCGCTGCAACGACCGGTCCACGTAGCCGGCGAAACCGATGACCACGAGGGCGAGAACACCGAGAATCGCGGCCAAGATGCGCCCCGGGCGCCGGCGTGGCGGCGGACGACGGAGGGGGGGACGACGTACCTGAGGGTGACGAGGGACAGGTGGCGGGGCCGCCGACACGCGCGCGACGGGCAAGCGTTGAGTCGGGCGCCGGGACGGCCCCTGGTAGCTCACCGTAGGTCTCCTGTGGGTCGGTCCCCCGCGGGCGTTTGCGGCGAGGATAGCCGGGCCCGGGGCGCAGCGGTTGCGGGCGATTGTCGGAAAAATCTTGACCTGATGGGCGCCTTTTGTGATCAAGTGTAAAAATGCCTCACCACCGTCGGGGAGGTATCGATGGACCGCTTGGATCGCAAAGACTTGAAGGACGCAGCTTTCGACGTCGTGCTGCGGGGTTACGACAAGCGGCAGGTGGATGAGCGGCTACGCCTTCTCGGCGCTGAGCTGACCGCCGCGGACAACGCGCTTCGGGGGGCCAACCAGCGGGCCGCGATGCTGGAGGATGCGCTGAGCGAGGCGCGCTCGATACCCGCCGGCGAACCATCAGGTGACTCGAACTTCGGCGCCCGGGTCGAGAAGATCCTCAAGCTGGCCGAGGACGAGGCTCGGGAAGTCCGCAGCCAAGCCGACGCGGCGGCGACGGCGCTGGTCGAGCAGGCCCGCGCGCAAGCCGCCGAGCAGGACAGCACGCTGCAGCGGCGTTGGGCTGAGCTCGATACCGCCCGCCAGGAACTGGACCAGGCCGGGGAGGAGGTGAAGCGGACTCGTCAGGAGTTGAACCGAGCAGGCGAACGGATCCTGGTCGAGGCGGGCAAGGTGGCCCGCCTCGAGGCGAACCAACTCATCGCGCAGGCCCGCGCCGAAGCAGAGCAGCTCGTGGCGCAGGCCAGCGCGCATGCGCAGCAGCTGGTCGCCGCGGCGACCGACGCCGCGCGCCAGCGGGAGCAGTCCAGTGCGCACGAGGTGCATCAGCTGTCCAGGTTGCGCGAGGAGATCAACTCGGACCTCTACCGGGCGAAGGAAGTACTCGACGGCCTGTTCGGCGCCACCGGAGCCCTTTTGCACAAGCGGCGCCAGGACGGCGCACAACCACCCCACCAGGCCCGTACTGTGTGACGATCGCGAATACCCGTGCAAGGATTGCGGGTGAAGGAGATGCCCGATGCCGTCCCGCCATCCCCGCTCGACTCGCCCCAGCCCTGCTGCCAGGGCACCGGTCGCGGGCTCTGTTGGGCGCCCGGATTCCGTTGCGGGTACCGCGATGGACATCGACGGTCCGCACTCCCCGGAGCAGGTGATCGCGGGACTACGCGCCACCGGCGAGGGTGCGGACCTGGTCCAGCTGCTGACCCCCGAGGGGCAGCGGGTCCCGCATCCGCAGTTCGATCTGGAGATCTCCCCGGCGGAGCTGCAGTCGCTGTATCGCGACATGGTGCTGGTCCGCCGGGCCGATCGGGAGGCCAAGGCTCTGCAGCGCCAAGGCGAGCTTGGTCTGTGGGCTCCGCTGCTGGGCCAGGAGGCCGCCCAAGTCGGTGCCGGCCGCGCGATGGCCCCGCAGGACATGGCCTTCCCGTCCTACCGCGAGCACGGCGTCGCCTGGTGTCGTGGAGTGGATCCCACCGAGATCTTCGGCATCTTCCGCGGCATCGATCAGGGCTCATGGGATCCGATCGGCACCGGGTTCCAGCTTTACACCATCGTGATCCCCAACCAGTGCCTGCACGCCACCGGCTACGCGATGGGACAGCGGCTGGATGGAAAGATCGGCGACGCCGACAACGCTGAGGCCACGATCTGCTTT
>JBOHFC010000496.1:0-18418 GCA_050701375.1 Pseudonocardiaceae bacterium
GCTCGTGCCTCGGCGACGGTACGCAAACCAGCCTAGCGTTGCCCGGTGCCGACTGCCGGGTGCGGGCGAGCACCGCAAGGACGCTGCCCAGGCCCGTAAGGTCGTCGATTGTCAGACCGGCCGGCTGACAGTCGCTTGGCGCGCAGTCGTCGAATAGGACTCGTGGTCGTAGACACCCCCCGACGGGGTGCCCGCAGTCACCGTAGCTAAGTGGTCCGCGGGGGTGACGTGACCGCAGGTCGAGTGCCCAGCCAGCGGCCGTGTCGGCTAACGGGTTGCTTGCGCTGTCGAGTTCACGACGTGCACGATCGCTGGGCAGGTAGTGCTGGGGGTGTCCGGTCGGCTCCAACCGCGACGGACTACCGGCGCCGACCAAGCGGCCCGGGCTGAACGACGGCAAGCCCTGGCGCGGGGAGGGCAGCGGTTACGGTGGTGGTGGGCAGGACCTCGTCACTATCGAGTCCGAGGCCTGTGTTCGTCGGGTCGATCCGGAGCGCTTGCGGAGCTGTGAGCGAACCCACCAGCTACCTGAAATCTGGCTCCGAACAGCGGTTAAGCGACACGGTGGTTAGGTGACACGGGGTGAGGAGGCGAGAGGGTGTCAGCGGGGGGCGGCAAAGCGGCGATTGTCGCGGCGTTAGCGGCTAACGCCGGCATCGCGGTGGCGAAGTTCGTCGGATTCCTGGTCACCGGGTCATCGTCGATACTCGCCGAGGCGGTGCACTCGCTGGCCGACACGTCCAACCAGGGTCTGCTGCTGATCGGCCGCAAGCGCGCCGGGAGAGAAGCCACCGAGGAGCACCCGTTCGGCTACGGCCGCGACCGCTACTTCTACTCCTTCGTGGTGGCGCTGCTGCTGTTCAGCCTCGGTTCGGTATTCGCACTCTATGAAGGCGTCCACAAGCTGCACAGCCCCGAAGAGATCAGCTCGCCGGTGGTCGCCGTCGGGATCCTGGTCGTGGCGATCGTGCTGGAGGGTCTGAGCTTCCGCACCGCAATCAGGGAGTCCAGGCCGCTCAAGGGCGCCGGTAGCTGGTGGCGGTTCATCAGGCAGTCGAAGTCCCCGGAACTCCCCGTGGTGCTCTTGGAGGATTCGGGTGCGCTCATCGGGCTGGTCTTCGCCCTGGCCGGGGTCGGGTTGTCGGTGCTCACCGGAGAGCCGGCGTGGGATGCGATCGGCACGCTGGGCATCGGCCTGCTGCTCGGGGTCATCGCGATCATCCTTATCGTGGAGACCAAGAGCCTGCTGATCGGCGAGGGTTCCGGGCCCGAGGAGCTGCGCACCATCAGTACCGCGATGGTGGGCCGCGGCGTGGACCGGGTAATCCACCTCAGGACCCAGTACCTCGGCCCGGACGAGCTGCTGGTCGCCGCGAAGATCGCGGTGCCGGCCACCATGTCGACCACCGAGGTCGCCCGGGTCATCGACGAGGCCGAGGCGCGGGTCCGCGGCGCCGTCCCCGCCGCCCGGATCATCTACCTGGAACCGGACCTGGATCGCACGCCCGCAAGCACCACCTGAGCGCTGCGTGCGGTCTGGGTAGGGTCTCCCCACGAGCCAGCGATGGTTGGGGGGATGGGTGCGTGTTCGAGTCATTGTTGGTCGCCAACCGTGGTGAGATCGCCAGGCGGGTCATCCGCTCCGCACGAAGTCTGGGAATACGGACAGTCGCGGTGCACTCCTCGGTAGACGCGGAGCTGCCGTTCGTCACCGAGGCAGACGACGCGGTGGAGCTGACCGGGCCACCCGCGCAGGCCTACCGGGATTCCCACCAGCTACTCGACGCAGCCCGACGGACGCGCGCGGTCGCGGTGCACCCTGGTTACGGCTTCCTGTCCGAGGATCCCGGGTTCGCCCGGACGGTGTCCGATGCCGGCCTGGCGTGGGTCGGTCCCAGCGCTGAGGCGATCTCCGCGATGGGTGACAAGGTCGCCGCCCGGACAACCGTCGCGGCCGCCGGAGTGCCGGTGGCGCCCGGTTCGGCTCGCGCGGTGGCCACGCAGGATGCCGCGGTGGCTGAAGCCGAAAAGGTCGGTTTTCCCGTCATGCTCAAGGCCGCCGCTGGCGGAGGTGGGATGGGTATGGCGGTGGCGGCTGACGCCGCGACCGTGCGCGTCGAGTACACCAAGGTGGGCGCATTCGCCCAGCGGCTCTTCGGTGACCCGAGGCTGTTCGTCGAACGGTACTTCCCGCGAGTACGGCACGTGGAGGTGCAGGTTCTGGGGTTGGCCGACGGCCGGGTGGTGGCGCTGGGGGAGCGCGAGTGCTCAGTGCAGCGGCGGCACCAGAAGGTCGCCGAGGAGAGCCCGTCACCCGCCGTCGAGCCCGATCTGCGCTGCCGGATGGAGCATGCCGCAGTGCTGGCCGCCGCCACGGTGGATTACCGCAATGCCGGAACGGTGGAGTTCCTGCTCGACCAGGACACCGGCGAAATCTTCTTCCTGGAGATGAACACCCGGCTGCAGGTGGAGCACCCGGTCACCGAGTTGCGCTATGGCGTGGACTTGGTGGCCGCCCAATTGCGTATCGCCGAGGGCGCCGAACCTGGTTTCGACGTCGATGCTGCGATCCCTATCGGGCACGCGATAGAACTGCGGGTCAACGCCGAGGACCCGAAGCGTTTCCTGCCCGGCCCTGGCCCGGTCACCGGGTGGGTGGAACCGACGGGCAAGGGGGTGCGAGTCGACTCCGGTTACGCGGCGGGCACCACGGTGACGCCGTTCTATGACTCGCTGCTCGCCAAGCTCGTGGTGCATGGATCGGATCGGGAGCAGGCGCTGGAGCGGGCACGTATGGCGGTTGCCGGATTCACCGTCACCGGGCCGAAGTGCAACCTGCCCTTCCACGCCGAATTGCTGGAACACCCCGAATTCGTCTCCGGCCACTACGACACCGGCCTAGTCGCCCGCATGCGCCCCTGACCGTTAGGAGGTACGTGATGCCCGACGTTGTGATTCGTGACGTTCCCGACGGTGTCGTGGCTGCGATCGACTCTCGTGCCGCCCAGCTTGGCATGTCTCGTAACGAGTACTTACGACGGCGGCTGAGCCAGGACGTACAGCGGTGCGGATCACGGGTAGACATAGAGGATCTTCGACAGTTCGAGGCCTTGTTCGGTGACTTGTCTGATCCGGAGGTCATGGCTCAGGCTTGGTCGTGACCGCCGAGACCGGCGCGAGACGGACACGAAGCACTGGCTGATCGATAAATCGACGCTAGCTCGGCTCGGAAGCATCACACAGCCCACCTGGCTCCGACGATCGAAGACCGAACCGTCACGGTGCACATCGCACTCCGCCGCACGACCGAAATACCTACTTCCGGTGGCTGATCGGGAGCAGCAATCGACAGTCCAGGCGCTAGCGTCGGCCGCGACCGGTCGGTCGCGGATGGGAGGGACCCTTGGGGGTGAGTCAGGCGGTGGAGGCCGCACAGCGGGCCGCTGAAGCGGCCGCACGGACTGCCGGCATCGACCCCACAGGGCTGAAGCTGATGCGGGTCGGGGAGAACGTGATCCTGCTGCTGCCCGGTGCTGGGGCGGTCGCTCGCATTGCCCCAAGTGTCGCCTTACTGGATTCGGTGCGGCGGGAGTTGCGGATCGCAACCTGGCTGGAAGGAGCTGGCCTTCCCGTCGTCCGGCCGCTGGCCATGGAGCCGTTCGTGGAGGGCCAGCTGGTGGTGTCGTTCTGGGAGTACTTGCCCGACGTCGAGGCGACCGACGTGGTGACCTTGGCCGGGTTCCTTCGACAGTTGCACGTCATCCCGGTTCCGCAGGAGTTCCCACTGGGTCCGGTGCAGCCGTTCGCCCGGATCGCCGAACGGGTCGAGTCCACTCCCGCGCTGGCCGAGGCCGATCGTCAGTTCTTGCGTGACATGCAGATCGACCTGGTTGCCCAGTGGGCGCAGACGCGGTTCGAGATGGCGCCGGCTGTGGTGCACGGCGACGCCCACAACCACAACCTAGTGCGGTCCGGTGATGGGCGGATCGTGCTCTTGGACCTGGAGCGGATCGGTATCGGGCAACCGGAGTGGGACCTGACCTTGACCGCGCTCTACCACGAGTGCGGCTGGTATTCAGCGACCGACTACGCGGCATTCGTCGACACCTATGGCTACGACGTCCGGGTCTCGCCGGCCTGGCCGGTACTGAGGGCGATCAGGATGCTGCGCATGACCACCTGGCTGGCTGTGGCCGCCGCAGACGACTCGGTCCGGGCCGAGCAGGTGCGGTTCCGGCTGGCCACTTTGCGGGACGGCACCGCACCAGCGGGTTGGGACGGGTTCTGATTCAGGCGACGGCCTGGGTGACGCGCTTGGCGACATGCCGAAGCTCGCGCACCCTCGGTCGGAAGGCCGCATCGCGCTCAAGTGGGGCGGCGGTCTTGGCGAGCATTCGGACGTCGTCGGCGATCCGCTTGGACCGCAGCGGTGCAGCCTCGTCGAGTGCCTGTCCTGCGAGGCCGAGGCCGCGGTGAGGGTCGTCGAACCGCAGAACGAGGCAGGCGACCCGCAGCAGGTCGAAGCTGCGGGACCTGGCTGCGTCAGCCCGATGCAGGTTGTAGGCCGCTTGCAGCCGGCGTTCGGCCATCGTGGCGATGCGTGCGTCGCCGGAGCGCATGGCCGCATCGAACAGGGCGTGTCCGCCATCGCCGGTCATCTGCGCGTGGTCGTAATACCAAACCCAGGTCGGGTCGTCGGGGTCGTCGGGGTCGTTGGCCCGTTGGTCGAACAGGCCATCGGCCCGTCCGACGGCGCGTTCGACTTCGGCAACATTGGCCTCGTGGCCGAGTGCGCGAGCCTCGACGGTGGTCAGGACGGCCCGCGCCACCGGGGACAGCCGCCGGTCGTCGCCATGCGCCAGCCGCATGAGGTCTAGGCCGAGATCGTTACGGTCCAGCCAGACGGCTTGGCGGGCGGCATCGGTGAGGGTATGCACCCGCTGTTGCACGTCGCTGGCCTCAGCGGCGAGCTGCAGCGCGACGAGGAAGAATCGGCGAGCGGCAAGGTGGTCGCCGCAGTCGAAGGACATGAATCCTGCGACGTCGGCCAGTCGGGCGGTGGCCGACTGCCAGGACCGGCGGACCGGATCGGACATGGACGCCTTGGCGAGTACGTCGCAGGACCACTCCAGCTGCCCGGCGACGGCGTTGCGGGACATACCTCCGCCGAATAGCACGTCCGAATGTTGAAAGAACTCCACGACCTGGTTGAGCTGGTTGACGTGGTGGTCGTCAATTCCGGCGGGAACGGCGGTGCGGTGTAGAGCACCGCGCAGCATGTCCGGTAGATGAGCCGACAGCGCGCCGAGGGCGGCCGCGCTGGCATAGTGGATCAGGTCCCGGTCGAGCATGACGTCCTCCGCCCACGTCGGCTTATCCGCGACGATAGACGGTGCGACGATCAGCGTAGCCTCGTTCGAGCGGGGGCAGTACAACCCCAGGTCAGCGTCCGAGGTGGCGCCAAGCAGCGCCCGGAAGGCAGACCGATATGCCTTACCTGGCCAGCTGATCTCACCTCTTTCGACCTTGGAGATGTAGTCGGCGTCGATCCCGCAACGCTGGCCGGTGGCCTGTTCAACCAGGTCAGCGATCATCGCGGCGACTTGGGCCTGGGTGAGCGCCCGGGTTCGTCGGGCGAGTTGGAACGCCCGGTTCGGGCGAGCGCCCATGGCCGACCCCTTCACTGTCGTTGTCACGACTGTATTACGGCGGCATGGCGGGTGGAAGGGATCAGCTAATCCTCCTAGAAAGTCTCCTAGTACGCCTGCCTGTTCGTGTCGGTTCTCAGTTGCGCGCATCCACGCGAAGGTTCTCACAGGACCCCGTTATCGAGCTGAAGGCGATGCCCATGGACCTCCATCTGACAGCGCAACCCGGCACGGCTACTTCGCCTGACGTAAGCGGACCTCCCCGCTCATCGTTCCCGGCTATGCAGTCGTGGAGCGTCGGACGCGCGGCACCGCGGTCAAACTTGCTTAACGACATGCTGGTCTGGGAACGGGATCACCACTCTTATACCGCTCCACCGCACGCGCCAGTCACAGCTTCGGGCACGACCTGGAATCGAGAACGTGAGAGAGGTTGGGTATTCACTGTGAGCGGGATCAGCGTTGATTCTTGGGCGAAAATCGAAGGTCACTGCGATATCTCGTGTGAGGTTGTAGGCGACGAGGCTGAATTTCGATTTGGTGGACCACGTTCCACCGGACTATGCATGATAGTCACCGAAGGGGGTTTAGAAAAGCTCGCCCACGCGAGTATGGACGCGCTTCACAGAATGCGAGAGGAGTCGGCCGACCACAAGCGCGCTGAGAGCAAGACGGCATGAGAGTACTTACGCGATACTGAGCAGCCCACCGTCTGACTATTCACTGCGGAGCTCGAATGATCCTCACCGGCTCAGAGATCGCACGTGCGGTGCGGCGAGGGGAGATCGTCATCAAGCCGTTCGCGACGGACAATCTGGAACCGAACAGCTACCGCGTCACCCTCGGCGACAGTATCCTTGTGAGTACCGCAGTCGATCTCGACGCGCGGACGGTCCCGCAGATGCGGCGGGATATTATCTCAGCGAGTGGTTATGTTCTAGAGCCTAACGAACTCTATCTCGGGGAGACCGCCGAGATATTGGGGGCTCACTCGTTCGCCACAACACTCCATGCGACACGATCAGTCGCCTCGCTGGGAGTATGGATCAACTTCAGTGCGCCATTAGGTCACATGGGAGCAATCGTTCGCTGGACGCTTGAACTTAGATCCATTCAGCGGATAGTCGTGTATCCGCGAATGTCAATAGGAAAGCTCGCATTTTGGTCGACTGTTGGAATTGCGGTTCCATACCGGGGTCGCTACCTAGGGTCGACCGAAGTGCAATGCTCGAAATTGTCCATCGACGGGCGCTTCCAGGGTCGAGGTAGGTTATGATTCTAACAGGCGCCGAGATCCTCGCCGAATTCCTTGCAGGTCGAATCACGATCAACCCATTTAACCCCGATCGAATAAATCCGAATAGCTACAATTTTCGTATTGGTAACACTCTCCGAGTCTATCGAGATGCGGTGGTCGATCCAAAGAAAGAATCTGCTACGGAAATCATCCCAATGCCGCCAGAGGGTTACATGTTGCGCTCGCAGCGTCTGTATCTGGCGTCGACGGTGGAAACAATGGGCAGTAACCACTATGTCCCTACCTTTTCGGCGAGATCTTCAGTGGCGCGTCTCGGACTGTTCATCAATCTGTCGGCATCCCTCGGGGACATCGGGTATATCGGACAGTGGACACTTCAACTGGTTCCAGTCAAGAATTTGTTTATTTATTCCGGGATGGAGATCGGGCAAATGGTCTGGTGGAAGCCAGTGGGCAACATCGAGTTGTATGACGGGAAGTACCAGCACAGTGTCGGTCCATGTGCGACGAGAATTTTTCATGATTTCACCCGAGCGTGAGGACATTGTCGCACTTAGCGGCAAGGTCAACATCGCAGCATGTGGGGGCAAGGCGGTGGGGTTGGCCCAGGCTCGGGCGTTCGCCGCAGTGCCGGATTTCGTGGTGATTCCCGAAAGCTGGTTCCGGAAGGCAGCTAGCACTCAGCTTGAGTTGGTCTCCGCCGACTGGTCGGGGTGGGACTCTGCTTCTGCACGAAGCAGTGGGGCGGCCAGACTGTTGGCGACAGTGGAGCTCACGACTGAGATGCGAGAAACCCTGAGTGGCGCATTGCGCGAACACCTGTTTGGTGCTACGAGGCTCGCGGTGCGGTCCTCGGCTCTCGACGAGGACGGCCTACACGCCAGCCGAGCGGGCCTGTACACCTCGGTGTCGAATGTCGCCCCATACGCGCTGAACCGCGCGGTGATCGAGTGTTGGAAATCGTGGTTTTCTACCCAGGCCCAAGTGCACCGATCACACGCGGAATGGCGGCCGCCGCAGATGGCCGTGGTGATTCAGCGCATGGTCGATGCACATTGCGCGGGGGTCGCAGCCGTGTACCGGGACACGGTTGAGGTCGAAAGCGTAGCCGGCCTCGCAGCTAGGCTAGTGGATGGCACGGCAGAGCCCGATCATCACTGCTTCAGCCTTCCCCTCGAATCGTCGCGGCTGCCTCATGAGCACGCTGCGCGTGTAGCCTCACATCTGCGTCAGCAACTCGGCGGCGGAGACCTCGAAATCGAATGGGCGTGGGATGGAAAACAGATCCACGTCATCCAGGCTCGGTCCCTCACGGTTGCGCCGCCTGCGCCTCCAGCCCCTCGATTTCCTGTTGGCAGGAGTCAACAGCCTGTTCTTCGTGTGAGCCCGCTCTACGGCGAGACACCACCGGAACGCGAGTTTCCATTGGGACAGCTCGACGACGTCATCGACCACTATCGTCGCAAACGGTGCCGTCTCTACGCGGTGGCGACCGATTATGGTTGCTCGCTCGGTGCGGCTCTGGTGGTGCGGTTCAACCATCGTGGAACGGTTGGCGACGGTTGGGTCCGTGTCGAACACCAGCTTGGCGAGACCGCGCTGCTCGATATCTCACCGAGCGAGCGCCAGCGGATCATACCGACACCCAAGCTGGGCGTAGCTATGCGGGACCTGTGCGGAGACGACCCGAGCGCGCTCGTAACCGTCGTCGTACGCGAATTCATCACCGGCCGCGGTGGCGCGCTCAGTGGCGTTCTCGCTGACGGTGGAGTGCGAATCGAGTACAGCCATGCCGGACTATTCGCGATCAACCGGGGACTGGCTGACACCGACGAGCTCACCGTATATGAAGGGCGGCTCGCCGAACCGCAGCTGATTCCGACGGGATGGACATCCCAGATGCTCTCAACTATTGCTGATGTGACGCGGCTCTTCACCGCGCGGTGTGGACCTGCGGTTGTGGAGTGGTCGCTGCATGGCGACCTTGCAACTCCTGTGGACTACTCCCGGACAGGCGCCGCCGAGGACGTCGCCGCCAAAGGTGCCGTGATCAGCGAGGGAACATGCGAAGGACCCGCTCTACTGATGGACCCCGCCGGTATCGGAGACCTTGTCAAGGCGAGTGAGGAACCAATCGTGTCGGTGGGACAACCGCTACCTCTGCCGACCGAGGGGTACGTTTCTCAGCTCGTGCAGCGAATCAGCACGTACTCGCAACCACCGGTCGTGATCGCCGAACGACCCTACGCCATCTTCGCGACCTTGATCCCGCACGTGGCCGGATTTGTGTTTTATCGTGGAGCTGCCCGTTTCTGTCATCTCGCTATTCTGCTTCGGGAATATCGCGTTCCTGCAGTGAGCACCCCGATAATTTCGCTGCCATTCAACGGCGATATTGTGTGCTTGAGATCGAACGGATACATTAGCATCGGAGGGAAATCGTGACGGACAGCTTCGCGCCGAGGATCGCGTTGGTGGGCCTCGCCGGAACAGGAAAGTCTACCTTGGCTGGCGCGCTCACGCAGTCATTATGTCGCGATGGCTACACGGCGAAGTTCGTAAAGCTCTCGGCTCCGCTCTACCGTCTCCAGGACATCTTCTACGCTGAGGCCGGTGTCACGGTAGACGAAGCGAGACAGGACCAGCAGCTCATGGTGGACATAGCGCGGTACCTACGGCGAATTTCGGACAGGGCACTGCTTGACAGGTTCCTCCAGACGGTCGCGAGCTTGGCTCCGAACACGGCGGTGATCAACGACGATCTGCGCGAACCGGCGCCGGATGCTCACGGTTTACGGGAGGCCGGGTTCACGATAATACGTTTGGAATGTCCTGAAGAAATTCGCCAGGCGCGGCTTGTGGAGCGCGGTGACCTCTCGACCATCGACGAGCGCGCAGTATTTGGTCCAGGACTCGAACGCATACCGGTCGACCTCACGCTCAGCACGGTCGCCAGTGACGTCGCGGCCACCGCGGAGATCGCCCTAGCCGGCGCCCTAGCCACTCTTCGCACCGGTACCCGGCAACGGAAACGGCGATACTGATGTTCGAACGAAACCAGTCACGAGTGTTGTTAATTGGCCCCGCGTTGTGGCGCGTTGGCGAGAGGTGGGATGGCCAGCAGTCGGTACTGGTGAGTGAACTGCCCGATGGCGGAGCAGACCGCAACACCACGCTTGTGAACTGGCCGCAGAGCGATCCTGTTCAGGCCATGGTCTGCACCGGCTCTATCGCGGACGCCGTCGTACTGGCCGCACCGTTGTTTCGCGACCTGAACGCCGGCCCGACACTGCGAAGGCTAGGCCAGGCTCTGTGGCAGGGAAGGGCCGTCGCACCTCTGTTCATCCTTGGCCGCGCGAGCGGCACCATCTTCCTGCACACACAGGTCAGGCTCGGTGATCGCGACGCGCTGTTCGTCCGGGCAGGCACCGTCCACGTCGCTGGCAAGCACATCAACTTTCCCGCGCTCCTCTCCGAGGCTGTCAGCCACGCCGAGCGCCACCGGGAGTTCCTCAACAACCACCAGTGCTGCTACGTCAACTTCTGGCCGGGCTACGAGATCGAGCACAAGATCACGCTCACCGAGCCCGTCGACATCCACGGCATCGCGGTCGACCTGCGAAATCTGGTCGGCTCGTGCGAGATGCCCGGCTACATCTGGGACTACCGTGACGACTATCAAATGTGGGATTTCGACAACCACATGTTCGCAATCGCAGAGCCGGTCGGCGACGCCGGGTACATCTCCTTCATACCCGACTCGACCGGAACGGTGATCGTCAAACGTAAATGGTTCATTCGCGACACGATCCGACGGCGAGAGACACGCTGGCGAAACGTCGCCATCCCTGTCACGCAAACAGGATTCGATACGTACCTGCGGACGGAAGCGAAGGTGAATGCGAGCTACGTGGGATCTTTCCGCAGAACCCGCTTCGACACCACCTGTGAAGCGACGCGTACGGGGAACGTCTACGGGCTCATGGTCGACTGGTGCCGTCCCCTTCGCGACTTGCAGTACAAGCACCTCTACCAGGTCGAGATTGAATACCTGCACAGCCGAACCCTGGCGCGAACGTCCGCAGATGCCGTTGATGAGGAGCTTCGTTTCCTCGTCGACGTTGTCCAACGCTATCTGCGAAGCCGCAACATTTCGCATGTTACCGGCGGTGAGTCCAAACTGACCTACATGCGATCGCTGAATCGATCTGGAGCATGTTGGTTATGCTAATACACACATCTAGGCACGTTTGCATCGTGACGTCCGAGCATAAAGGGCGCGGCGTCATCGCCCTGCGAGGGTTTCGTCTGGCAGAACTTGTGGTCGTCGGCCGTGCGGTAGCCGTTCTTCCGGAACGCACCACCCATTCTTTCCAGAAGGACTGGGACACGCATGTCGAACTCGACGCTCCCGCTCGCTTCATGAACCACTCATGCCAGCCGAACACCGGTGTTGTCGACAACAGTCAGAACGGTTACGATTTCGTCGCCTTACGAGGTATCCAACCGGGTGACGAGCTGACATGGGACTATGAAACCACCGAGTACGTAAGCATCGCGGTGCCCCGTTGTTTGTGTGCGGCAGCAGGCTGCCGCATGAGCATTCGCGGCTACCGGTTCCGTTGCCAGGACGAATCCTGGCGACCGACCCATCTTGCGCGTTACTTCAGCGACCAGCGCGCAGCGCCCCCGCTGACACCTGAGCGGCGCTCCTGACGGCCAAAACAAGAACGGCAACGGGCCACGTGATCGGCCGGTGCCACCGGTTGGCTGATCGCCAATAGAAGCGGGCCGCCCCGACGTGGTGGTGCAGGACTGACCGAAGCGGGCGATGCCGCGACGATTGTCCACGAGCGTGCATGATCGTCGCGGTCGGCTCGTAGACGGTTTTCCACCCGGCGCGCCGCAGCCGGAAGCACAGGTCCATGTCCTCGACGTACATGAAATACCGCTCATCGAACCCGCCAACGCTCTCCCAAGCCCGCCGCGGCAGCAACATGCAGGACCCCGACACCCAATCCACGATGGAAGCCTGGTCGTGAGGAGTGTCATCGGCATGGTACCGACGGGTTGCCGGATTGGCCGGCCATACGGAACCGAGAAGCCCGTGGATCGTAGCAGTCATGATGCCGGGAAAGGATCGTCGACTCGGATACTCGGTGCCGTCGTCGTCGAGTGTTCGAGGCCCCACACATCCAACCGACGCCTCTGCCTGAGCCCTCTCGAGAAGAGCGCAGAGTGCGCCGCACATCATCTGCGCGTCCGGATTCAGAATGAGTACCCACGGTGCGGACCCCAGCTGTAGTCCCTGGTTCACTGCCGCCGCGAAGCCGCGGTTCGAGTCGTTGGCGATGACCACGGAGCCAAGCTGCCGAGCGGTTCCCACGCTGTCATCGGACGACAGGTTGTCCACCACGACGACACACGGAGAGACACCCTCCTGGCTGGTGAGCGAGTCAATGCAGGCGGGAAGATCCGTGGCACTGTTGTAGGACACCACAACGCAGTCAACCTCTGTCGGAACAGCCACGACTGCCGAGCGTAGTGACACAGCCGGGCACACTGTGCACACGAGCCCGATATGCCGGGGATACCGTGTGCCTATGGGGCGGTTGGTGGTGATCGAGGGGCTCGATGGGGCGGGTAAGCGCACCCTCGCCGATGGGCTGGTCGCCGCGCTGAGCGCCCGGGGCGCGAGTGTGGCCCGGATGGCGTTTCCTCGTTACGACCTCGACGTGCACGCCGAGCTTGCACGTGACGCTCTCTACGGGCGGCTGGGCGATCTGGCCGGCTCGGTGCACGGCATGGCGGTGCTGTTCGCCCTGGACCGGCGCGACGCCGCCGAGCAGCTGCGCGCGCTGCGGCGCGGACACGACGTGGTCCTGCTGGACCGCTACGTCGCGTCCAATGCGGCATACGGCGCGGCGCGGCTGCACAAGGACGCGCAGGGCCCGTTCGTCGAATGGCTCCGTGGCCTGGAGATCGACCGGTTCGGTGTCCCGGTGCCCGATCTCCAGTTGCTGCTGCGGGTGCCGATGAGCGTCGCCGCTGCCCGTGCGGATCGCCGGGCCGAGGCCGACAGCGCGCGGGCGAATGACCTGTATGAGAGTGATCATGGATTGCAGGCGCGGTGCGCAGCCGTCTATGACGGTCTGGCCGCCAGTGGCTGGCTTGCCCCGTGGTCTGTCTTAGACGGCGCTACTGCCGGCGCCCCCGCAATGAGCAACCTCAGCGAGCTGGCGATGCAGCTGCTCGTCGGGTGAGCGGTTGCCGGAGAGGCGGCTGCCAAGCGACTGCCGCCCGAGCGCCGGGACTGTCGCGCGCAATGCCACGATGGTATGCATGGCAGCTCGTGTGCTCGTGGTGGAGGATGATCCCTCGTCCGCTGAGATGTTGTCCATCGCGCTGCGTCAGGCAGGTTTCGAGACCGCTGTGGTCGGCGAAGGCACCAAAGCGCTGCCCGCGATGCGTGAGCTGAAGCCGGACCTGGTGCTGTTGGACCTGATGTTGCCCGGCATGAGCGGCATCGATGTGTGCAAGGCGATCCGCGCCGAGTCTGATGTCCCGATCGTGGTGCTCACCGCGAAGAGCGATACCGTCGACGTGGTGCTGGGCCTGGAGTCGGGTGCGGACGACTACATGGTCAAGCCGCCCAAGACCCAGGAGCTGGTGGCGAGGTTGCGCGCCCGGTTGCGCCGCATCGAGACCGATCCCGCAGAGCAACTCACCATCGGCGACCTCGCCATTGATGTCCCAGGTCACCGGGTCAGCCGGGACGGGACGCCGATCTCGCTGACCCCGCTGGAGTTCGAGCTGCTGCTCGCGCTGGCCCGTAAACCTCGCCAGGTTTTCACCCGCGAGGTGCTACTCGAGCAGGTCTGGGGCTACCGGCACGCCGCGGACACCCGATTGGTCAATGTGCACGTACAGCGCCTCCGTTCCAAGGTTGAGCGCGATCCCGAGCATCCCGAGGTGGTGCTCACCGTGCGCGGTGTCGGGTACAAGGCCGGCACCGCGTGAGGACCCCAACGCTGCGGATCCCCGGTTCAGGGATCATTTCGCGGTGACCTCGCTCGCCGACCGGGCGACCGACCAGCTGCGCCCGGTCACCGAAGCGAGCGGCGAGCTGGCCGCGATGTTCGGCTCGCTGTGGCGCCGCTCGCTGAAGGTGCGGGTGGTGAGCAGCACCGTCGCCCTGTCGTCCACCGTGGTGCTGGTGCTGGGCATGATATTGCAGGCCCAGCTCGCCCAACGGTTGATCGAGAACAAGACGCAGGCTGCGCTGTCGCAGGCGGAGAACAGCAGGATCCTGGTCGAGTCCGAGCTCAGCGCGGTGGATCCCACCTCGGTGTCGCTGGATGGCCGGCTCACCACCGCGGTGGATCGGCTGACCAATCCTGACCCGACCGGTACGGGTCCGGCCACGGCCAACGCCGGCGCCTACGAGCCGGTCCTGGTCGACGGCGGGGACCCGTCTGGGGCGGCCGGCACCGGGCAGAAGATCGGTCCTCTGAACGATGTCCCAGCCGTTCTTCGTTCCGCGGTGGAACGCGGCGCGCTCGCCCACAAGATCACAACAGTGCAACGGGGCTCAACCGCGGTCACCATGCTGGCCGTCGGCATGCCGGTCGCCAGCGCCGGTCGAACCATGCAGCTTTACCTGCTGTTCCCGCTCACCGCTGAGCAGCGCACACTGATTTTGGTGCAGGGCACCCTGGTTGTAGGTTGGTTGGTGCTGCTGGTGCTGATCGCGGGCATTGCGAGCCTGGTGACCCGCCAGGTGGTGGTCCCGGTCCGCCAAGCCGCCGAAGTCGCCGAACGTTTCGCCGACGGCCACCTCTCCGAGCGCATACCGGTCGTCGGGGAAGACGAGATGGCCCGGCTGGGCACCTCGTTCAACGAGATGGCCGCCAGCATCCAGCGCCAGATCCGCCAGCTCGAGGAGTTCGGTGAGCTGCAGCGCGGCTTCACCTCCGACGTGTCGCACGAGCTGCGCACCCCGCTGACCACGGTTCGGATGGCTGCCGATCTGCTCTATGAGTCACGCGACAAGCTGCACCCGGTGTTGCACCGTCCGGTCGAGCTACTGGTCAGCGAGCTGGATCGGTTCGAGACGCTGCTCGCCGACCTGTTGGAGATCTCCCGGCTTGACGCCGGGGTCGCCGAGCTGCACGGCGAGACGGTCGACGTGCGCGACACCGTGACGAGCGCGGCGGCCTCGGTGCGCGCGGTGGCCGACCGCGCCGGCACCCCGCTGGAGCTGGTCCTGCCGGACCAGGAGGTGCTCGCCGAGGTCGATCCGCGGCGGGTCGAGCGAATCCTGCGCAACCTGCTCACCAACGCGCTGGACCACAGTGAGGGCAACCCGGTCCAGGTGATCGTCGCGGCCGACTCCGACGCGGTCGCGGTGTTGGTGCGTGACCACGGCATCGGGCTGCGGCCGGGCCAGCAGGACCTGGTGTTCACCCGATTCTGGCGTGGCGACCCGTCGCGTGATCGGCGCACCGGGGGCACCGGACTCGGGCTGTCGATCAGTCTTGAGGACGCCCGCCTGCACGGGGGCTGGTTGCAGGCCTGGGGTACCCCCGGCCAGGGCAGCGCCTTCCGGCTCACGTTGCCCAGAAGCCGGGACATCGAGCTCACCAGCAGCCCCCTGCCGCTGGGCCCTTCCGGGGGGTCCTCAGGCTCGGGACCGCCCGTGCAGGGACCTGTAGTGCCGGCCGGACCGGGCCGGTGACGATGCCGAGGCGCCTGCTACCCATCCTGGTCACCGCCCTGCTCATTACTGCCTCCCTCGTGGGCTGCGCGGCTGTCCCGGAGAGCTCCGATCTCCAAGTGGTGCGGTCGATGCCGGGGGTTTCCGGATCGGCGCCATCAGCCGGTCCGGAACGGGGGGTGGACCCGTTCCGGTTGGTACGCGAGTTCATCGAGGCCACCGGCAGCTCGACGGACGGGCACGCCGCGGCCCGCGCGTTTCTGTCCCGCAGCGCCGCGGCGAACTGGAATGACCACGCCGGCTTGACCGTGATCGAGGATGCTCCTGGGGCAGCGCCGCAGGCTGGCCCCCCTGATGGGGTCCGTCGGATCCGGGTGGGGGGTTCGCGGCTTGGCGTGCTCGCCGCCGACGGCAGCTTCATACCCGAGGCGGGGACCTTCTCCATCCCGCTCGACGTGATCAGCGAGCATGGCGAGTGGCGGATCACCAACCCTCCGCCGGGCGTGTTGGTGGAGGCCAGCGCCTTACAGCGCAACTACCGCCAAGTCCGGATCAGCTTCGTCGACCCGAGCCGCGGCACCCTGGTACCCGATTTGCGGTGGGTGCCCGCCCAACCGGCGTCCACGCTACCCGGGCGGGTGTTGGATCTGCTGCTCAACGGCCCGTCCGAGCGGCTGGCCGGCGCCGTCCGGACGGCGATCCCCGACGGGACCCGGCTGCGATCCAACGTGCTGGTCAGCCGTTCGGGACGGACGGTGATCAATCTCAGTGGGGTGAACGCCTTGACCGATCAGCAACGGCGGCTGGTCGCGGCGCAGATCGTCAACTCCCTGGACGGCCTGGTCCCCGCCCCGATGCGACTGCTTGCCGACGGTGAGCCCCTGGTGGCTGAGCAAGCGGAGTGGAGATTGGCTGATATCGCCTCCTACGCCGCGCCGTCCGGACCGCGGCCTGACGTGCCCGGGCAGGTGGTCATCGGTGGTCGACTGCGCAGGCTGGATGGCACTCCGGCACCGGGCATGGCCGGAGCCGGCCAGTTAACTGTGCTCAGCGCGGCCAGCTCGAATCCCGGTGGGGAGTTGCTGGCGGCTGTCGTTGCCGGTCCGGGCGGGCGCCCGCAGCTGCGGGTGGGCCCATCCGGTGGCGATCTCGTGCCAGTGCCACTGGACGCGGCCGCGATGACCCGACCCACCTGGCGCCCCTCCGGCACCGAGGTGTGGACCGTGCTGAACGGTCGCACGGTGGTGGGCGTGGCGCTCTCCGGCGCCGGCCCGCCGCTGACCTACCAGATTGACGCCACCGAACTGGCCAGGTTGGGCACTATCTCGGAGCTGCGGTCGTCCAGGGACGGGGTGCAGGTGGCCGCGGTGGTCGGCGGCCGCCTGGTGGTGGCCGCGGTGGTGACCGAGTCGGGATTGGTGAGTCTGCGTCATCCGCAGGTACTGCGAGGCGGCAGCCTGCCGTCGACCGCGAGCGTCGACTGGGCGCGTCCCGAGCTCCTGGTGGTGGCGTCGGCTGGACCGTCCCCGCAGGTGTCGTCGGTGTCCGTGGACGGGCTCACCGTCCGGCAACTATCCAGTACCAATCTCACCGGCCCGCTCACCGACGTCGTCGCCGCACCGGGTCGTGAAATACTGGTGGCCGACGCCACCGGTTTGTGGGCGTACTCGGACACCCAAGAGGTGTGGGTACCCCTACTCGGCGGGATCGGACCTGGCTCGGCCCCGCTATACCCGGGCTGACCTGTACCCGGGCTGACCTGTACCCGGGCTGAGCTACTCCAAACTCACCGGCTCGTGCTACTCCTGCTCGCTGATTGGCGCAAGCCGGCTCCGTGGCGATGTGGATGGCCGGCCCCGTTGTGCACAGCCGCCCGCACCGCGGACCGGATGATCGTCACCGTGGTTGCTCCTCGGGCATGCTCGGCGAGGTGCTACATCCACTGCTGGACCTGTTGTTACCCGTTTACTGCGGCGGTTGCGGAGTGCCCGGCGCGCTGCTGTGCTCCGACTGCGCGGTCCTGTTGGGGGCACCAGTCCGGATCCATCCGCCGTGTTACGGGGCCGACGCGCCGGTGTACGCGCTGGGTGCCTACCGCGGCCGCTTGCGTACCGCGTTACTGGCCTACAAGGAGCGCGGCCGCCGAGACCTAGCCGCTCCGCTGGGCGCCGCGCTCGCGTCCGCCCTGCTCCATTTTCCCAGCCTCGCCGCAGGCGATGGCAGCCGCAGTCTGGATGCAGACTGCGGTAAACCGGTGCTCGATTACCGCGGTCTGCATCCAGAACGGCGCGGGGCCGGGGTCTGCCTGGTGCCCGTGCCGTCCCGGGGGTCGGCCGCGGCTCGGCGGGGTGGGCAGCACGTGACGTTGCTCGCCCAGCGGGCGGCTGCTGCGCTGGCCTGCGCGGGGGTGGCCGCCGCGGTCGCGCCCGCGTTGCGCGTGGCGCCCGGGGTGCGCGACTCAGTCGGCCTGGGAGCGGCGGCTCGGCAAGCGAATCTGGCGGGGCGGGTGCTGCCGCGCCGGGCCGGCCTGCCGGCTGCCGGCACGGCCGTCGTGCTCGTCGACGACGTCGTGACCACCGGGACGACTGCTGCGGTATGTGTCGCGGCGCTGCTCCGTATGGGTGTCGATGTGCCAGCGATCGTGGTGCTCGCAGCCGCCGGGTGTCACTCACTGTCGTAGCCATCGGCTGCGTGATACCTACCACAGCGTTGACCCTGCGACGCGCGACGCCAAGGTCTGGCGAGCGCACCGTCGGCGGACTACCGTCCGGGCATCAGCATCGCTGCCCGTTCGGG
>JBOHFC010000497.1:0-3105 GCA_050701375.1 Pseudonocardiaceae bacterium
CAGAACTCCACCGTCGACCGCAACAAGTCTCGCTGTCTCGGCGCCCGACCCAACGTCACATGATCATCATTCCAGAGCGGTCCGCGCCACCGAGTCACCGACACGCGAAAAACACCAGCCACCTAGACGCCTACTGGAACGGGCACGCCCTCGACCGCACCAGAACCAGCCACCTCGCCCGCCTCGACCTCGCCCTGGCGGCTCAATCGAATTAGCCAGCAGGGTCCAGGTTCCGAGCAAACTGCGCGGCGTACCCAGCGATAGTTTGTTCCAGCAAGCGTTCAGCACGATCCGGACGCTGTAGCTCAATGGCACAGGTCGCTTCGATACCGTCGATCTCCATCGGACTGAGAAATGCCGACCATTCCTCAGTGGCAGTCTCGGTGTCTCGATCCAACGCACGCCGGGCGTTGCTCAGTGCGTGGTCAGCGTCACGGGCGTTGCCCGCGAGCGCGCTGCCGATAGCCAGGCGCAGCTGCGGGAGCGTTGCCAGCCATACCGTGGAACCATGCCCGGTAGCGGCATGTTCGGCCCCTGCCGCGTACCGCAATGCCTCACGGGGTCTTGCGAGCACATTGCTCTGGTAGGCCAGATTCGCCAAAGCGCGTGTCTCGATCTGCGCGTCATTGGCTTGGCGACTCATGGCCAGGGCTTCGCTGAAGCAGCTCCGGGCGGACCTCGTGTTGACCCGCGTCGAGCGCCAACCATCCGGCGCATATATGGAGTTGGCCGGTGGCGGTGAGCAAGTGCTGGCCCACGGTGTCGGTGTATCTGCCGTGCTCCAAGAGCTGTCCGCCGACGTGAGCCTGGGTCAGAGCTGCTTGCCAGAGGCTGTCGCCGCCATGCTGCTGGTCAAGGCTGTGCAGCCGGGCGGCGGCCCGTTGCAACCTGTGTACGTCAGTCATACCGATCGTGGTTCCCGCGCTGATACCCAACACCGCAGCCGTAGCGGCTACACCCCAATTCATGAGCGTTCTGCGCCTCATGTCGTCCGACGGTACCGCGCGACTTTCAGGCGGTGGGTGTGCCACTGGTTCGGTTGGATGGTCGTCTGTCAGCAGGGCCGTGAGCTGGTCACGGCTGATCCCCAAGACATGTGCCAGCTTCGGCCACAGGTACGGCACGGGGGCATGCCGACCTGCTTCCCACCGAATCACGGTCGAACGCTCGACATGCAGCACGGCCGCCAGTTGTTCTTGCGTATAACCAGCGGCCTTGCGGGCTGCCGCCAGTGCCGCGCGACGCTTCGCCACCATACGGCTACCTTCCGTTACCAGGGCAGAACCACAACCGTAGCACGCAGAAACCTATCCTCGCAGATAGAGCGGCCGAGTGCCACGTTGCCGATGCTAAACCTCCCCGTTCCTGCTCTGGCCATCGTCACCCATCGTGACCAGGCTCAGACCTCCGGAAGTCGGCATGTGCCCGTTGTTCAATGTTGATCAGGTGGTGGTGAGTTGGTAGGTGATCGGGCGGGGGTCTGCGGGTAGTCGGGGTGGGGTGGTGTTGATCTCGTCGAGGAGCAGTGTGAGGGCTTGGGTGAGTCGGGGGGTGGCGGGTCGGTCGAGGGTGACGGTGATGGTGTGGGGGGTGTAGGTGAGGTGTCCGCCGAGGTGGAGCAGGTGGCGGGTGATCGCGCGGTAATTCGTCGGGGTCTTGGAGGTAGTTGTTGAGTCGGTCGGCGAGCCAGTACTGGGCGTTGAGGGCCAGCAGGCGTAGCACCATCTGCAGGGCCCGGCGGCCGGTGTGTGGGCGGGCTCGTGTCGCGTCGGGGTCGAGGATGTTGGCGGGTGGTTTCGCGGGGTGGGTGTTGCGTTGGGTCTTCGCGGTGGCCACGGCGTCGCGGGCGGTGGTGATGCGGGTTTCGGCGGCGGGGATGGCCTTGTTGATCGTGGTGTGGTGCGCGGGGGATCGAAGGAGTTGGGCCAGGGCGCGTTCGGCGTCGGCGAGTTCGGTCTGGGCTGCGGCGAGGGTCTTTTTCGCGGCGACGCGGGCGGGGTTGGGCATCGGGGTGGTGTCGGGGCCGATGTCGGCGCGGTAGTCACACAGCCAGTCGATGCCGTGGTGGGTGGTGAGGTATTTGACCACGTTCTCGATGCGCCAGCGGCAGCGCAGCCAGGCCGGCAGCGCCGCCGCGGGGGCGGTGGTGTCGGAGGTGAGGATCTGCATCACCGGCTTGTCGTTTTCGAACAGGGTGAGTTGGCGCGCGGTGCCGTAGCCGTCGATGTCGATGGTCTCCTGGGCCAGGGTGACCGCCTGGGTGGTCCCGGTCGGGTCGACCCGGAACGACCGGACGGGCGCTGCGGTGGTGGGGGCCAGGGCTCCGCGGCGCCAGGTCAGCCAGTCCGCGTCGGCGTCGCGGCAAGCCTGAAACACCTTGGGGTAGGACCCGCCCCGGTCGAACCCGAGCATGATCTTCGCGTCCGGGCCGAGGATGGTGCGCAGCTGCTCGAGCGCGCCGGGCAGGGTCACCGACAGTCCGGTCGGCTCGCCGGAGGCGAAGCACACCGCCCGGCCGTGGTAGTCGGTGACCAGGGTGTCGTCGCGGCCGGGCTGGGCGCGACCGCGTTTGGTGTTCCAGCCCTTGCCCACGGGTTTCGCGCCCGCGTAGGGCACGAAGTGATCATCGACGAAGTACACCCCCAACCCGGGGGCGTCCGCGGCGAGCATCGCCGCGGCCAGGCGCTGCTGGAGTTCCTGCGGGTCGCACCGGTCGGCCAGCGCGGCCAGCCGTGGTCGCAGGGTGCGCAGCTCAGGCAGGGCGACCAACCCGGCCAGCGGCCCGAGCTGGGATCGGATCAGGTGCTTGACACCCTCCACACTCGACGCGCCCAGCGCGAAGGCCATGGCCGTCCCGGTCAGCAACCCCAGATCGTCATAGCGCGCCCGGCCCGACCCCGCGCACGCCTGTCCGAGCACCCCGGCCGCGTCGACCCGGTCGAAAAACGCGTGCACCAGCATCGCACCGGCATACCTGCTCCCCACCGCGCCCCGCCCGATCCGCGCCGAGCCCACCCCCCCCCCAGCGAGGGGCCCACCATCCTCATCACCAGACCGGTCCTGGTCGTGCCGGTCTGGTTCAGACCCACCGGCAGGCTCCTCCGC
>JBOHFC010000498.1:0-2342 GCA_050701375.1 Pseudonocardiaceae bacterium
GGCTGTCCCGGACCTTGGTGAACAACATGGTCCTCGGGGTCAGCCAGGGTTACGAGAAGCGCATGGAGATCCACGGCGTCGGTTACCGGGTGGTGGCCAAGGGCTCGGATCTGGAGTTCTCGTTGGGCTATAGCCACCCGGTGCCAATCAAGGCGCCCGACGGCATCAGCTTCACAGTAGAGAGCCCGACGCGATTCTCCGTGGCCGGGATTCACAAGCAGGCGGTCGGCGAGATCGCGGCGACCATCCGTAGGTTGCGGCGTCCGGACCCTTACAAGGGCAAAGGCGTCCGCTACGCGGGCGAGAAGATCCGACGCAAGGTCGGGAAGACAGGTAAGTGATCATGGCTGAGGCAGCAAGATCCGACTCGACGGCTCAGCCGTCGGCGACCGGAGTGACGAAGCGGCCGCGATTCGGCACGGACGTCTCGACCCGGCGGCGGCTGGCCAGGACGCGGCGGCATTTCCGGCTGCGCAAGAGGGTCAGCGGTTCTCCGGAGCGCCCACGCCTGGTGGTCAACCGCTCGTCTCGACACATCGGCGTACAGCTCGTGGACGACCTGGCCGGGCACACCCTGGCGGCGGCGTCGAGCATCGAGCCGGACGTCCGCGCCATCGACGGCGACAAAAAGGCCCGGGCGGTGAAGGTCGGCGAGCTGATCGCGGCCCGAGCCAAGGCGGTCGGTGTGGACCGGGTGGTCTTCGACCGCGGCGGCTACGACTATCACGGTCGGATCGCGGTGCTGGCCGACGCCGCCCGCAAAGCCGGCCTGGAATTCTGACTGATGTTCGACAGCAAGCAGCGCACAAGTCAGCAACAACAGCAGCACGCGAGCAACGGAAGGAACGCCTGATGCCTGGACGCATGCGGCGGGAAGGCGGACCCGGAGGCGAGCGTAGCGATCGTCGAGACCGCCGCGACGGCGGCCGTGGCGCGGCCCAGCCGGAGAAGAGCCCACACCTCGAGCGGGTGGTCGCGATCAACCGGGTGGCCAAGGTCGTCAAGGGTGGCCGACGTTTCAGCTTCACCGCGTTGGTCGTGGTGGGCGACGGCGACGGGATGGTCGGCGTCGGTTACGGAAAGGCCAAGGAGGTGCCGGCAGCGATCCAGAAGGGCGTGGAGGAAGCCAAGAAGAACTTCTTCCGGGTTCCCCGGATCGCCAGCACCATCCCGCACCCGATCACCGGCGAGGCAGCAGCCGGCGTTGTGTTGCTGCGTCCCGCGTCTCCGGGTACCGGAGTCATCGCAGGCGGCCCAGTTCGCGCGGTGTTGGAGTGCGCCGGCGTGCACGACGTGCTTTCGAAGTCGCTGGGCAGTGATAACGCAATCAATGTTGTGCACGCCACCGTGGCGGCGTTGAAGGGATTGCAGCGCCCGGAGGAGGTGGCCGCACGCCGCGGTCTGCCGCTGGAGGACGTGGCACCGGCTGGCATGTTGCGGGCGCGGGCCGCCGGGATGGGGGCGTGACATGGCGGATCTGAAGATCACCCAGGTTCGCAGCGCCATCGGGAGCCTGCGCAATCACAAAGAGACGCTGCGCTCGCTGGGACTGCGCAAGATCCGGCATTCCGTTGTCAAGAACGACAACTCTCAGGTCCGCGGCATGATTGCCACCGTCCGTCACCTGGTGACGGTGGAGGAAGTTGCGAACGAGGTGACGGCGAAGTGACTATCAAGGTTCATCACCTGCGCCCAGCCCCTGGCGCGAAGACCGCCAAGATGCGAGTCGGCCGTGGTGAGGGTTCAAAAGGTAAGACGGCGGGTCGCGGTACCAAAGGAACCAAGGCGCGCAAAAACGTGCCGGCCACCTTCGAGGGTGGGCAGATGCCGATCCACATGCGGCTGCCCAAGCTCAAGGGCTTCCGCAACCGGTTCCGCACGGAGTACCAGGTGGTCAACGTCGGCGACCTGGCTAGGTTGTTCCCTGCCGGCGGCACCGTGGGCCCCGACCAGCTCGTCGCCGTTGGTGCGGTGCGTAAAGGTCCGCCGGTGAAGGTGCTCGGCGATGGTGACATCGCGGGGGTCACGCTGCAGGTCAGTGCCCACGGTTTCTCCGGTTCCGCGCGGGACAAAATCGCTGCGGCGGGCGGCAGCAGTACCGCGCTGTAGCCTGAGCCTGCCCTTGCGGGCTCTCGTTATGACAGCCCGGTCCTGCTGTTAGAGTCGGGCTCAACGCGCGGGCGAGCCAGATGGCCTCCGCTGTCAGGCTTGGCTGCACCGCTCGGTCGCCGCCCCCGGCCATGCGACCGCCGGTCTATGATCGACGGCCTCACTACGGCCGCGCCCAGGAGGTAGGAGTGCTCGGCGCCTTCCGCTCGGCCCTAGCGACACCGGATCTGCGC
>JBOHFC010000499.1:0-2644 GCA_050701375.1 Pseudonocardiaceae bacterium
GCATAGGGTCGGTGACTGAGGCAGGCTTGACGACCATGAGCCACCTACCACTGCCCGTCCGTGTCGCCGTGGGCCTGGCGCTCACCGCTGTGGAACAGGCCCGCAAGCTGCCTGAGCAGCTCGCCGAACTCCCTGTGACGGCCGCCAGCCGTGCCGTGCAGGCCGGGATGCGGGTGCAGCAACGAGTCACCGAGCTGGCGATCAAGGGCGACGAAGTGTTCTCGCTGTTCCGTCCTGTCGAGGACACCCCACCGTGGGCTACGTTCGACGAGGACGAAAAGCCCCAACGCCCTGAGGCCGACTCTGCGACAGTGCCTGCCCCGGGCAGCGTCCCCGTGGCCAGGGAGTTCGACGAGGCCGATGTAGCCCAGGCCCTCACGCCGCCGCACGCAACCGCCACCACCGCCAAACCCGATGCCAACCCGAGCACCTCGGTGCTGAACGGCTATGAAGCGCTGTCGTTGGCCCAGCTGCGCGGCAAGCTGCGGGGGCTGTCATTGCCCCAGCTCATGGAAATGCTGGAGTACGAACACGTCCACCAGGACCGTCCGGCGTTCGTCACCCTGCTATCGAACCGGATCGCCACGGTCCGCTCCCAGTGACTTCGAAACCACAGTGACCAACACTTCAGTGACCGAACCCGCCACCACGGCCGAGGCACCCTGGCCGGTCCGTACCGTCACCCGCAAGATCGCGGCATGGATTGAACGCTTGGGCGCAGTCTGGGTTGAAGGGCAGATCACCCAAGTCAGCGCCAAGCCTGGCACCGGTACCGCATTTCTCACGCTGCGCGACCCGGTTGCCGACGTGTCAGTGACCCTGACCTGCGCCGTCGGGCTCGTGCGCGACCGGCAACCGCCGCTGGTGGATGGCTGCCGGGTCGTGGTGCACGGCAAGCCCTCACTGCACATCAACCGCGGCACGCTGAGCCTGCGCGTCGACGAGATCCGGGCGGTCGGCATCGGCGAGCTGCTGGCCCGCATCGAGCGGCTCCGACGACAGCTGGACGCCGAGGGCCTGTTCGATCCCCGACGCAAACGACGGCTGCCGTTGCTCCCCGGCTGCGTCGGGCTGGTCACCGGCCGGGCGAGCGCGGCCGAACGCGATGTGCTCAGCAACGCCACGGCCCGCTGGCCCGCGGTGCAGTTCCGGGTGCACAACGTGGCGGTGCAGGGTCCGCTCGCGGTGAGTCAGATCATCGATGCGCTGGCCGTGCTCGACGCTGATCCGGAGGTGGACATCATCGTGCTGGCTAGAGGCGGGGGCAGCGTGGAGGACCTGTTGCCGTTCTCCGATGAGGCGCTGTGCCGGGCGGTATCGCGATGCGTCACCCCGGTGGTCTCGGCGATCGGGCACGAGCCGGACACCCCGCTGGTAGATCACGTCGCGGACAAGCGCTGCTCGACCCCGACCGACGCCGGCAAGTGTGTGGTGCCCGACGTCTCGGAGGAAACCGCCGCGCTCCATCAGCTGCGCAACCGCTGCCACCGGGCGCTGCACGGCTGGGTGGACCGGGAGCGACGGCTCCTCGATGCGCTGCGAAGTCGCCCGGTGATGGCCGATCCGAGCCGTCTGCTGCGCGAGCGCGCCCAGATCGTGGTCGACCTACGCGCTCGCGCCGACCGGGCCATGCTCGGCGGGATGCGAGCCGCGCAGCAAGGGCTCGACCACACCGCGGCACGCCTGACGACCCTCGGACCAGCGGCCACCCTGGCCCGCGGATACGCCGTGGTCCAGCGAGTGGACCCCGACGTCGAGGTCACCGTTCTCCGATCGGTAGCCGACGCCCCCGAGGGCACCGCACTGCGGGTGCGGCTAACAGATGGAGCGCTGCACGCGGTGGTGACCGGTGACTGACCAAGGCTCCGCCAGTCAAGGCCAGGCCACCCAAGACCCCGCGACCCCAGACCCGACGATACTGGGTTACGAAGCGGCCCGGGACGAGCTGGCCGAGGTGGTGCGCAGGTTGGAGGCCGGCGGGCTGAGCCTGGAGGAGTCTCTGGCGCTGTGGGAGCGCGGTGAGCAGCTCGCCGCGATCTGCGAGCGGCACCTCGCCGGCGCTCGGGAACGCATCGAATCGGTGATCGCCGCCCGCGAACAGCAGCCTGGTGCGCAACCGCTCACAGAGTAAGGACAGATCTGGGAGGATTGTGGAGTTCACAATCTTGCGGTTCATAATCCGTTGACGCGCAGGGCCTCTCGGGAGGGCTTATGAGTACTTTGTCGACTCCACAGCAGAATCCGAAGCAGGAGGAGCCGGACCGCAACCTGGCGATGGAGCTGGTGCGGGTGACCGAAGCAGCGGCGATGGCCGCTGGGCGCTGGGTCGGTCGCGGCGACAAGAACGGCGGTGACGGGGCGGCGGTGGACGCCATGCGCAAGCTGGTCGGCTCGGTGTCGATGCGCGGCGTTGTGGTTATTGGTGAGGGGGAGAAAGACGAAGCGCCGATGCTGTTCAACGGCGAGGAGGTCGGCAACGGGCAGGGGCCCGAGTGCGATGTCGCGGTCGATCCGATCGACGGCACCACGCTGATGGCCAAGGGAATGCCCAACGCGCTGGCAGTGCTCGCGGTGTCCGAGCGGGGCACGATGTTCGATCCCTCTGCGGTCTTCTACATGGAGAAGATCGCCACCGGTCCCGAGG
>JBOHFC010000500.1:0-1818 GCA_050701375.1 Pseudonocardiaceae bacterium
GCTGCAATCCAGGCCGCTTTTGGCGCAGTCTGCATCCAGAACGCGGGAAAGGGGGTGAAAGGGTCAGGCGAGTGCGGTGTGCCAGGCGGTGTGGAGGGTGGCGAAGGGGCCGGTATCGGCCAACAGCTGGGTTGGGGGACCGTCTTCGATCACCTCGCCGTCGGCGAGTACCAGCACACGATCGGCGATCATTACAGTGGACAGCCGGTGGGCGATGATCAGCGCGGTGCGGCCGGAGAGCACGGTCGCCAGTGCGGCCTGCACCGCCTGCTCGGAGGGGATGTCCAGCGACGAGGTGGCCTCGTCGAGCACTAGCACCGCGGGATCAGCGAGCAACGCTCGCGCGAAGGACACCAGTTGTCGCTGCCCGGCAGACAACCGGGCGCCACGTTTGCGTACGTCGGTGTCGTAGCCCTCGGGCAGCGCAGTGATGAACTCGTGCGCTCCCACCGCCCGGGCCGCCGCCACGATATCCGATCGGGACGCCGACGGACCGGCGCCCAGCGCGATGTTGTCGGCCACCGAGCCGGCGAACAGGAACGACTCCTGGGTGACCATCACCACCGCCCGACGAAGGTCGGCGTCGGCCACCGAGCGCAGGTCAACCCCGTCCAGCCGGACGGCACCAGCCACCGGGTCGTAAAGTCGCGCCAGCAGCTTGGCCACCGTCGACTTGCCCGCGCCGGTCGCGCCGACCAGCGCGACAGTCTGGCCGGCGGGTATCACGAGATCGAGCCGCGGCAGGATGTCTGGACCGCCGTAGGAGAAGTGCACGCCGTCGAAGACCACCTCGCCGCGCACCGGGACCGGCAGCGCCACCGGCGCGACCGGGTCGCCGACCGTCGGGCTCTCGTCAAGCAGCCCGGAGATCTTCTCCAGTGCTGCAGCCGACGAAGCGTAGGAGTTGGCGAACATGGCCAGCTCGTCGAGCGGGTCGTAGAACCGGCGCAGGTACAGCACGAATGCCGCCATCACACCCAGCGTGAGGGTGCCTTGGAGTACCCGCCACGCACCGAGCAGCAACATCACCGCCACCGACACCGAACCGGCCAGACGCACAGTGGAGGTGAACCGAGCGACCAGGCGCAACGCTTCGGTTTCGGCGTCGGCGAAGCCGCCGCTCAGCCCGTCCATGATTGCGGCATTGCGCCGCTCGCGGCGAAACGCCTGCACCGCGTGGATCCCGTTCATGGTCTCGACGAACTGCACGATCACCAGGGCGATCCAGCTGCGGGTGGCGCGGTAGGTGTGCCGTGAGCGCCGCCGGTACCAGCGGGCAAGCAGGCCGAGCGGGACGAAGCCGGCGAGCGCCACCAGCCCCAGCGGGACGTCCAACACCAGCAGCATCGCGCCGATGCCGACTATTGACAGCAGCGAGATGAACAACCCGTCCAGGCCGGTGTCCAGCATCTCCTGCAAGGAGTCCAGGTCGCTGGTCAGCCGGGAGATCACCCGGCCCGATGTGTAGCGCTCGTGAAAGGCCAACGACAGCCGCTGGACATGCGCGAACACCCGCTCGCGCAGATCAAGCAGCACGTCTTGCCCGATCCGCCCGGATTGTCGCATAAATGCGCTGACGGCCAGCGCGTCGAGCAAACCGGTCACCGCGTAGCCGGCGATGCACCAGATCAGCGGGCCGGGCCGACCGTCGAGTGCGGCCGGAATGCCGCGGTCGATCGCCACGGCGATCAGCAGCGGTCCGGCCAGCAGCGCCACCTGGTCGGCGAGGAGCAGCCCCACCGCGGCGTTGATCCGCCGCAGCTGCGGGCGCAGCAGCGAGCCGAGCAGCCGGCGGGACCGGGTGGCCAGCCGCAACCC
>JBOHFC010000501.1:0-2026 GCA_050701375.1 Pseudonocardiaceae bacterium
GAATAGGGGGTACCGCAGACAAGCACGTGATGAGCTGCGACGACGCGCGGCTCGCGGGCTCAGGGGCTCAGGGGCTCAGCCGGCCTGTGCGCCCATCACCGACCGCGGCGATCAGATCGCCGCGGTCGGTCGACCGCGATCGGCAGGGAGGGCATGTGTCGGCAGGTCAGATCGCCGCGCTTGTTGCCGCTGGGGCGTTCGTGGTGTTGGTTGGTCTGCTAGCCGTGCCACTGATCAAGTTGGGTCGCACCTTGGACGAGGCGACGCTGGCGATCCGCAAGGCCAGCGAGGACGCCGACCCCTTGTTCAGCGGCGCGAACACGACCGTCACACAAGTGAACGCCCAGTTGGAACGGCTGGATGGGATCACCGCGAACGCCCAAGCCGTGACCGGCAACGTCTCGGCGCTGACCGCCCTGTTCACCGCGACGCTGGGCGGCCCATTGGTGCGCGTGGCGGCGTTATCATACGGCGTGAGCAAAGCGATGCGGAGTCGTCGCAAGAGCAGCAAGGACGTTGCATCCGGGCGCCGGCCGCGGGGGCGACGACGGGATGGGGGCAAGCGATGAAGGGGATGCTCTGGTTCGGTCTGGGCATTGCCGCCGGGGTCGCGGCCACCCGAAAAGCTCGCGTCGCCGCCCACCGGATCACTCCCGCAGGCGCGGCCGAGAATGTCGGCGACGGGATTCGAGAACTGGCCGCAGCAGTCGGCTCCTTCGGCGCTGAGGTGCGGGCCGGGATGATCCAGCGGGAGGCCGAGCTGCGCTTTACCGTCGCCCAGCGTACCGGTATGGACCTCGGGCCGAGGCAGGCCGGCGCACGAGCGTCAACCGCCGCGCGAACCTAGCCTCGACGCAGCCTGAGATTGCGCGTAGATCGCCCGCGGTTTCTCTGCACCACCAGGCCGCAGTACTATTTGACGCCGTCACGCTGCGGTGGTATTCGGTGTCGCAGTGGCCCGTACCCGTCCCGCTTCTCAAGGAAGGCCCGTGCAGACCCACGAGATCCGTCAGCGGTTCCTGGACCGTTTTGAACGCGCTGGGCACACGGTCGTGCCCAGCGCTTCGCTACTGGTCGACGACCCGAATCTGCTGTTCGTCAATGCTGGCATGGTGCCCTTCAAGCCGTACTTCCTAGGCCAGGCGACACCGCCCTACAGCCGGGCGACTTCAGTCCAGAAGTGTGTCCGTACCCCGGATATCGATGAGGTCGGAAAGACCACCAGGCACAACACATTCTTCCAGATGGCGGGCAACTTCTCTTTCGGTGACTACTTCAAACAAGGTGCCATCGAGCACGCCTGGCAGCTGGTGACCGGTTCCCAGGACATCGGCGGGTACGGCTTCGATCCGGACCGCATCTGGGTCACCGTGTACACCGACGACGACGAAGCTGAGCAGTTGTGGCGCACGATCGCCGGCATGCCCGCCGAGCGCATCCAGCGCCGGGGTATGGACGACAACTTCTGGTCCATGGGCGTCCCCGGGCCGTGCGGTCCCAGCTCTGAAATCTACGTTGACCGTGGTCCGGATTTCGGTCGGCCCGGTGGTCCGATCGTCGATGAGGATCGTTTTCTGGAGATCTGGAATCTCGTCTTCATGCAGAACGAGCGCTGAGGGTCGACCGGGCCGGGCAAGAGTGACTTTCCGGTTCTCGGGCCGCTGCCAGCAAAGAACATCGACACCGGGATGGGTATCGAGCGGGTGGCCATGCTGTTGCAGGGCGTACCCAACGTCTACGAGACGGACCTGCTACGACCGGTGATCACGCTGGCCGAGGAGCTGTCCGGTCGGCGCTACGGGGCGGACCCGGCAGACGACGTCCGCTTTCGGGTGATCGCCGACCACGCCCGCACCGGTGTCATGCTCATCGGGGACGGCGTGACCCCCGGCAATGAGGCCCGAGGTTATGTCCTGCGCCGGTTGCTACGCCGCACGGTGCGCTCCGAGCGGCTGCTCGGCGTCACCGAGCCGGTGCTAGGTGAGATCACCGCGGTGGTGCGCGACACCATGGCTCCGTCGTATCC
>JBOHFC010000502.1:0-7511 GCA_050701375.1 Pseudonocardiaceae bacterium
CCGAAGGATGCAGTGTACGAGATCTCCAACTACATCGCCGCGGTCGAGCAGTTGGCCACCACCACGCTGCGAAACGTAGTCGGCGGGATGAGCCTGGAGGATACCCTGACCTCCCGGGACTTTATCAACGGCCAGCTGTCCGGGGTTCTCGATGAGGCAACTGGGCGATGGGGGATCCGGGTTGGGCGTGTCGAGCTCAAGGCGATCGACCCGCCGCCGTCCATCCAGGACTCGATGGAGAAGCAGATGCGCGCAGACCGGGAGAAGCGCGCCACCATCCTCACCGCTGAGGGCCAGCGCGAATCGGCGATCAAGACCGCGGAGGGTCAGAAGCAAGCCTCGATCCTCTCAGCCGAAGGTGCCAAGCAGGCCGCGATCCTCACCGCGGAGGCCGAGCGACAGTCTCGTATCCTGCGCGCCCAGGGCGAACGGGCCGCACGGTACCTGCAGGCGCAGGGTCAGGCGAAGGCGATCGAGAAGGTGTTCGCCGCGATCAAGGCGGGCCGCCCGACCCCCGAGTTGTTGGCCTACCAATACCTGCAGACGCTGCCGCAGATGGCCCAGGGCGACGCGAACAAGGTCTGGATCGTGCCCAGCGACTTCGGCAAGGCCCTCGAGGGATTCACCAAGATGCTGGGCGCGCCGGGGGACGACGGGGTGTTCCGGTTCGAACCGAGCCGGGATTACGTCGCCTCCAGCCGGCCGGAGGACGACGACGAGGCTGTTGCCGGGTGGTTCGACACCGCCACCGATCCGGAGGTGGCGGCCGCGGTGCGGGCCGCGGAGGAGGTTGCCCGCAGGGAGGTGCCGCGACCGGAGGTCGGGACGACCCCGTCGCTGGGTCCCCCGATACGGCCGGCGTTCAGCGGCCAACCCGGCGCGACGCACCATGTGACCCGTCCGCAGGCCCCCCCGTCCGGACCACCAGACCCGACCGAGCCTGACCCGTCAGCGGACCAATAACGGGGGCCGCCGGTATGCCCACGGCTCGACCTGCTCGTAGGCCGCGCATGCGGCGAGCACTCGGTCGTCGGCGTGGCGCGGCCCCACCACCTGCAACCCGATTGGCAGGCCAGTGCTGGTCCATCCACATGGCACGCTGGCGGCAGGCTGCTGGGTCATGTTGAACGGGTAGGTGAACGGCGTCCAGCTGGTCCACCGCTGCGAGTGCCACCCGATCGGCACCTCCTCACCCGCGACAAAGGGCGTGATCGGAACCGTCGGGGTGAGTAATAGGTCGTAGTGCTCGTGGAAGGCCCCCATCGTGGTGCCCATCGCCATCCTGGTCGCGGTGGCGGTGAGGTAGTCCACCGCAGAGCAGCGCTGGCCCTGTGCCACGACCTCCTGCAGCGCAGGCTCCATGAGATCGCGCTCGCGCTGCGTCAGGCGATCGACAGTCTTGGCCATCGCGGTGAACCAGAGCACATGAAATTCCCGTGCGCAGTCGACGAAACCCGGATCGGCGAACTCGACCTCCGCGCCGAGGTCACGGAACACCCCAGCGGCGCTCTGCACCGCATCGGCCACCTCAGGATCAACCTCGGCATAGCCCAGCGTCGGGCTCAACGCGATCCGCAACCCCAGCACACCGTTGCCCAGCGCGCTGGAATACGGGTGGGCGGTGGGTGGTAGCGCAGACCAATCTCTCGGGTCGTATCCGGATACCACATCAAGCAGCAGCGCGGTGTCGGCAACCGTCCGAGCCATCGGCCCGGGGTTGGTCAAGGTGCCTAACGGAGTTCCCGGCCAGTGCGGTACCCGGCCAAAGGTCGGCTTGATCGCCACCGTCGCGGTGAACGCCGCGGGGATGCGGACCGCACCGCCGCCGTCAGTGCCCATCGACAGCGGACCCATGCCCAGAGCCACCGCCACGGCGCTTCCGCCGCTCGACCCCCCCGATGTCCGACCGGTGTCCCAGGGATTGACCGTGACGCCGGTCAGCGGGCTGTCGGTGACGCACTTCCAAGCCAGCTCGGAAGTGGTCGTCTTGCCCAGCAGTACCGCACCCTGCTCGCGCAACCGGGCGACGGCCGGCCCGTCGATCGGCCATTCCTGGTCTGGAGCGACCAACCTCGATCCGCGCAGGGTCGGCCACCCCTGCGTGAGGTAGACGTCTTTGATCGACGTCGGAACGCCATCGACCAGACCCTGGGGCAGGCCCTGGTGCCAGCGGAGCTCGGAGGCCTTGGCCTCTTGCAGCGCGCGGTCGACGTCCACGAAGCAGAAGGCGCGGACCTGTCCGTCGAGCTGATCGACGCGATCCAACACGGCCTGGGTCGCCTCGACCGGAGACAACTCACCGCTGCGGTACGCGGCGACGAGCTCGATCGCGGTGAGGTCCGCTGGGCTGCTCATGGCCCCACTGCCACGTATTTGGTCTCCAGAAACTCCTCGATGCCCACGGTGCCGCCTTCGCGACCCAGCCCTGAGTGCTTGATGCCACCGAAGGGCGCCGCAGGGTTGGACACCAGGCCTTGATTGAGCCCCACCATCCCGGCCTCGAGCCGCTCGCAGGCCCGCAGGGCGCGGCGCAGGTCATTGGTGTAGACGTAGCTGACCAGGCCGAACAGGCTGTCGTTGGCAGCTGCCAACACTTGCTGTTCGTTGGTGAAAGAGGTGATCGGCGCAACCGGTCCGAAGATCTCCGTGCGGGTCAACTCGGCATCCGCGGGCACGTCGACCAGCACGGTCGGGCGATAGAAATAGCCTGGACCATCCACCGCCTCGCCGCCGACGAGCACGCGGGCGCCGCCCGTGACCGCGTCGTCGACCAGGTGCTGCACCCGCGCGCGTGCCTTGGCCTCGATCAGCGGGCCGACCTGGACGCCGTCCTCGCTGCCGCGGCCGATGCGCAATGCGCCCATCTGTTCGGCCAGCCGGTGGGAGAACTCGTCGACGACGTCCGCGTGCACGTAAAAGCGGTTGGCCGCGGTGCACGCCTCGCCGATGTTGCGCATCTTCGCGACCATCGCGCCTCCGACCGCGGCATCGAGGTCGGCGTCGGCGAAGACCAGGAACGGCGCATTGCCGCCGAGCTCCATCGAGGTCCGCATGATCTGCTCGGCGCACTGCTCCAGCAGCAGGCGGCCCACCTCCGTGGAGCCGGTGAACGACAGCTTGCGGGCCCGACCGTCCCGGATCAGCGGCTCCATCAGCGGACCCGATCTGGAGGTGGGTACGACGTTGAGCACCCCGTCGGGAAGCCCGCACTCGGCGAGTATGTCGGCTATCGCGAGCATCGATAGTGGGGTCAGGCTGGCCGGCTTGACGACCATCGTGCAACCTGCCGCGACCGCGGGCCCGATCTTGCGGGTGCCCATCGCGGATGGGAAGTTCCAGGGGGTGATCAGCAGCGAAGGCCCGACCGGCTGGCGCATCACGAGCACCCGACTCAAGCCGTTGGGCGCGGTGGCAAATCCACCGTCGATGCGCACGGCCTCCTCGGCGAACCAACGGAAGAACTCGGCGGCGTAGGCGACCTCTCCCCGCGACTCGGCCACCGGCTTGCCCATCTCCAAGGTCATCAGCAGCGCGAGGTCTTCCTGGCGGTGCATCATCAACTCGTAGGCGCGGCGCAGGATCTCGCCACGTTCCCGGGGCGGGTACTGAGCCCAGCCGGCCTGCGCGGCGACGGCGGCGTCCAGCGCTGCCATGCCGTCGTCGCAACCGGCGTCGGCGACCGCGCGCAGCACCGCGCCGGTGGACGGGTCCTCGACATCGAAGGTCTTCCGGTCGCTGGCGGGCCGCCACCGACCATCGATGAACAACTCGGTGGGGACGGCGTCGGCTACGGCTCGCTCCCGGTCGCCGGCTCGTAGTGGCGACGGACTCATCACGATGCGACCTGTTCCTGGGGGACCGGGGCGGGGGAGCGGGCCTCGAAAATCAGGCCGATCATCCCGACCGCCGCGCCGGTCAGTGAGACCGCGAGCAAGGCCGGTGGGGTAGTCCCAGTGAGTGCGTCGCCGAGCACTACCACCGCTACCGTGCCCGGCACGACGCCTATGGTGCCGGCCAGGTAATGGCGGAACCGGATCGACGACAGCGCGCTGCAGTAATTGAGCACCGAGAAGGGCACTGCCGGGATCAATCTCAATGACGCCACCGCGAGCCAGCCTCGACGGTGCAACCGCGCATCCACCGCCCGCAGTACCTTGTGATCCAGACGGGGCAACACCAGTCTGCGAGCCACGCTGCGGACCAGACCGAAGGCCAGCACCGCCGAAAGCACCGTCGCCAGCAGCGACAGGGCTACCCCCAGCACCGATCCGAAGAGCAACCCGGCAGCGAGGGTGAACACGGTACGGGGGACTGGCGCCACCGTCGCCAGGGTGTGCCCGAGCAAGAACAGCAATGGTGCGGTGATGCCGACCGACTGCGACCAGATGCGCATCTGCAATGGGCTGGGCACCGGCAGCACCGCAGCGGCGATGATCACCACGCCCAACAGGAGCATCGTGACCAACAGGCGAATACGCCGTCCGCGGGGTGGCGTGCGGGCAACCAGGTCAGTCACGGCCGATCTCCTCCGATGCGATGCAACGCCGTGCCCCGGTGCTTAGCGTAGTACCGTCGCCGCGCGGGTACGAGATTCGGCAGGATTCGCCGCTGGAGGTCATGTGCTCGACGAGCTATCCGCCCCGGATAGTTCAGCCGGGTTTGATGTTGGCGTTGAGGTGGAACATGTTGCCAGGGTCGTACTTGGACTTGATCCGGGCCAACCGTACGTACTTGTTCGGACCATAAGACGCCCGCACCCGATCGTCTTCGTTGGCCGTCATGGAGTTCACGTAACCACCTGAGTCCTTGGCGAACGGCCGCAGCGCGTTCCACAACGACCCGACCCAGGCCCGGTCGGCGTTCAAGACCGCGGGGCTGGCACCGATGCCGGCAATGTTGACGACATATCGCGGCGATCGTCGACCGCCGAAGGCCGTCTGGTCGTCGCCAACCGCCGAATACGCTCCGTCCAGCCGGAAGATCAGGCAGAAGCTCATCGGCGAGCGCTTAGCAGGCAGGTGCGCCACGATCCTCGAGATCACGTCGTCAGTGAGCTCATCGAGGTAGATCACTTCCTGATAGCCGAGGAGGCCCCACGGAGCGGTCTCGTCGAGCGTTCGCTGTAACGCCACGTACGGGATGGGGGTGACGAGCTCGAACAGCGGCGGCAACGCTTCACGAATCGGCGCAACGACGCTGGCGTGTTCCTCCGCGGAGGAGAACCCGACGATGATGAGCAGATAACCGGGGGTGAAGTGATATTGCGGGGGTACGAAGGGTGCCGGCGGGGCGTTGAGCCCGATCGCGATCTGGGCGCCGGCATCGACGGGCAGGTTGGGTACGACGTCGCGGGCCAACCGCAGCACCTGCTCGCCTTGATCCATCCCCCAGAAAAACAATCCGAGGTGCACCTCTGGTCCAACCGGGAGCAACTGGAACTCGAAAGTCGTGACGACGCCGAAGTTACCGCCCCCACCGCGCAGCGCCCAGAACAGATCGGCGTGCTCGTCAGGGGAAGCATGCACGTAGCGGCCGTCAGCGAGGACCACATCGGCCGAGACCAGGTTGTCGATGGTCAATCCCGCCTTGTGGGTCAGCCATCCGATGCCGCCGCCGAGGGTCAGTCCACCGACGCCAGTGTGGCTGATTACCCCAGTGGGTACTGCCAGCCCATGCACCTGGGTGGCCGCGTCCAGTTCTGCCACGGTGGCACCGCCACCGACCATGGCCAGCCGAGGGTCGGTGCTGATCGAGACCTGGCGCATCGCGCTGAGGTCGATCATCAGTCCGTCCTCACACACCCCGGCCCCGGAGAACGCATGGCCACCGCCGCGAACCGAGATCTCCAATTCTTGTTCCCGGGCGAAGGTGAGCGCCGCCGCCACGTCCGCCGGCGACGCGCAGCGAGCGATTGCTAACGGATTGCGATCGACGTCATTGTTCCACTGGATTCGCGCGGTGTCATAGTCGGCGTCCTCCGCCGTGATCACCTTCCCAGCCAGCACCGTGCGAAGTGCTTCCAGATGATGAGACGAGACTTGCATCATGAAAACAGCTCCAGGGCCTCGGGGGGAGCACCCGGCGCTTGCCCGGTGCGGCTTAAGTTAGTTTGCCGGATCCGAGCGAGCCTGCCAGCGTCGCTCAGGCTGCGGCAACCACCATTCTTGCGGTAGGACGAAATGCACAATTCTCTTCGGCTTCGGGGGTGCGACCGGAGATGCCGACAACCGCACATTGCCAATCTCCACATACCGCTACTCTCCGTAGCTCGCTGATGACGGGAGGGGTGGCCGCGTCGAATCCACCCCTCCCTGGCCAACGGCACCGCACGCGGTCATCCATCGGCGCCGTCGCGACTCATCAGCTGTATACGTTCCCGCCGGGCCCGCCATTGGCACTGCCGCCCGCGCCGCCGGTGCCGTCACCGGCACTGTTGGTCTGGTCACCGAACGCATTGATATTCAGGATGTTCAGGCCGAGACCACCCCGGCCCACGCCGCCGGTGCCGCCCACGCCGCCGTTGCCGCCACGGCCGCCACCGCCACCTGCGCTGAACAGCGACAGGACGGTACGGGCCGGCAGCAGCTCCACCCGCTGCGCGTCGATCTCCACAAATCCTACTGCGTCAGACATCAAATCCTCCTAGGAAAGTCGTCCCGGTGCTAGCCGAGAAAAACACCGCATCGGTGGCATTTCCGATTCGGCTTCCCATACCCTGCCCACGCGTACCGTCACGGGCAATCAGTAGCCGCACCTAAATCTGCCTGGTCGGCTACGTAGTCAGGAGTTGCTTTTCGAATACGTAGCCAGCCGCAACGTCGACGTAGGCGCCAGACTCCGAGTACCTACGCGCAACGGTGAGGGCAGGCTTACTCGGTGGGCCGTCATGCATTAGAAGTTTCGGTCGAGCTTACTCATGTCGTGGTGATCCTGGCAACGTTCGCATGTCTTCGGTGGATATTCCGATGCTTGGAACAGGGCTAAGAAAATATCATCCCGTGGCTTGCTGGATAACGGAATAAATGCCGCATTGAGAGCCGTGGGCCAAGGGGAGCGGCCGCCTTCTGCCTGTGTATTTATCGCGTCCGAGGGGACCTGCCCCGCAGCACGGACCCATTAATAAGTTCGGTGCGGCTCGAGGCCATCTCGCAGTAGGTCGAAGGGGTGGTTGGCCTTGCTAACGCGACCGGCGCCAGAGAATCGGCGGTCTGGCCTGCGGAGATGCGGATCTGATTCTCGTGTGCGAGGACGCGCAGCACGGCGACGATTTGGTAGGCGCCCTGTCTGCTCGGCTCGGGGGACTGCGTCGCGCCACGCCGTCGTAGGTGCGGCTTGGCTGCGGCCGAGATACCGCGTGTGCGCTGCCGTCAGCGCAGGGGTCTCGGAGACCGTTCGGATCTGGGGGAGATCATCTGCCCGAGAGGGCTCGGCTATGCGGCGAGCTCGGCCGGGCCGCTGTGGTGGGTGAAGTCCGGATACCACCGCTGGAAGTGAGTGGCTAGGTCGTTGTT